>NZ_JARWAM010000005.1:0-326990 GCF_031451695.1 Franzmannia qiaohouensis
CTTTGGTCGGTAAAGCAGGGAGGGTACCGGCGCTGGCCCTCCTGCTTCTACCGGGTGGTCCAAAGTGCTGCGGTTATTCTATGAATCTAGGATCACAGGGGTGATATAGATCTCAATAAAAGTTTACTGGCATACACAATGCTTTGAGCTTGACGGCTTTCTCATTATCTCTCTGATTAAATGGAATTATTTTTTCGAACTCCGAGAGAACCTCCTCAACATATACCCCCGATAATCATCGTGCCTCGAACAAGGCTGATGCCACCATCAGGATCGGTATTGTGACGGTAATAGTAATATGCGTCAGCTAAACCATACCCAATAGTAATAACAGGGTAGAGGAGAAAGAGAGATACCCCCCATAGGGAGGAGGCCTACCATAGCCTCCGACCCTCCTTAGGAAGAGATCAGTGGAGATCATTATAGGGAAGGAAGACATCACCATAGGGAAAGGCATGGCAAACAGACCATGCACATTACGGTACCGACAGGAGTAATCACAACGACATGATGGCAAACGCGACCATCACAATCAGTCCAACACAGAGCATCGCGTTACCAGAGGCGCCCCACACAAGCCCCTACTGACTAGCGCCCCATAGCGCTGCACATGAGCGTTGTTGTCCCTTGATCGCCATGCGGCCCCTATCGAGGGGGCCAGTGATGACAGACCCACACCCCACCCATGACCACCCTATAGCCACCGCTTTACGGCGGATAGCCGTGTGCGCGTGTGAAATGCATACTGAGCCAGGAGAGACCCATGATCATGACAGGCCCCAAGCGCCATCCCGACAATCCCAAGCTGCGCTTCTACTACGACAGTTGGTACAAAGGACTACCGGCTCAGCAGCATGAACTTGGCCCGCTGATCGAGAACTACCTAGAGACCACCTTGCGGGTACTCCAGCACACCACTTCCCAGCAGAACCGCACCTTGGCGTTTCGCCTTGACCTGCGCTTCCCCCAGGCCATGCCGATAGGTCCGATACACGCCGACAATGCCTGTCTGAGCCGTTTCTTCTACGCGCTGCGAAAGGAGCTAGATGCAGCAGGCACCAAGTACCACACCGAGATCCGCTATCTGTGGGCCCGTGAGCAAGACGCTAGCCCCAAGCCTCACTACCACCTGATGCTGCTGCTCAACTACGACGCCTTTTGCTCGCTGGGCTGTTTCTCTCCCTCATTCGGCGGGGGATACGAACTGGACAATCTCTATCACCGCTGCGTCCGGGCCTGGAGCTGGGCCATCAACTGGCCCCACCATGCCATGGCAGGGAGGGTTCATGTCGCCACAGACAAGCTGACCCAGCAACCCTACGTGTACTGCTTGCACCGCGATGGCGCGGCGACCTTTGCCCAGGTGTTCTACGCCGCCAGCTACCTGTGCAAGGCCTACTCTAAGCCGATTGCTCAGGGCATACGCTGCCACGATAGCAGCCGCCGGTAGGCTTCACATTTAAGTGACCTCATCCTTGAGCCATCTGGCAGGTCCCACTGAGCTCAGATCGGCTCATCACCTGCGTTATGTCGCGTGTTCACCGTCCCCTTTCGACGGTCGGCGACAGTGCCGGACTTCAGGGTAAACAGAATGACAGGCCAGGCAACTCCATCCAATAGGACTGCATAGAGACATGTATATAACCAAACATTCTAGTGTATTTTTCAACCACCCCCTGCCAGGTTTCCCACAGCCACGCGGCGTGTGCCCCAGATGTCACTTGAAAACCGGTGATTTTGGCTACCAATAGCAGGAATAACCACATCGTCAGAGCTCATGCTCGCAGCACGATGGTTTATGGATAGCATTCCCCCCCTTATGTCAACAGCTATGCTTTTCAGGTTCTCGTCAAATAAGCATTGCTAATCCCATTCATTACTAGGGGTGTCACTCTCTTCACTGCCAGACGAATAGGCCTGATGGCAATTTCAACCCCCACAGGAGAGTGACAATGAGCTATCCCTTCCAGCCGGTACTGCCTGCCCCCGGCAGCTTCAACCCCCTGCGCATCGAACCTACTTTATTATGGCGATCCAGTAATGAGCTGAGCCGCAACTGTCAGGTGCCGATTGATCTCACCTTCCTGACCCTGCTGGGGGGGGTCGGCATAGTGGCTCAGGGCCGCTACGACGTGAAGATGCCCTATGGCGCGAGCAAGCCCCCCTCACTCAACGTGCTGGGCGTGGCAGGCTCTGGTGAGGGCAAATCCATCCTTATCGAAAAAGTGACGCATCCCATTCACGAGGAGCAGCGCAAACAGCGCCGGGAGTGGCGTAAACGGCTGGATGCCTATCTGGGAGAGCTGGAGGAGTGGCGCACCGAGGTGAAGGTATTGACCCAGGCGATCTACCGAAAGCAGACCAAAGGTGGTATAGCGGAGCATGAACGTCGATTGCTGCAAGAACTGCATCAGCGTAAGCCCGAGCCTCCCCGCGAGTTCCGGCTGATCTATCAGGACACCTCACCGGAAGCACTCTTTCTGGGAATGGAAAAAGCGATTCCAACCGCCGCTCTGGCCACTGACGAGGCGGAGATCTTTTTCAAGGGCGCCATGAACCGGGCACGCGGCCACATCAGCACCCTGTGGAGTGGCGGCAGCGCGCTCATCACAAGGGCCACCAAGGAAGATATCGTGCTGGACGATGCCCGCCTGATGCTGCTGCTGATGGTGCAGCCCGGCATCCTGCAAAAGTACATGGAAACCCAGGGTCAGCAGGCAAGAGGTTCTGGCATGCTCGCCCGCTTCATCGTCTGCGCACCGCCATCATTTCGTGGTCAGCGTTTCTACTCGCTGCACACTCCTCAAGAACAGGAGGCCTGGAAGGAGGCTGAGTCACGGCTTGCCACCTTGACGCAGGAGAACCTGATTTTGGTCCAGTCGCCGGACACGCCGCGAGAAGTGCTGGAATTTACACAGCAGGGGGCAGCCTGTTGGATACAGGTGGCCAATGAAATCGAGCAACAAATGGGGCCAGGCGGGTATTTCGAGGAGTGCCCCGATCATGGTTCGAAGCTTGCAGAAAATGTGGCTCGCGTAGCGGCCTTGATACATATTTTTGAAGGCTACGAGGGGGGGATAATCCCCGAGACAGTACTGATGGGAATGGACATTTGTCTCTACTTCTCCGGCCATTTCCGGCAGGTGTTCATGCCACCTCCCCAGGAAGAACAAGATGCCTATCGCCTATCAGAATGGTTTAATGAACTCCGGCAGTTCAACTGGCGTGTCATGCGCTACAACGATGCGCGCCAAAGAGCCCCACGTCCGCTGCGTGATAAAAAGCGCCTCAAAAACGCTCTGGACGTGCTGATAGCTCGACAGCAGGTATGGGTGTTTAATCACAACCGAACACGTTACATCGACTTGATGCCTTGGCAAGGGCCGCCAGACCTGAGCACTCTCTGATTCTCGCTTTAACTTGTCGCCCACCCAGGGCGGCAAGGCTTTTCCAGCTGGGAGTTTAATATAGCTCACCACGGCTCAATCGTAGGGTGAGTAGGAGTCACGCCTGCCTCCTTGCACATTAGCAACTGTCCCCTATACATATGCCGATCTTATATTCACAAACATCACCAGCCACTATACTCACCCGCCACGGGAACGAGAGTTGTTTTTATAGATGCTAGCCACATCTTTATTTTCATCTATCAATATAATAACCTCATGCTGAAGATCATCTCCTTTTTTTGAAATGGGAAAATTTTGCTCCTCCGCAATTTCTTCAATTTTCTTTCCGATAATTTCGGCTGTGTCATACATATTTGACCACCCCTTTTTTCTCTGGGGGTGGTGTTCCAACTGTGACTTCACCAGACACTTCAACAATGTTTTCTCTTCATTTCTTTTAGAGGATTTTGCTTCACCTCCCATCTTGGCTCGCTTAGATTCAAATTGAGCAATTCTTCCAAAAAAATCTTCGGCAAATGCCCAATGATAGAAACCCCAGCCCAAAGTTTCACCCATCTCAACAGTCAACTCAATCATTCGTCTCTTATTATAATCCCTTTCACCTCTTTCTGACCATAGATCATAATGCTCATGATAAAGGGATCCAAAATAGACCACTTGAGTCAGTGAAGCACGCCTATGGTAGCGCATCTCTTCTCTCAACTTCATCTTTTCATCAAGCACCTCGAACTCCACAATTTTCCAATAATCTTTCGGGTTGATATTTCCCGAAACGATATTATCTCTAATCTCATATAACGGGGGGTCACTACTAATACCATTATGAGCCAACCTCCTATCTCTAAGAACCTTTCTAAGTTGTATACACTTCTCCATCAAGGCCGTAACAATATCCAATGAAACCATTTTACCCTCCTTTGTAAAAGTACAAGACACAGCATTAGAAGAGCCACAGAATAATCCCATATTGTAAATGAAATGCTCACCCCCTTCTACCATAAACCTATGAAAATCTAACGCTGATATTCCCCACGGTTAGGGGAATATCTTGCCACAGATGAAATCGAAGCTGATTACATCAGGTGCAGCTCTATAAAAATAATGCTGCAATTATTCTAAGGCATGTCGTGCTACTCCTTGACCAAGGCCTCTATATCACACACAAAAAACCAGGTCAATGCCCTGCTTGTTTTGTAGAAGCAAAAAAAAGCTCAACAATTCAATCAATCCCTACGCCTCGTCATGATTTCTCAAACTGAGAAACTAGAGTCGAGATCATGAACAAAGCATTACTCCGACCAGAACAAGTGGCTGCAAGGCTAGGAATGAGCCTGAGCTGGGTCTACGGCAACAAGCACCGCATCGGCTTCGTCCAAATAGGCACAGCAGTGCGCTTTGAGCAAAGCGCCGTTGAGAGGTACGCTGAGAGCTGCAAGCGCGGCCCTCAGCCTGAGGAACGCGAAACATGGGAATCACAGTCAGATACAGGGAAAAGAGGAACCGTTGGGTGGTCACGGAAACGTACCACGGTCACCGATATCAACGAACGTTTGCAGGGAATCGAGAAGGGGAGCGCCAGGCGCGGGAGTATGCAGCGAAGCGTCAGGCAGAGCTGAACGAAGCAGCTTTCCAGGGAGAGGCCATGGGGCGCCAACCGCGGCGCACCTTTATCGAGGGGCTCGAAAGATGGATCGACGAGTACGACGTGGCCAGTCAGGCGAAGGCCATTCGCCCAGTGGCTCGCTACATGGGCGACCGGGTACTACTCGGAATGGACAGCGTCGACAAGGCTCGCGAGATGGCCCGAGACCTTCGCAAGCAGGGGCGCGCGCAGAGCACCATCAACAATCATCTGCAGGTGGTCAAACGGGTGCTGAACCTTGCCTATCGGGAATGGGGATGGCTAGATCGCCCCGTGGGCGACAAGATCCGCAAGAAGATGCCAAAGAACGAACGGCATGTGTACCTGACCATCGAGCAGGTGAGTCAGCTGCTGCACGCCATCCCCGATCAATCGATTGTCGAGAAGCGGGTGATCGCCCTGGCAGCACTCACCGGGCTACGTCAGGGTGAGCTGCTGGCTCTGGACCCTCAGAACGTCCAAGGTGGTCGCATTCTGCTGCGACCAGACCAGACGAAGAGCGGCAAGGCCCGGGTGGTGCCGGTACCAGAGGACGCACGGGCATGGCTGGAGGATCTGCCGTTCGCTACGACCTACTCTCGACTGCGAACGGTGTGGGAACATGCCCGCCAGGCCGTTGGGCGGCCCGATCTACGCTTTCACGACCTGCGTCACAGCTATGCCAGCATGCTGGCCCAAGCCGGTGAGAGCATGACCACGGTGCGCGATCTGCTGGGGCATTCCAGCCTGATCGTCACCAGCCGCTACTCGCACATGTTCGATGCGGGACTGGACGATATCGGCTCCCGCCTGCCGAGCTTGAGCGGGGCCTTCTGCGACCAAACTGCGACCACACACTAGAAATAGGGAGGGTAGAAACACAAACAGCCGGTCGTAAGCGACTGTTTTTCAAATGGTACCGGCGGTCGGACTCGAACCGACAAGGGCTTGCACCCGGCGGATTTTGAATCCGCTGCGTCTACCAATTCCGCCACGCCGGCAACGCGCGATGCATTATACGTGGGCCGCTTGGCAGGTCAATCGGGCGGCCTGACTTTGCGCGGTGAAACGGGTATCCTGTGCCGCTTGTCCAGGCGGTCGAGTCGGCGGCTGTGGGCAAGGTATCGATGCCACTATCACTGCGAGTCATGGCCTTCATGCTGCGTGCCGATTTCCATTACGACCTCCCCGAGGAGCTGATCGCTCGCTATCCTTCCGAGCAGCGCAGCGACTGTCGTCTGCTGTGCGTCGACGGTGCCAGCGGGGCGCTCAGCCACCGCCGCTTTCCCGACCTGCTCGAGCTGCTCGAGCCCGGCGACCTGCTGGTATTCAACGACACCCGGGTGATTCCGGCGCGCCTGCACGGCCACAAGGCCAGCGGCGGCAAGGTGGAGATGCTGCTGGAGCGCCCGCTGGACGCTCACCGCGGCCTGGCCCACATCCGCGCCAGCAAGTCTCCCAAGCCGGGCACCGAGCTGATCTTCGAGGGCGACGTGCGCGCGGTGGTCGAGGGCCGCCGCGAGGCGCTGTTCGAGCTGCGCTTCCTCGGCGAGACGCCGATGATCACGCTGCTCGAGCGCCACGGCCATATGCCGCTGCCGCCGTATATCACCCGCGAGGATGAGCTCGCCGACCGTGAGCGCTACCAGACCGTCTATGCCCGTCGCGATGGCGCGGTGGCCGCACCCACCGCGGGGCTGCACTTCGATGAGCCGCTGCTCGAGGCACTGGCCGACAAGGGCGTGGAGAGCGCCTTCGTGACCCTGCACGTCGGCGCCGGCACCTTCCAGCCGGTGCGCGCCGACGATATCCGCGACCACCATATGCACAGCGAGTGGATCGAGGTCGACGAGGCCGCCTGCGCCAAGGTGCAGGCGGCCCGCGCCGCGGGCCGGCGGGTGATCGCGGTGGGCACCACCAGCGTGCGCTGCCTGGAGTCGGCGTGCCAGAAGAGCGGCAGCGGCGAGATCGCTCCCTATCGCGGCGAGACCGATATCTTCATCTACCCCGGCTATGAGTGGCTGTGCGTCGACGCCCTGATCACCAACTTCCACCTGCCGGAGTCGACGCTGCTGATGCTGGTATCGTCCTTTACCGGCTATGACACCATGATGGCGGCCTACCGCGAGGCGGTGGCCGAGCGCTACGCCTTTTTCAGCTACGGCGATGCCATGCTGTTGACGCGCAAGACGCCTTGAGTCGCCAAGCCGCTCAGTGAGAAAACGAGATTTCCATGCGTAACCAATGCTTCATGAGCTTCGAGCAGCTGGCCAGTGACGGGCGCGCCCGCCGCGGCCGCCTGACCTTCCCGCGTGGCACGGTGGAGACGCCGGCCTTCATGCCGGTAGGCACCTACGGCACCGTCAAGGGCATGACCCCGGCCTCGGTGGAGGAGATCGGCGCCGAGATCATCCTCGGCAACACCTTCCACCTGTGGCTGCGCCCCGGCACCGAGGTGATCGAGGGCCACGGCGACCTGCACGACTTTTCCCAGTGGCACAAGCCAATCCTCACCGACTCAGGCGGTTTCCAGGTCTTCTCGCTGGGCGAGATGCGCAAGATCACCGAACAGGGCGTGCACTTCCGCTCGCCGGTGGACGGCGCCAAGGTGTTCATGGGCCCCGAAGAGTCGATGGCGGTGCAGCGCTCGCTGGGCTCCGATGTGGTGATGATCTTCGACGAGTGCACCCCCTATCCGGCTACCGAGCAGGAGGCCGAGGTCTCCATGCAGCGCTCGCTGCGCTGGGCGCAACGCTCCCGCGACGCCCACGGCGACTCGCCCTCGGCGCTGTTCGGCATCATCCAGGGCGGCATGTACCCGGCGCTGCGCGAGGCCTCGCTCAAGGGCCTGCTCGAGATCGGCTTCGACGGCCTGGCCATCGGTGGCCTGTCGGTGGGCGAGCCCAAGGAGGAGATGATCAAGGTCCTCGACTACCTGCCCAACTGGATGCCCGACGACAAGCCGCGCTACCTGATGGGCGTGGGCAAGCCCGAGGACCTGGTCGAGGGGGTACGCCGCGGCGTCGACATGTTCGACTGCGTGATGCCGACCCGCAACGCCCGCAACGGCCACCTGTTCACCGCCGAGGGCACGGTCAAGATTCGCAACGCCAAGCACCGCCACGACACCAGCCCGCTGGAGGCCGACTGCGACTGTTATACCTGCCAGCACTTCTCGCGCGGCTACCTGCACCATCTCGACCGCTGCGGCGAGATGCTCGGCTCGATGCTCAATACCATCCACAACCTGCGCCACTACCAGCGACTGATGGCCGGTTTGCGCGGGGCTATCGAAGCGGGTACATTGGCGAACTTCGTGGAAATGTTCTATGCGCGACGCGGCCTGCCCGTGCCTCCGGCCCCCGAGCAGTGACGCGGCGCGCTGACCCTTGCCGTAACCTTTCGTTTCTCAGGAGATAACGTCTCATGCTGGACTTCTTCATCTCGCCGGCCTATGCCGAAGGCGGCGCCGCCGGTGGCGGTATGGCCCAGATCATCATGCTGGTCGGTTTCGTGGCCATCTTCTACTTCCTGCTGTGGCGCCCGCAGGCCAAGCGAGCCAAGCAGCACAAGCAGCTGGTCTCGAGCCTCTCCAAGGGTGATGAAGTGGTGATCGGCGGCGGCGTACTGGGTCGCATCACCAAGGTCAGCGACGACAGCGAGTTCTTCACCATGGAAGTCGCCGAAGGCACCGAGATCAACGTGCAGAAGAACGCCGTGGCCGCCGTGCTGCCCAAGGGCACCCTCAAGTCCATCTGATTTGCGGTGCAGTGACAGCCTGCCGTGCCCTGGCGAACCCCAGGGCACGGCGTCTGTCCAAGCGCCGAACCCTTCTGGTAAACGCCACGTCACTGCGTCAGCGTCGCCGTCAGTCAGCTACAAGGCAGGGCCTGCATGCTCAACCGATATCCCCTGTGGAAGTATCTGCTCATACTTCTCGTACTCGTCGTGGGCCTGATCTACTCGCTGCCCAATCTGTTCCAGGCGGACCCCGCCGTACAGATCAGCAGCGCCCGCAGCGAGGCCCCGATCAGCGAGCAGCAGCTGGAGCAGATCCAGTCCGCCCTCGATGAGGCCGGCATCCGCGTCAGCGCCACCGACATTACCGATGACGCCGTGCTGATCCGCCTGGCCGAGGCCGATGACCAGCACGCCGCCCGCGAATTGATCGGCGAGATCATCGATGGCGACGACTACGTCATCGCCCTCAATCTCGCCGAGTCCACACCCCAGTGGCTGTCGAACCTGGCCGCCTCGCCGATGACCCTCGGCCTCGACCTGCGCGGTGGGGTGCACTTCCTGCTCGAGGTCGACATGGACGCCGCCGTGGAGCAGCGCCTCGAGGTCAACGCCAGCGCCATGCGCGAGATGCTGCGCGGCGAGCGCATCCGCTACCGCAATACCGAGATCGACGGCCGTGACCTGACGCTGACCTTCATCAACGATGAAGATCGCGACCGCGCGCGCACCCTGATCAGCCGCGAGTTCCCCGACTTCGACTACAGCAACCAGGGCGACGGCCGCGGCGCCAGCCTGGTGATGACCATGACCGACCAGGCGGTCAACGAGCTGCAGGACTATGCGGTCAACCAGAACCTGACCACCCTGCGCAACCGCGTCGACGAACTCGGCGTGGCCGAGCCGATGGTGCAGCGCCAGGGGCCGGATCGCATCGTGGTCGAGCTGCCCGGCGTGCAGGACACCGCCGCTGCCAAGCGCGTGGTGGGCGCCACCGCCAACCTCGAGTTCCGCCTCGAGGCGCGTTCCGATACGCCGGACAACGAGATCGAGACGTTCAGCTTCCGCAACGATGAGTCACGCACCGCCGACCTGATGCGCGACGTGATCATCACCGGCGACAGCGTCTCCAACGCCAGTCGCAGCTTCGACGAGAACGGCCGCCCGCAGGTCAATATCAACCTCGACGGCACCGGCGGCACGCTGATGAACCGCGCCACGCGCACCAACATCGGCCGCAACATGGCGGTGCTGTTCATCGAGCACAACACCCGCACCACCACGGTGATCGAGGATGGCGAAGAGGTGGAGGTGCGCGAGCCCTACACCGAGCGCGGCCTGATCAGCCTGGCGACCATCCAGAGCGCGCTGGGCAACAGCTTCCGCATCACCGGGCTCGACTCGCCCACCGAAGCCGCCGACCTGGCCCTGCTGCTGCGCTCCGGCTCGCTGGCCGCGCCGATCTACTTCGTCCAGGAACGCACCATCGGGCCAAGCCTCGGCCAGGACAACATCGACCGCGGCGTGACCTCTATCATGGTCGGCCTGGCGCTGGTGGTGCTGTTCATGCTGGTGCGCTACAAGGTGTTCGGGGTGATCGCCAATATCGCCCTGACCATCAACCTGACGCTGCTGGTAGCGGCGATGTCGATGCTCGGCGCCACCCTGACGCTGCCCGGCATCGCCGGCATGGTGCTGACACTGGGCATGGCGGTAGACGCCAACGTCTTGATATTCGAGCGAATACGCGAAGAGTTGCGCGGCGGGCTGTCGGTACAGCAGGCCATCCATGCCGGCTATGAGCGCGCCTTCACCTCGATCATCGACGCCAATATCACCACCCTGCTGGTGGCGGTGATCCTGTTCTCGATCGGCACCGGGCCGGTCAAGGGCTTCGCCGTGACCCTGTCACTGGGCATCCTGACGTCGATGTTCACCGCCCTGCTGGTCACCCGTGCCATGGTCAACCTGACCTACGGCGGCAAGCCGGTGAAGAAGATCTGGATATGAGGAGCCTCGCGATGCGACAGTTCGATTTCATGGGCAAGCGCCGCCTGGCCTTCATCGTCTCAGCGATTCTGCTGCTGGTGTCGATCGGCTCGCTGGTGGTGCAGCAGCTCAACCTGGGCCTCGACTTCACCGGCGGCACGCTGGTCGAGGTGCGCTATGCCACGGCCCCGGCGCTGGATACGGTGCGCCAGGCGCTGGAGGGCGAAGGCTTCCGCGACGTTTCGGTGCAGACCTTCGGCGCCTCCAACGAGATCCTGATCCGCCTGCAGCAGGACTTCGACCCCGACGTCGGCCAGCAGGTGGTCAGCCTGCTGCGCGGCGACGGCGCCGAGGTCGAGCTGATCCGCGCCGAGTTCGTCGGTGCCCAGGTCGGCGAGCAGCTGCGCGACCAGAGCGGCATGGGCATGCTGGTGGCACTCGGTATCGTGATGCTCTACGTGGCCTTCCGCTTCCAGTACAAGTTCGCCATCGGCGCGCTGCTGGCGCTGATCCACGACGTGATCATCGTGGTCGGGGTGTTCTCGCTGTTCCAGCTCGACTTCGACCTCACCGTGCTGGCCGCGCTGCTGGCGGTGATCGGCTACTCGTTGAACGATACCATCGTGGTCTACGACCGGATCCGCGAAACGATACGCAAGTCGCGAATCGACGATATGCCGGCGATCTTCAACGAAGCGATCAACATGACCCTGTCGCGCACGCTGGCGACGTCTGGTACCACCTTGCTGGTGCTGATCGCGCTGCTGCTGCTCGGCGGCGACATGATCCACTACTTCTCCATCGCCCTGATCATCGGCGTGGTGGCGGGTACCTTCTCGTCCATCTACGTGGCCGCCGCCCTGCTGCTGCTGGTCAAGCTGCAGCGCCAGGACCTGATCCCGGCCAAGAAGGAAGACCCGGAGGAAGAGGGCGAGGAGCAGCTGCCCTAGCGGCAGCGCACCACCCTGCGCAGTTCTCAAGGCCCTGCCATTTGGTGGGGCCTTGTTGTATTGGAGGCCAGCTACTAGCGATTAGATCGCAGCGTGCGCTCGATGCGCGCCTGTATCCAGTCACAGAACAGCAGGATGCGCGGTTCATCGACACGATGGGCCGCACACACCAGGTAGTAGGCCTGGGGGGCTGGCACTTCAGCGTCGAACAGCCTCACCAGGTTGCCCCGCGCAAAGTCCTGGGCACAGACGATGCGATCCCCCAGGGCCACGCCGAACCCTGCCGCCGCCGCCTCCAGCGTCAGGTGGGCGCCCCACAGGTGGGTACCATGGCCCAGGTCGCGGATATCGGCCCCCGCCGAGGCCAGCCAGCGCTTCCAGTTGCCCCCACCGTCCTCATGCAGCAGCCAGCCGCCGCGCAATTCGCTCACCTGGCGAGGCTGATCGCTGGCGGCGAAGAAGCGTGGATGGCACACCGGCGTCATGTCGAAATTGGCCAGCAGCCTGACGTGCTTGCGCTCCCACTCGCCGTCGCCGTAGACCACCGCCAGGTCGTAGTCGGCGGTGGCCACCTCCTCGTCATCGAGGTTGCGCGGCACCACGCTGAGGTCGATGTCGGGAAAGGCGGCGCGGAAGTCGCGTAGCTGATGCGCCAGCCACTTGGTCGCCAGGGTCGGCGGGCAGGCGACATGCAAGCGCCCCTCCACCGACGGCAGACCCAGCTTGAGGGTGCTCTCGGCCAGCAGCCGCAGCGCCTCGCGGACCTGTCGCGAGTAGACCAGTCCCGCCTGATTCAGCCGCAGCTGGCGTCGATCACGATGAAACAGGCTGACGCCCAGCGCCTCTTCCAGCGACTTGATGTGATGGCTCACCGCGCCATGGGTGACGTGCAGCTCCTCGGCCGCCTGCTTGACGCTTTGCAGCCGCGCCACGGCCTCGAAGGCACGCAGGGCATTGAGCGGTGGCAAGGGTCTCCTCATGGCAATTTTTCTCACATGTCGGGACAAAAAATATGAATTTTATTATCAACACATTGTTGCCAATCTGAAAGCGGCTCCACGCCACCTGCGCCACTTTCCCGAGGACTCTGTGATGAAGGCACCCGACACCGCCGCCACCCGCCGACCACGCAATCCCGATCGACTGGCCCGCGACAAGGGGCGCGCCTTCTCTCACGTGCCGGTGATCGACTTGGCCGCGGTGCTCGGCCCCGAGGCCACGGCCGAGAGCCGCCAGGCGGTCGCCGACGAGATCGGCCAGGCTTGCGAACAGGTCGGTTTCTTCTACGTCGCCAACCACGGCATCGCCGACGACACCATCGCCGCCGCCTGGGCCGCCTCGCGGCGCTTCTTCGCCCTGCCGCTTGAGCACAAGCAGGAGATCCATATCAGCAAGCTGCCCAACCACCGCGGCTACCTGGGCATCGGCGAGGAGACCCTCGACCCCTACGCCGCCGACAGCAAGGAAGTCTTCAAGGTGGGGCTCGAACTGCCGGCGGACGATCCCGACTTTCAGAACGGCATCATCATGTATGGCCCCAATACCTGGCCACGCGACCTGCCCGGCTTTCGCCAAGACGTCTATGCCTACTACCAGCAGATGTTCGGCCTCTCGCGGGAGCTGTTTCGCCTCTTCGCCCTGGCCATCGGCATCGATGAGCGTTTCTTCGATGACAAGATCGATAAGCCCATGGCGCAGCTCAACCTGATCCGCTATCCGGCCCACGAGGGCGAGCCGCGGGTCGGCATCGGTGCCCACAGCGACTACGAGTGCCTGACCCTGCTGGCCCAGGACGACGCCGGGGGACTGGAGGCGCGCAATGCCAAGGGCGAGTGGATCGCGGTACCGCCCATCGCGGGTACCTTCGTGGTCAATATCGGCGACATGATGGCGCGCTGGACCAACGACCGCTTCGCCTCGACGGTGCACCGGGTATTCAACCGCTCGCAGCGCGAGCGCTACTCGATGCCGTTCTTCTGCGGCTGTAACTACCACACCGTGGTCAGTTGCCTGCCCAACTGCTCGAGCGACAGTGAGCCGCCACACTATCCCGATACGGTGGCAGGCGAGCATCTGGTTGGACGGCTAGACGCCACCAATGCCCACCGCCAGCCGCCCCAGGGGTCGCCAGGATGAGCGCCACGGTTCCCGATTGGCTGCGCGGTGTCTGGCAGCGAGTACGCATCGACCACGCCGATGGAAGGCGCGACACCAGCACGCGAGTGTTCTGGTTTCAGGGCCTGAGCCACTACGGCGACCTGCGTATCGCGGCCTCGCGCCCGCAGGTGAGCCAACTTGGTGCTTCTCCCTCCGCCGACCTGGCGCTGGCGCACCAGCAGGGTGCCACCGGGCGCTGCCACTGCCCCGACCATCAAGCCACCTGGCAGCGCGAATGGGGCTACCAGCCGGTGGTCGATTTCCCCGAACCGGGTGACCTCGAAGCGCACGGTTCAGTGGTGATCGAGCGCGCCCCCTCCGGGGCCTACGAGGAGGAGTGGCATCGGCTGACGCCGCCCGCTCCCAGCATCCAGGTGTGGCGACGCGATGACAGCCGCGCCCGGCTGCTGGTCATCGATGGCTACGCCATGCTGATCGCGCGTCGCCCGGTGGAGCCGCCACCGCGGCCCTTGGCGACACTGCTCACTGAGGGCACGGCCACCGCACACCAGCTGCTCGACTGCGAGATCTCCTGCGCGGTGCGCGCCGCCCCCGGCGAGGCCTTCGTGATACAGCTGTCGACCCTGCCCTGGCGCGAGCAGCATCCGCTTGCGCTGTGCAATGGCCGCGGCGAGATCACCGCCCCCGGCTGGCAGCTGGAGGAGCACCATCCTGGCAGTCCTGCTACCGACTATTCCGACAGCGCCTCTGCGACAGGCCCCCGGCCAGCGTCTACGAGCGCGAACGCCAAGATGGTACGCGCCTTGCAGGTGAAACGATGATCGACACCCTCCGACGACCGCCAGGTACCACAATGACAAGCTCTCCCTCGCCGCTGCGCGATGTGCCCCCGGTCACGGCGCTGCCCCATCCGGGCGACGTGCAGCTCAGCGTAGAGGGGATCCAGCAGCGCTACGGCAGCTTCCTGGCGCTGGATGATATCTTCATCGATATTCGCCGCGGCGAATTCCTGACCCTGCTCGGCCCCTCGGGCTCGGGCAAGACCACCCTGCTGATGATTCTCGCCGGCTTCGTCACGCCGAGTGCCGGGCGGCTCAAGTCCGCTGGCCAGGACATCACGCTGCGCCCCGCGGAGAAGCGCAACTACGGCATGGTCTTTCAGGGCTATGCGCTCTTTCCGCATATGAGCGTGGCCGAGAACGTCGAGTTTCCGCTACGCATTCGCGGCATGGACCGCACCACGCGCCGCCAGCGCGTGGCCCGCATGCTGGAAACGGTAGGGCTGACCGAGCACGCCAGGAAGAAGCCCAGCGCGCTATCGGGCGGCCAGCAGCAGCGGGTCGCCCTGGCCCGGGCGCTGGTCTTCGAGCCCGAGATGCTGCTACTCGACGAGCCCTTCTCGGCGCTGGACAAGAACCTGCGCGGCCAGCTCCAGGACGAGCTCAAGCGTATCCACCGCGAGATGGGCACCACCTTCGTGTTTGTCACCCACGATCAGGGCGAGGCGCTGGCCCTCTCTTCGCGCATCGCCATCTTCAATCAGGGCCGTATCGCCCAGCTCGATACGCCGGAGCGGCTCTACACCTCCCCCCACGACCGCTTTGTCGCCGAGTTCCTGGGGCGCATGAACCTGCTGCCACTGAGCGACGTGCAGCGCAACGGCCGCCGCGTGACGGGCCGCTTCGGCGCGGCGCCGCTGTCGGCGCTGGGCGAGCGCCATTTCTCCCACGACGCGCTGCTGATCGGGATTCGCCCCGAACAGCTCGAGGTCGCGCTTGAACGCGACGCCGCCGGTGCACGCAACTGGCTGGAAGTGACCCTCACCGAGCGTACCTACCAGGGCCATAGCCTCGACCTAAGGCTTGCCAGCACAGACCACAGCGTGCTGACCACCAGCATCGCCATGACCCACCCCGCCGCCGCGCTGCCGCTGGGCGAGCGGCTGTGGCTGCACTGGGGGATCGATGAGGGCATCGTGCTGGAGGCCTGAGCGACGCCCCGTAACACGCGCATCATCACCGCCGATGTCGGCTTGTCACAACACCAACAAGGATCCATAGCCATGCATCAGTCCCATCAGCAAGACTGTATCGAACTGCTGGTTGAAAAGGCCCGCCGCGGCCAGATCGACCGGCGCAGCTTCCTCAAGGCCGCCGGCATGCTGGCGGCGCTGCCGCTGGCCATGCGCAGCGGTATCGGCTGGGCCCAGGAGCGCCCGATCGTACTCGTCAACTGGGGCGGCGACGCCATCGATGCCTACCGCCGGGCCTGGACCGAGCAGTTCAGCCGCGAAACCGGGATCGCGGTGCGAATCGATGGCAGCGGCCCCACCGAAGGCGCCATTCGCGCCCAGATCGCCTCGGGCCGCCCGAGCTGGGATGTGGTGGATGCCGAGCCCTTCACCTCGCTGACCCTGGGGCGCGAGGGCATGATGCGCCCGCTCGACTACTCGATCATCGAGCGCGCCAAGGTCAACGAGGAGTTCGCCACCGACTACGGCGTGGCCAGCTACCTCTATAGCTATGTCATCGCCTGGGACAAGCAGCGCTTCGAGGAGACACCGCGCACCTGGGCCGACTTCTGGGACGTCGAGCGCTTCCCCGGCAAGCGCACCATGTACAAGTGGATGAACGGCGTACTCGAGGCCGCCCTGCTGGCCGACGGCGTGGCTGTCGCAGACCTCTACCCGCTGGATATCGCCCGTGCCATGGACAAGCTGGACGAATTGCGTCCGCATATCCTCGCCTACTGGGGCTCCGGCGCCGAGAGCCAGCAGCTGTTCCTGGATGGCGAGGTGAGCATGGGCCAGATCTGGAATACCCGTGCCATCGTCCTCGAGCGCGATACCGAGGGCCGGGTCGGCTGGCACTACGACAACGCCTGCGTCACCCCCAGCAGCTGGGCGGTACTCAACGACAACCCGGCCGGGGCCGAGTCGACCATGCGCTTTATCGACCACGCCCTCGAGCCCGAGGGGCAGGTGGAACTCCTCGAGCTGCTCGGCAACGGCCCTTCCAATCCTGCGGCGGCGGATCTGATTCCCGAGGAGCTCGTCGAGCTCAACTGCGGCTCCGAGGAGAATCTCGCCAAGCAGTTCAAGCTGGATATCGAGTGGTATGCCGATCACTACGGCAGCGTGCTCGACGACTTTCTGACCCGCACCGGGGCTTGAGCGCCCCCTGAGGAGAGCGAGCATGGCGAGAATCTCCGAGCGTTGGCAGCACCGCCTGCTGCTGTGGCCGCTGCCGGCCGTGCTGCTGCTCTGCTACGTACTGCCGTTCGCCGGCATCGCCGTGTGGAGCGTCACCCTGCCAGAGCCAGGGATGGCCAACTATGCGCGGCTGGCAACCGACGGCTCCATCCATGCCGTGCTGTGGCGTACGCTCTACCTGTGCGCCACGGTCGGCGTGCTCGCCCTGCTGCTGGCATTCCTGATGGCCTACTGCTGGCTCTACAGCTCTCCCGGCTGGCGCCGCTGGGTAGAACTCTGCGTGTTCCTGCCGTTCTGGATCTCGGTGCTGGTGCGCACCTTCGGCTGGCTGATTGCGCTGCGCAGCAACGGGCTGGTCAATGGCTGGCTGGAGGCGCTGGGGGTGATCGATTCGCCGCTGGCCCTGACCCGTAACTCCCTCGGCGTGGTGATCGCCATGGTCCACTTCATGGTGCCCTTCGCCTTCTTTCCGCTGGTCTCGTCGATGCGCCAGATCGATGACCGCGTGCTGCTGGCAGCGCGCGGTCTGGGGGCTTCGCGGTGGCGGGTGTTCGTGTCGATCTTCCTGCCACAGACGCTACCCGGCCTGCTCGGCGCCTTCATCATGGTGTTCGTGTTCTGCCTGGGGTTCTTCGTGATCCCGGCGATCCTCGGCGGCGGGCAGACCGTGATGGCCGCCGAGTACGTCTTCCTGCAGATGTTCCAGACCTACAACTGGGGCATCGGCGCGGCGATCTGCATGCTGATGCTGGCGCTGGTCTCCGGCCTGGTCTGGATCCTGCTGCGCTTCTCCCGCGTTGAGCGCCTGGTCGGCTAAGGGGCAAACCAAACCATGAACATCTATCGTGCCGGCTGGCTGGCCAAGCTGCTCGCCCTTGTCACCATGGGCTTTCTGATGCTGCCGCTGATGGCCGTCATACCGGTCTCGTTTACCGGCAAGCGCTATCTCTCGATGCCCGAGGGGGACTGGTCGTTGCGCCACTATGCGTCGCTGCTGAGCTCTCCCGAGTGGCTCGGCAGCCTGCTGCACAGTAGCGTGGTGGCGGTATGCGCAGCGCTGCTGGCGACGCTGCTGGCCACCGCCTTCGTGATCGCCATCTGGTACCGCAGCGGCGCCTGGACACGCTGGCTGATCGGCCTGTGCATGCTGCCGTTGATCGTGCCGCCGGTGGTCTCGGCGATGGTGCTCTATTTCATGACCACGCGAATCTCGCGCATCGCCCCCGGGCTCGGCTATGACTCGCTGCCCGGGGTGATTCTGGCGCACACGCTGTTGATCGTGCCCTTCGGCGTGATCAACATGCTGGTCGCCATCAGCCGCATCGACAGGCGCATCGAGCTGGCCTCGCGCAACCTCGGCGCCAGCCTGTGGCAGACCACCTGGATGGTGATCCTGCCCAACCTGCGTCTGGCGATGCTGACCACCTTCCTGCTCTGCTTCGTGCTCTCATGGGAGGAGATTGCCGTCACGCTGTTCATCACCAGCTGGGAAGTCGTCACCCTGCCACGCCAGATATGGGGCGGCCTGCGTGATAACGTCGACCCCGTGGTGGCGGCCATTTCCACGCTGCTGATCGGCATCGTCCTGCTCTTGCTGCTGACGCGCATGGCGATCGAAAGCTGGCGAAATGCTCGTCGCATTGGCTAATTCACGCTGGAACTCACCGGGAGCACCATGACGGCACCACTATCATCCCAAGCGCCGCGCGGCTGCAGCAGCGAGGAGTGGCAGGCACGCTGCGAGCTTGCCGCACTCTACCGCCTGATCGCCTACTACCGCATGACCGATCTGATCGACACCCACCTGACGCTGCGCGTGCCCGGGTCGGCAGAGCACTTCCTGATCAACCACTACGGGGTGCCCTTCGAGCAGATGCGCGCCTCGGACCTGGTGCGCATCGACCATCAAGGCCGGGTCGCGGATCCGCTCAATCCCGATGGTCGAATCAACGTCGCCGGCTTCGTGATCCACTCGGCGATTCATGCCGCACGCCCCGAGCTCGCCTGCGTGATTCATACCCACACCGCCGCGGGGATGGCGGTCTCGGCCCAGGCCGAGGGGCTGCTGCCGCTGACGCAACATGCGATGAAGTTTCACGGCAAGCTCGCCTACCACGAGTATGAAGGCGTCGCCCTGGACGTCGCCGAGCGCCAACGGCTGGTGGCCGATCTCGGCCCGCACAAGGCGATGATTCTGCGCAATCACGGCCTGCTCGCGGCGGGAGAAAGCGTCGCCGAGGCGTTCATGGAGATCTACTTCCTCGAGCGCGCCTGCCAGGCCCAGGTGCAGGCCCTGGCCGGCGGCCGCGAGCTGCATCTGCCCAGTGAAGCCGTGCAGCGGCATACCGCGGCCCAGTTCGCGGCTGAGGGCGAACGCGAGATCGTCGACCTTGCCTGGCGCGCGGCGCTGCGCCTGATCGAGGAGCAGCGCCCAGACTACTGCCGTTGAGCCTGCCGTAACGCAAAACGCCCCCGCCGACGGTGCGTCAGCGGGGGCGTTCGTGTCATGCAGGAGTACTTAGGGAAGCGCTGCACAATTTGTTGCCAAGCAAACGTGCTGTCATTTGTGCAGTGTTTTCTTAGAAATGTGGCGCCAGCTGCTGCACCAGCGCCTTATAGAGGCGCGGGCTGGCGGCCATCAGCTGGCCTTCGGTGTCGACGCTGGGGCGGCCGTCGAGGCTGCCCATCAGCGCGCCGGCTTCCTTGAGCAGCAGCGTACCGACCAGCTTGTCCTGCTCCTCGAGGCCCAGCACGAAGGCGGCATCGGCGCGCCCGGAGGCCAGCTCGACGATATCCAGCAGGCCGCTGCCGGTGGCGCGCTGCACTTCGATCTGCGGGCCGAGCTGCTGGATCAGCGTCAGGTAGGCCGGCAGGTGGCGCGGCCGCAGCCAGCTCTCGGGCAGGCTCATGGCGATCCGCGCGCCACCGATGGCCGAGGTCTTGGGCACGCGGATGCGCTTGCCGTTGTACTGGGCACCGCGGCCACGACTGGCGAGAAACTCGTCGTCGCTGAACGGACAGATCACCACCGCGTGCTCGGGACGCCCCTTGACCAGGCAGACCAGCGACAGGGCGAAGCCGGCGCTGGCCACGCTGAGGTTGGAGTAGCCGTGGAAGGGCTCGATGACCCAGTGCATGTCGCGGCCTTCACCCTCGCCTTCGCGGTACGGGGTATAGCGGCCAGAGATGCCGTGCTGCGGGTAGCCCCGCGCCAGCTGACGGGCGATCAGGGTCTCGGCGTTGCGAGCGGTGTCTTCCAGCAAACGCTCGATATTGTGTTCTTCGTGGGCGTTCTCGATACGCTCACGAATGCGCAGAAACTGTTCGGCGGCGCTGCGCGCAGCGCGCAACCCGAATTGGACCATCGGATGCATGATCGGGCCTTGAGAAGTCGGTAGCTGTTAAAGAACGTGTTGCACGATTGAGCCGCGCTAAGAACTTGGCTGACGGGCGACGCCGCGCATGCTAGCAGAAAGCGCCGTCGGGGGCCATCGTCGACGCCTACGGCCTGCGCAGCGCGCCGCCGTCATGCTAGACTGTGCGCCCTTAATGCACTGCGCCAAGGCTCTCCATGCTCGACTCCATCCGCATCGTGCTGATCGGCACCAGCCACCCCGGCAATCTCGGCGGCACCGCGCGCGCCATGAAGAACATGGGGCTCGGCGACCTGGCACTGGTGGCACCGCGCAGCGAGCACCGCTCGGCGGAGGCGATTTCGCGCGCCTCCGGCGCCGATACCATCCTTGCCGCGGCACAGCGGGTCGAGACCCTGGAGGAAGCGGTCGCCGACTGCAGCCTGGTGGTGGGCGCCAGCGCCCGCTCGCGCACCCTGCCGTGGCCGATGCTCACCCCGCGCCAGCTCGGCGAGCGCTTGCCCAGTGAGCTGGCCGCCGAGGGCACCCGGGTGGCGCTGGTCTTCGGCCGCGAGGATAGCGGCCTGACCAACGCCGAGCTGCAGCGCTGCCACGCCCATGTGCATATTCCCTCCAATCCCGATTTCAGTTCGCTCAACCTGGCCGCCGCGGTGCAGGTACTGGCCTACGAGTGCCGCTTGGCTTGGCTCGCAGCCGAGCACGGCGAAGCGCCCGAGATCACCGAACAGCAGCAGCCGTTCGGCGTGGCCTGGGACAATCCACCGGCCAGCCACGCCGACCTGGAGCGCTTCTTCGAGCATCTCGAGCGGGTACTGATCGACGTCGACTTCCACGACCCGGCCAAGCCGCGCCACCTGATGGCGCGGCTACGGCGCCTCTATCTGCGCGCCCGCCCCGACCAGATGGAAGTCAACATTCTACGCGGCATGCTCAGCGCAGTGGAGAAACGCTGTAGCGAGCCCCCGCGAGGCTAGCCCACGCGCTGCCTTGCAGGGGGCCGACCCCACCCCAATAATGAAACCAGCCGTCAACGGCCGTGCCTATGCGACCGGCTCAACATTATTCAAGGATTGCCGCATGTTTGCCCGACTGCGTGAAGACATCAACAGCGTATTCGCCCGCGACCCCGCGGCGCGCAACTTCCTCGAAGTGCTGACCAACTACCCCGGTCTGCACGCCCTGCTGCTGCATCGTTGCGGCCACTGGCTGTGGCAGAAGAACCTCAAGTGGCTGGCGCGCACCCTGTCGACCTTCTCGCGCTGGCTTACCGGCATCGAGATTCACCCCGGTGCGACCATCGGCCGGCGCTTCTTCATCGACCACGGCATGGGCGTGGTGATCGGCGAGACCGCCGAGGTCGGCAACGACGTGACCCTCTACCAGGGCGTCACCCTGGGTGGCACCAGCTGGAACCAGGGCAAGCGCCACCCGACGCTGGGCGACGGGGTGATCGTCGGCGCCGGCGCCAAGATCCTCGGCCCCTTCACCGTCGGCGCCGGCGCCAAGGTGGGCTCCAACGCGGTGGTCACCAAGGAGGTGCCGGCCGGCGCCACGGTGGTCGGCATTCCCGGCAAGGTCGTCAAGCGCGCCGACCCCGATGTCGAAGCCGTGCTCGACGTCGACCCGGCCCGCCGCGAAGCGATCTGCCAGAAGTTCGGCTTCGATGCCTACGGGGTCAGCCAGGACATGCCCGACCCGGTAGCGCGCTCGATGCAGGCGATGCTCGACCACATGCACGCCGTCGACGAGCGCATCGAGCAGATGTGCGGCACGCTGCGCAAGCTCGACGCCAGCTATCGCGATGGCCGCCTGCCGGAGCTGCGCGACGAGGACTTCGCCGAGATTCTCGATGACGTCGACAGCTGCTGCCCGCCGCGCGACGAGCAACCACCCCGCGATGGCGGCGACAACCGCTGAGCCAGGCAGAGCGGCTAAAGTTGACCGGGGTGCTGGGTTTTTCCCATAATGGCGCTTTGCGATACGCCATCAGGCTGCGATGACCCTATGCGCTTGACCACCAAAGGACGCTACGCCGTCACCGCGATGCTCGACCTGGCCCTCAACGCCAGGCACGGGCCCTCCTGCCTGGCCGATATCTCCAAGCGCCAGGAGATCTCGCTGTCCTACCTCGAGCAGCTGTTCGCCCGCCTGCGCCGGGCTCAGCTGGTCAAGAGCGTGCGCGGCCCCGGCGGCGGCTACCAGCTGGCCCATCCGCCGGCCAGCATCTCGGTGGCGCGGGTCATCGACGCGGTCAACGAGTCGGTGGACGCGACCCGCTGCCAGGGGCTGTCCGACTGCCAGCGCGGCGATGTCTGCCTGACCCACCACCTGTGGTGCGAGCTGTCCCAGGAAATCCACGGTTTCCTCGACGGTATCACCCTCGGCACCCTGGTCGATCGCCACGAGGTGCAGCATATCGCCGAGCGCCAGCGGCGCCGCACCGACGACGCCACCATCGCGGTGTCGCCGCAATGAGCGCTCCGGTCTACCTCGACTACGCCGCCACCACCCCGGTCGACCCCCGCGTCGCCGAGGTCATGGCCGGCCACCTGACCATGGGCGGCACCTTCGCCAATCCCGCCTCGCGCAGCCATATGCCCGGCTGGCTGGCGGAGCAGGCGGTGGAAGGCGCGCGGCGCCAGGTCGCCGACCTGATCGGCGCCGACCCCCGCGAGATCGTCTGGACCAGCGGCGCCACCGAGGCCGACAACCTGGCGCTGATCGGCTTCATGCGCGCCAATCGCGCCCGCGGCCGCCACCTGGTGACCTCGCGCATCGAACACAAGGCGATCGTCGACACCGCCAAGGCACTCGAGGCCGAAGGGTTCGAGGTGACCTGGCTCGACCCGCAGCCCGACGGGCGCGTCACGCCCACCCAGCTGGCCGAGGCGCTGCGCGACGACACCGTGCTGGTGTCGCTTATGGCGGTCAACAACGAGCTCGGCGTGATCAACGACCTGGCCGCGCTGGCCGAGGTCAGCCACGCTCGCGGCGCGGCCTTCCACGTCGACGCCGCCCAGGCCGCCGGCAAGCTGCCGCTGGACGTCGCCGCCATGGGCATCGACCTGCTATCGCTGTCGGCGCACAAGCTTTATGGCCCCAAGGGCATCGGCGCGCTCTATGTGCGACGCAGCCCGGACATCCGCCTCGAGGCGCTGATCCATGGCGGCGGCCACGAGCGCGGCATGCGCTCCGGCACCCTGGCCACCCATCAGATCGTCGGCATGGGCGAAGCTTTCGCCCTGGCCAGCGCCGAAGGCGAGGCCGACCAGCGTCACATTACTGAACTGCACGACCGCTTCCTGGCCGGCCTTGCCGACCTCGACGGCGTGCATCGCAATACCGCGGTCGAGGTGGCGGTGCCCAACATCGTCAACCTGGCCTTCGACGGCGTCGACGGCGAGTCGCTGCTGATGGCGCTGCGCCATCTGGCGATCTCTACCGGCTCGGCCTGCAACTCGGCGAGCGTCGAGCCATCTTATGTACTGAAGGGTATCGGGGTGCCGCGCTCCCGGGCACTGGCCTCGCTGCGTTTCAGCTTCGGCCGCTTTACCCGGCGCGAGGATGTCGACACCGCCATTCACGAACTGCGTCACGCCATCACCGCGCTGCGCCGCTGAGCGGCGAGCCGTCGACACCCCGTTATGCCACGCCCTTTATGCTAGAGTGGCTGCCATCGGGCAGCGTTTCTCAAGGAGACAACATCATGGCCCATCTTTCGATCACTACCGCCGCCGCCCAGCAGATCCAGCAGGTGCTGGAGGAGCGTGGTCAGGGCCTTGGCCTGCGCGTCACGGTCAAGCCCAGCGGCTGCTCGGGCTACAGCTACGTGCTCGACTTCGCCGACGAGGCCGCCGCCAACGACGTGTCCTTCGAGGAGCACGGCGCGCGCGTCTTCGTCGCCCCCGAAGCACTGGAGATGCTCGACGGCAGCGAAGTCGACTACGTCTCGGAAGGACTCAACCGTTTCTTCCGCTTCAACAACCCCAACGTCAAGGATCAGTGCGGCTGTGGCGAAAGCTTCACCGTATGAGGCCCCGTGGCGCGATGATTGTTGGATGCCACGAGAAAGCGTTATAATACGCGGCTAATTGGAACGGCGGCGCTCGCACCGCCAGCCCTCGCGCCGATCTTGATTCACGTCGCGCCGCCCGCGGCTCCATGTTCGTCATGGTTGCCGCGGGCGGCGCGATGTCATCCGCGATGAGCCGATTGCACCCTTTCGCTTTTACGCTGTCCTTTTTCACACAGCCCATCACACTACCCAACGGAGACACGCCCCATGGCTACCGAACGCACCCTGTCCATCATCAAGCCCGATGCCGTCGCCAAGAACGCCATTGGCGAGATCATTGCTCGCTTCGAGAAGGCCGGCCTCCAGGTCGTCGCCGCCAAGATGCTGCATCTCGATGAAGGCAAGGCCGGCGGTTTCTACGCCGAGCACAAGGAGCGTCCCTTCTTTGGTGATCTGGTTGGCTTCATGACCTCCGGCCCGGTAGTGGTTCAGGTGCTCGAAGGCGAAGGCGCAATTGCCAAGAACCGCGAGCTGATGGGCGCCACCAATCCCAAGGAAGCCGCCGCCGGTACCATCCGCGCCGACTTCGCCCAGTCCATCGATGCCAACGCCGTGCACGGCTCCGACTCCGCCGCCTCGGCCGAGCGCGAGATCGCCTACTTCTTTGGTGCCGACGAGATCTGCCCGCGCTGAGGAAGCGCGTCACGCCTTCCCGCAGGGGCGCCCGGCGCCCCTGCCCCACCGACTCGCTGACCGCCATGACTGCCACTACCGCTCCCCAATGCACCAACCTGCTGGGCCTGTCTCGTGAGCAGATGGAGGCCTTCTTTCTCTCCATCGGCGAGAAGAAGTTCCGTGCCGCGCAGGTCATGAAGTGGATCCACCACGAAGGCTGCGACGACTTCGAGGCCATGACCAACCTCTCCAAGGCGCTGCGCGCGCGACTGGCCGAGGTCGCCGAGATCCGCGGGCCGGGGGTGGTCTATGAAGGCACCTCCAGCGACGGCACCCGCAAGTGGGTGCTCGAGGTGGAGGACGGCAGCTACGTCGAGACCGTGCTGATCCCCGCCGACAACGGCTCGCGCCGCACCCTGTGCGTGTCGTCCCAGGTCGGCTGCTCGCTGGACTGCAGCTTCTGCTCTACCGGCAAGCAGGGCTTTCAGCGCAACCTCACCGCCGCCGAGATCATCGGCCAGGTGTGGGTCGCCAGCCGCAGCGCGGGGCCGCAGAAGGATACCGCCCAGCGTGCCGTCACCAACGTGGTGATGATGGGCATGGGCGAGCCGCTGATGAACTACGACAACGTGGTGCCGGCGATGAAGCTGATGCTCGACGACAGCGCCTACGGCCTGTCCAAGCGTCGCGTCACCCTGTCCACCTCGGGCGTGGTGCCGATGCTCGACAAGCTGGGCGACGACATCGACGTGAGCCTGGCGATCTCGCTGCATGCCGCCACCGACGAGCTGCGCAGCGAACTGGTGCCGATCAACCGCAAGTACAACATCCGCGCCCTGCTCGACGCCTGCCATCGCTACCTGGCCAAGTGTGACAGCGCCCGCGTGGTGACCATCGAATATACCCTGATCAAGGACGTCAACGACCAGCAGCAGCACGCCACCCAGCTGGCCGAACTGCTGCGCGAGCTGCCGTGCAAGATCAACCTGATTCCGTTCAACCCCTTCCCGCACTCGGGGTATGAGAAGCCGTCGCGCAACCAGGTGATGCGCTTTCAGCAGTGGCTCTACGAGCTGGGCTACAATGCCCCGGTTCGCACCACCCGCGGCGACGACATAGATGCCGCCTGCGGCCAGCTGGTGGGGCGCGTCAAGGATCGTACCAAGCGCCATGCCCGCTACATTCAATCGATTCAGCTCGACGCAGACTGAGGCGGGTGGCGACCTTGACTTCAACCGGACACAGCGCTTTGATGGGTAGGTTTTTCAAGCTGTTGTTGCATCCTGCAGCCTTCGCACGGCGGCCCGATGCGACCCTACACCCATGCGCCGAGAGGACTCGATGATTCGTCGCTACGCCCAGCCAGGATGCCGCTCGCTACGGCCGCTACTGATCGGCCTGTTCGGCGCCGTCTGGCTGACCGGCTGTAGCAGCCAACCGGCACAGCCTGACAGCGGCACCAGTCCGGCCGATGCCTATACCCAGC
The DNA here is from genome assembly GCF_031451695.1 of Franzmannia qiaohouensis. Classification (NCBI taxonomy): domain Bacteria; kingdom Pseudomonadati; phylum Pseudomonadota; class Gammaproteobacteria; order Oceanospirillales; family Halomonadaceae; genus Franzmannia; species Franzmannia qiaohouensis. The sequence goes on from NZ_JARWAM010000005.1 coordinate 26,588, forward strand.
TGGGTATGGCCTACCTCGAACGCGACAACCTCCCGCGCGCCCAGGGCGCCTTGAACCGTGCCCTGGCCGTGGCGCCCAACGCCCCCGAGACGCTCCAGGCGCTGGCCATGGTCTATCAGCGCCAGGGCGAGGACGAGCTCGCCGACGAACACTTCCAGCGCGCCCTCTCGGCCGATGCCGGCTACACTCGGGCGCGCAACAACTATGCGGCCTTCCTGTATGATCAAGGCCGCCTGAGAGAGGCCTGCACGCAGCTCGAGCAGGCCACTCAAGATACCCAATACGACAATCGCGCCCAACTGTTCGCCAATCTGGGGCAGTGCCAGCGCGAAATAGGCAATCTCGGCGCGGCAGTCACCAACCTCGAGCGCGCCCAGGCCATCGACTCGCGCAGCCCGCGCAGTTATTTCACGTTGGCCGAGATCGAATATGCCCGGGGCAACCATGCGCGGGCCTGGGAGCAGCTGCAATCGTTCATGCGCCTGGCCGGCACTACGCCGGCCAGTCTCGAACTGGCCCGCGACATCGCCGATGCGCGCGGCGATATCGAGAATCGGCGTTTCTTCACCGAGCAGCTCAATGCCCTGGGTCATGCACCCTGATCACCGAATATTGACGAAGGATGCTCAGCCATGAGCGACACTCACGATAACGACGTAGCGGACTTTGCCCCCCAATCGTCACCCGGCGACATGCTCAAGCGCGAACGCGAGCGTCAGGGCATGCCCCTCGACGAGGTCGCCACCGCCCTCAACCTGCGCCCGGCGGTGGTGCGCGGCCTGGAGAGCGACAGCTACGACGAAGTGCCGGTGGCCGCCTATCGACGCGGCTACCTGCGCGCCTACTCACGGCTCCTGGGCATCGACGACAAGCCGGTCGTCGCTGCCTACAATGCGCGCTTCGGCAGCGCCGAGGCCGAGCGCAAGGTGACACCGGTACACGTCACCAAGCCGCCCTCCAAGCTTGGCGCCTGGCTATTCAAGCTGGTCACCCTGCTGGTGATCGTGGCGCTGCTCGGCCTAACCCTGCTGTGGTGGCAAAGCCGTGAAGGCACCGACCTGCTGGGCATGGGCGGCGGCGAGCCGGTGGCCGTCGACACCCTCGACGGCACCACCATCACCGAAGGCGAAAGTGACGAGGACCTCGCCTCCGGCAGTGAGCCGCTGCCGCCGCTACCCGATGATGAAAGCGACCTGGGGCTGGTCGACGACGCCCCGCTCGATGGCCCCACCGGCGTTGACCCGCTGCTCCCCGAAGAGCCGCTGCTCGACGCCCCTGCCGATGAACCGACCACCGAGCCGTTGGTCGAAGATCCGGCACTGGCCGAAGCCCCCGGCGACGTGGATGCCGCTGACGATGCCGCGAGCGACGACGAGTCGGCCGTGGGCGACCTCGCCGAGGCGGCCAGCGCCGAGGTCGAGGAAGCCGACGCCGCCGATGACAGCGCCGCCGCCGATCCTGGCGTCCTGCAGTTGACCTTCAACGAGCAGTCCTGGACCGAGATCTTCGACGCCGGCAACCAGCGCGTATTCGTCGGCCTGCAGGAGCCCGGCACCCAGGCCACCGTCGAGGGCGAGCCGCCCTTCCGTCTCACCGTAGGCAACGTGACCGGCGTCGAGCTGCGCTATCTCGGCGAACAGGTCGACCTGACCGGCTATGCCGGCAGCAACAACGTTGCCCGCTTCACCCTGGGAGAATGACCTAGTCACTATGCACGCTCAGTCTCCAATCACACGTCGTCAGTCACGCCAGATCCACGTCGGCAATGTGCCGGTGGGCGGCGGTGCGCCGATCTCGGTGCAGAGCATGACCAATACCGACACCCTCGACGTGGCCGCCACCGTGGCGCAGATCCGTCAGCTCGAGGCCGCCGGTGCCGATATCGTGCGCGTCTCGGTCCCCGACATGGACGCCGCCGAAGCCTTCGGCAAGATCAAGCGCGAAGTGGCGGTACCGCTGGTCGCCGACATCCACTTCGACTACAAGATCGCCCTGCGCGTCGCCGAACTGGGCGTCGACTGCCTGCGCATCAACCCCGGCAACATCGGCCGCGAGGAGCGCGTCCGGGCGGTGGTCTCGGCAGCCCGCGACAACGGCATCCCGATCCGCATCGGCGTCAACGCCGGTTCGCTGGAGAAGGATCTGCAGAAGAAGTACGGCGAGCCGACACCGGCGGCGCTGGTCGAATCGGCGATGCGCCATATCGACCACCTCGAGCGCCTCGACTTTCCCGACTTCAAGGTCAGCGTCAAGGCCTCCGACGTGTTCATGGCGGTGGCCGCCTATCGTGACCTGGCCAGCCGCATCGAGCAGCCGCTGCACCTCGGCATCACCGAGGCCGGCGGTCTGCGCTCGGGCACCGTCAAGTCGTCGATAGGCCTGGGCATGCTGCTGATGGATGGCATCGGCGACACCATCCGCGTATCGCTGGCCGCCGACCCGGTCGAGGAGATCAAGGTCGGCTTCGACATGCTCAAGAGCCTGCGGCTGCGCAGCAAGGGCATCAATTTCATCGCCTGCCCCAGCTGCTCGCGCCAGAATTTCGACGTGATCGGCACCATGAATGCCCTCGAGGAGCGCCTCGAGGACATCATGACCCCGCTCGACGTGTCGGTGATCGGCTGCGTGGTCAACGGCCCCGGTGAGGCCAAGGAAGTCGACGTCGGCCTGACCGGCGGCAGCCCCGCCAACCTCGTCTATATCGACGGAAAACCGGCCAGCAAGCTGCGTAACGATCACCTGGTCGACGACCTCGAGCGTCTGATCAGGGAGCGGGTACGCCTCAAGGAGCAGGCCGAACAGGACGTGCTCGCCAGGGACGCCTGAGCGCCCGGCGATGAGTAAGGAGCAAGCGTTGAGCGACAAGAAGATCCAGGCCATTCGTGGCATGAATGACCTGCTGCCCGACCAGTCGCCGTACTGGCAGTACTTCGAGGCCCAGGTGCAGGGACTGATGCAGCGCTACGGCTATGCCGAGATGCGCATGCCGATCGTCGAGCAGACCGCGCTGTTCGCGCGCTCCATCGGCGAAGTCACCGACATCGTCGAGAAGGAGATGTACACCTTCGACGACCGCAATGGCGACAGCCTCACCCTGCGCCCGGAGGGCACCGCCAGCTGCGTGCGTGCCGCCATGCAGCACGGCCTGCTGCACAACCAGACCCAGCGGCTCTGGTACCAGGGGCCGATGTTCCGCCACGAGCGCCCGCAGAAGGGCCGCTACCGGCAGTTCCACCAGGTCGGCGTGGAGACCTTCGGCCTCGAGGGGCCGGACATCGACGCCGAGCTGATCCTGCTCTCGGCGCGGCTGTGGAAGCAGCTCGGCCTGCTTGAGCACGTGACCCTGGAGCTCAACTCGCTTGGCTCGCTCGAGGCCCGCGCCGCCTACCGCGAGACTCTGGTGGCCTACTTCGAGCAACACCTCGAGCTGCTCGACGAGGACTCGCGGCGGCGCCTCAACAGCAACCCGCTGCGTATCCTCGACTCGAAGAACCCCGACATGGCGGCGATGCTCGACGCCGCACCGCAGCTGATGGATCACCTCGACGCCGAGTCCCGCGAGCACTTCGAGGCGCTTACCGCGACCCTCGATGCCGCCGGCATCGGCTATGTGATCAACCCGCGGCTGGTGCGCGGTCTCGACTACTACTCGCGCACCGTGTTCGAGTGGACCACCAATGCGCTGGGCAGCCAGGGCACGGTGTGCGCCGGCGGCCGCTACGACGGCCTGGTCGAGCAGCTCGGCGGCAAGCCGACGCCGGCGGTGGGCTTCGCCATGGGCATCGAGCGGCTGATCCTGCTGCTCGAGACCCTCGACCTGGTGCCCGCCGAGGCCACCCCGACCCTCGACCTCTACCTGCTGGGCATGGACGCCGCCGCCGGCCGCGAGGCGCTGCTGCTGGGCGAGACGCTGCGTGAGGCGCTACCTGAGCTGCGCGTTCAGGTACACTGCGGCGGCGGCAGCTTCAAGAGCCAGATAAAGAAGGCCGACAAGAGCGGCGCGCGGCTGGCGCTGCTGCTGGGCGAGGATGAACTCGCCGGGGGCACGGTCACCGTAAAATTCCTGCGCGACGATCGCCAACAGTGCAGCCTGCCGCGTGACGGCCTGGCCGCGGCGCTGAGCGAACTGCTGAACGTTGCTTGATCGCCGCGGCGCAGCGGCGCCGTGGCACGCATTCCGATTGAGAGGAGACCGCCCGTGGCGGAGCTGAGAAGCGAAGAAGAACAGCTTGATGCCATCAAGGCCTGGTGGAAGAAGAATGGTACCTCGCTGATTGCCGGGGTGGTGATCGCTATCTCCGGCGTACTGGGCTGGAACGCCTGGCAGAACTATCAGGAGAATCAGGCCGAGGCCGCCTCGCTGCGCTATCAGCAGCTGCTCAACCTGGCCGCCGACCCCGAGCTCGACGAGGGTGGGCGCGCCGAGGCGCGCGGGCTGATCGACGAGATCACCGACAACCATGGCCGCACGCTCTACGCCGATCTGGCGCAGCTGATCGAGGCGCGCCTGGCCGTCGCCGAGGGCGACCTGGCCGCGGCGCGTGCCGCGCTCGGCGACGTCATCGACGGCAATGCCCGCGACTACGTCCAGGCCCTGGCGCGGCTGCGCCTGGCACGGGTACAGATTGCCGACGGCAATCCCGAGGCCGCCCTCGAGGTGCTCGACAGCGGCCTGCCCGACTCGCTGTCGGCCCAGCGCGAGGATATCCGCGGCGACGCCTTCGTTGCTCTGGAGCGCGACGACGAAGCCCGCGACGCCTATCGCCAGGCCATGGCACTGGCCGTGGAACACGGCCAGTCGCTGTACGGCGTACAACTCAAGCTCGACAACCTCGGCGCGGAGGATGCCACCCTATGAAACCGACTCTCGTGATCGCCGCCGCGGCGCTGGCCCTGCTGGCCGGCTGTGCCGGCAAGGTGGAGCCGCAGTATCCGCCCAAGGACCTGACCAGTTTCGATGAGCAGGCCAGCTTCAGCACCGCCTGGAGTCAGCGCGTCGGCCGCGGCCTCGGGCGCGCCACCTACCCCATCGCGCCGAGCCGCGAAGACGGCGTGATCTTCGCCGCCGACGAGCGCGGCCAGGTCTACGCCATGGACGCCGAGAGCGGCGACACCCTGTGGCGCAGGGATCTCGACACTCCGGTCTCCAGCGGCCTCAACGCCGTTGCCGGCCAGGTCTACCTGGGCACCCGCAACGGCGAAGTACTGGCGCTGAGCCAGAACGACGGCGACGTCGTGTGGCGTACCCGCGTCTCCAGCGAGGTGCTGGCCGCACCCCAGGCCAACCAGCAGCTGCTCGTGGTGCAGAGCGTCGACGGCAACGTCACCGCCCTGGACCGCAGCAGCGGTAACGAGGTGTGGGTCCACACCAGCTCGCAGCCGGCCCTCACCCTGCGCGGCACCGGCACACCCCAGGTCATCGATCCGGTGACCTTCGTCGGCTTTGCCAACGGCCGCCTGGCGACCCTCGACAACCGCAGCGGCCAGCCGCTGATGGAGATGCGCATCGCCGTGCCCCAGGGCCGCACCGAGGTCGACCGCCTGGTGGACCTCGATGGCCAGCCGCTGCTGACCCCCGACGGGCGTCTCTACGTGACCAGCTACAACGGCCGCCTGGTGGCCATGGAGGCAACCTCCGGCGAGATCCTGTGGGAGCGCGAGCACTCCAGCTATCTCTCGCCGCTGCTGGTCGGCGACACCCTCTACACGGTCAACGAAGCGAGCCACATCCTCGCCCTCGACGCCCTCTCCGGCCGCCTGCTGTGGCGCTCAGAGGACCTCGAAGGCCGCTGGATCACCGCCCCGGCGCTGGCCGACAACAAGCTGGTGTTCGGCGATTTCGAGGGCTATGTGCACCTGCTCGACCGCAACAGCGGCGATTTTGTCGGCCGCACCCGGGTCAACCGCTCGGGCATCAGCCTGCGCCCGTTGACCGATGGCCGCTGGGTCTACGCCCTGGCCAACGACGGGCGCCTCGAAGCCCTGCAGATTCGCGAGACACAATGAACCCAGTCATCGCTCTGGTCGGCCGGCCCAATGTCGGCAAGTCCACGCTCTTCAACCGCCTGACCCGCTCGCGGGACGCCCTGGTGGCCGATTTTCCCGGCCTCACCCGCGACCGCAAGTACGGTAACGGCGCGCTCGGCGACAAGACCTACACGGTCATCGACACCGGCGGCATCAGCGGCGACGAGGACGGCATCGACGCGGCCATGGCCGAGCAGTCGCTGCTGGCCATCGACGAAGCCGACATCGTGCTGTTCATGGTCGACGCCCGCGCCGGGCTGATCGCCGCCGACGAGGCGATCGCCAACCACCTGCGGGTCAACCAGAAGAAGACCTGGCTGGTGGTCAACAAGACCGATGGCCTCGAAGAGCACTCGGCGATGGCCGACTTCTGGCAGCTGGGTATCGGCGATCCGCATCCGATTGCCGCCGCCCACGGCCGCAATGTCACCACCCTGATCGACGAGGTGCTGGCACCGTTCCCCGAGCGCGAGGTCAACGCCGCCCCGGCCGATCTCAGCAACGGTGTCCGCATCGGCGTGATCGGCCGCCCCAACGTCGGCAAGTCGACCCTGGTCAATCGCCTGCTCGGCGAAGAGCGGGTGGTGGTCTTCGATGAAGCCGGCACCACCCGCGACGCCATCGAGATCCCCTTCGAGCGCCGCGGCAAGCCCTATGTGCTGGTGGATACCGCAGGCGTCAGGCGGCGCAAGAACGTCAGCCAGATCGCCGAGAAATTCTCGATCATCAAGACCCTCGAGGCGATCAAGGAGTGCCACGTGGCGATCATGGTGCTCGATGCCCGCAGTGGCCTGGTCGAGCAGGACCTGCACCTGCTCGACTACGTACTGAGCAGCGGCCGGGCGCTGGTGCTGGCGGTCAACAAGTGGGACGGCCTGGAGGCCGAAGCCAAGGACAAGATGCGCGCCGAGATCAAGCGCCGCCTGGGCTTCGCCGACTACGCCGAGCTGCACTTCATCTCGGCGCTGCACGGTACCGCGGTGGGCGACCTCTACCCCTCCATCGACCGCGCCTTCGCCTCTGCCAACAGCCACTGGTCGACCAATCGCCTCACCAGCATCCTCCAGGACGCGGTCGGCGAGCACCAGCCGCCGCTGGTCCACGGCCGCCGCATCAAGCTGCGCATGGCCCACCAGGGCGGCAGCAATCCGCCGATCATCGTGGTCCACGGCAACCAGACCGAGTCGCTGCCGGATGCCTACAAGCGCTACCTGACCAACACCTTTCGCAAGGTGCTCAAGGTGCGCGGCACGCCGATCCGCTTCGAGTTCCGCTCGGGCAAGAACCCCTTCGACAGCAACGCCGGGGCCAGCGACCGCGAGAAAGCCAAGAAGCGCGAGCTGGGCCGCACCAAGGAAGCGCGCAAGAACCGCCGCTGACGGTTGCTGGTCATGTTCGATTGCCGAGGGGCGCCTTTTCAGGCGCCCCTCGACGTTTCTCACGACGCTGGCACCACCCGTATCAGCGCCCCGTCGGCGTGATCGGTGAGCAGGTAGAGATAGCCGTCGGGGCCGACCCGCACGTCGCGGATGCGCGCACCGAGCTCCTCGAACAGCACCTGCTGGTCGACCACCCGGCCCTCGTCGCGAATCAGTCGGCGCACCTGCTGACCGGCCAGCGCCGAGACGAACAGGTCGCCCTGCCAGTCGGGGAAGGCGTCGCCGCGATAGAGCGCCATGCCCGACGGCGCGATCGACGGCGTCCAGTGCAGCAGCGGCGGCGTGAACGCCGGCAGCTCGCGAAACGGCGTGATCCGCGCCCCGGTGTAGTCGACGCCGTGGGTGGTCAGCGGCCAGCCGTAGTTGGCGCCGGGCTGGATGCGGTTTAGCTCGTCGCCGCCGCGCGGACCGTGCTCATTGATCAGCAGCTCGTCGCGCTGGTCATCATAGACGATGCCCTGGACGTTGCGATGGCCGATGCTATACAGCTCGGGCCGCGCCCTGTCATCGCCGAGGAAGGGATTGTCGTCGGGCACTCGGCCGTCGAGGCTCAGCCGCACCAGGCTACCCAGATGATTGCCGGCATTCTGCGCCTGCTCGCGATAATCAAAGCCATCGCCCAGGGTCAGCACCAGGGTGTCGTCGGGCAGCAGCGCCATGCGTCCGCCGTAGTGGGCAGCACCGCGCTTGGCGGGGGAGGCGCAGAACAGCACCTCGCCACCGCTGAGCCCCTCGCCGTTGAAGCGCGCGCGCCCCAGGCAGGTGTTGTTGGCGGTGATATCGCCGTAGGCGTAGCTCAGGTAGAGCAGCCCGCTGTCGGCGAAGTCCGGTGCCAGCATCACCTCGAACAGCCCCGCCTGGGCCTCGGCGAACACCTCGGGCACGCCGGCGACCGGCGCCTCGCGCAGTGCGCCGTCGGCGTCGACCAGCCGCAGCCGCCCCGGCCGCTCGGTGACCAACATGCCGCCATCGGGCAGAAACGCCAGCGACCAGGGATGTTCGAGGCCTTCGGCCACGGTCTCGAGGCGATAGTCGGCGTGGGCCAACCCTGCCAGCAGCGGCGCGGCAAGCCATATACTCAAGCGCTTCATGACGTCCTCCCGGCACGACAGCAGGCATATACCAGACCACCCAGGGCAGCACCGCCGAGCATCGCCAGCGTCCCCGAGAGGCTGCGCGTTGCGGCAATCAGGGTCGGCATCGGCGCCAGGGTATCGGCGACCAGCAGCGCCAGCCACAGGCCCAGCGCGGCGGCCAGGGGGTACAGCAAGGCGGGCGGCAACGCTAGCCAGCGCCGACTCAGCGCCGCCAACGGTATCGACGCGGCCAGCGACAGCACCACCATGCCAGCATACAGCGGGGCGAAGCCGAGCAGATCCTGCAGGCTGGTCGTCAGCCGCGTGCTCAGGCTGATCTCGGCGCCTAATGCCGCGAGCGCCGCCAGATTGAACTGGGTCTGGATCAGCGACCCGCTCAGGGTCGTCACCAGCAGGGCCAGGACGAAGCCCATCAGCCGTGTTCTCCACTTTTCTATCATCGGCATTCCTTGGCAAAGCAACGGCGGTGGCGACGTGCGCGAAATTGCTTGGCAGCCAGCTACACTGGCCCTAGAATTCGCGCGCCCCGCGACCGCTCCCGGGAGCATCCCCGGCCATTATTCCATGCCCAGGAGTCCGTGATCATGTCGTTTGTTGTCCTACGTCTGCGCCGCCGTTGGCGCCTGCTGCTGCCCACCGGCCTGGCACTGCTGCTGGCCGGCTGCCTGGCAATGCCCCAGACCAGCCTGTTCGCGATGCGCCTGGCGGTGACCTCGCTGGGCGTGGAGGACGTGCGCATCGGCCCCTATGCCATCCGCGCCGGCCTCGACACCTCCGATATCACCTCGCTGATCGCCTCCAGCCTCGGCGCCGGCAGCCTGCCGGTGCAGGCCACCCTGGCCATGGGCCTGGGGCTACCACGGGGCATGCCACCGGTGGAGCTCAACGGCTTCCGCTGGACCCTCGACGTGCCCGACGCCGAGCCGATCAGCGGCAACTACGACGAGCGCGTGGCGCTGACCCCTGGCGACGACGCCGACCTGCGCCTGCCGGTGAGCTTCGACGTACTTGGCGACCGCCAGCGCTTCGCACCGATGGTGCAGCTGGCAAGCCAGCTGGCCAGTCGCGGCGAACTGCCGGCGGGCAGCGAGCTTGCCATCACCCCCGGCGGCGTCCGCGGCCTGGGGGTCACGCTACCGCCAGGGCTATGGATGCCAACGGTGCGCTTTAGCGTCAATCCGGACGGCAGCCTGACGCCCACCTCCTAAGGCTAGCGCTACGCGCCCAAGCGCTGCTCACCGATCCACTGGCAGGCGAACTGCCAGGCGGCGCGGCCGCTGCGGCCGCCGCGCAGGGTGGCGAAACGAATCGCCGCCTCGCGGGCCTCGGCGTGCCAGTCCTCGCCGCTGCCCAGCCGCGTCACCCAGTGCTCGCAGACCTCGAGGTAGGTGGCCTGGTTGAAGGGGTAGAACGCCAGCCACAGGCCGAAGCGATCCGACAGCGAGATCTTCTCCTCGACGGCATCGCCGTGGTGCAGCTCATCGCCGACCAGCTGGGTGGCCTGGTTATCGGACAGCGACTCGGGAAGCAGATGGCGGCGATTGGAGGTGGCGTAGAGCAACACATTGTCGGGCGGCCCGGTCAGGGTGCCATCGAGCACGCTCTTGAGCGCCTTGTAGGCGTCGTCGTTGGCCTCGAACGACAGGTCATCGCAGTAGACCACGAAACGCTGCGGCTGGTCGCGCAGCTGCTGGACCAGCCCCGGCAGGCCGGCCAGGTCGTGGCGATCGACCTGGATCAGGCGCAAGCCTTCGCCGGCCAGGGTATTAAGCAGCGCGCGTACCATCGATGACTTGCCGCTGCCCCGCGACCCCCACAGCAGCGCGTGGTTGGCCGGCAGGCCCTGCAGGAAGGCGCGGCTGTTGGCGAGCAGCGCGCGCTTCTGGCGCTCCACGCCGAGCAGGTCATCGAGGGTTGCCGCATCGCGAACCGGCACCGGCAGGAGTTGTCCACCCAGTGGGTGGCGTTGCCACAGCGCCGCCACGTCACGCGACCAGTCTATGCGCGGCGGCGAGGGCGGCAAGAAGGCCTCGACGCGGTCGAGCAGCTTGGCGAGTCGCGCGGACAGCTCGGCATCCATTGATGGAGTCTCCCTCTGGTTGACCTTGGTGGGCATCCGGGTATCTTGTGGCAGATCAGTGGCTTTCGTCCACTGCCTACGGACGGACTATGAGGACGCTTGACCATGCGCTGGATCCCCCGACTCGCCATTGGCGCGCTGTGCGTATCGCTCGCCGCCTGCGCCAGCTCGCCCACCGGGCGGCAGCAGTTCACCCTCTATTCGGATGAGCAGCTCAACCAGATGGGGCAGCAGGCCTTCGAACAGTATCAGGAGGATCTGACGGTGGTCGGCGGTGCCCACGCACGCTACGCCGAGTGTATCGCCGATGCGCTGGTGGCCGAGCTGTCCGGCCGCGACCGCGACTACAACTGGCAGATTCGCGTGTTCGAGGATGACTCGGCCAACGCCTTCGCCCTGCCCGGCGGCTACATGGGTATCCACACCGGGCTGCTCGACATCGCCACCGACCAGGATCAGGTCGCCGCAGTGGTCGGCCACGAGATGGGCCACGTGATGGCCAACCACGCCAACGAGCGGGTCTCGACCCAGTCGGCGACCCAGGTCGGCATGTCGGTGCTCTCCTCGGTGGCCGGGCTGCAGGGGCCCCAGGGCGAGCAGATGCTCGGCCTGCTCGGCGCCGGCGCCCAGTACGGCATCCTGCTGCCCTTCTCGCGCCGCCACGAGAGCGAGGCCGATGTGATCGGCCTGCGGCTGATGGCCGAGGCTGGCTTCGACCCGCGCGCCAGCGTGACGCTGTGGGAGAACATGCAGGCCGCCAGCGGCGGTCAGCCGCCGGTGTGGATGTCCACCCACCCCAGCCAGGGCCAGCGCATGGCCGGCCTCGAGGCCAACATGGACGACGCCATGGCGCGCTACGAGCAGGCGCGCAGCGCCGGACGTCAACCCAACTGCCAGCGCCCTGGCTAAGACGCTCCCGACCCGATGCTACGACTTGGACTACTGCTGCTGATCGTGCCCGTCATCGTACTGATGGGCGTCTATTTCTGGGAACTCGGCGATGTGCGCGAGTGCACCCTCTCCGGCGGCTATTGGGACTACCTGGACGGCGTATGTCGCGACACCCCACAGCCGTTCGTCTCCTGGCTGGAGCGCTACCCGCTGCTGGTCAACGGCGGCATGCTGCTGTCGGTACTCGGCCTGGTGCTGTGCATGGTGGGGTTCTACGTCAAGAAGCGCTGAACCCAACCGGCCATTTGTCCAGCGCCCCGCGGCTGACGCCGCGGGGCGCGTACGTTTTACCCCCCACTATCCACCGCCTCTTCGTAGAGATAGCAGGCCACCTGATGCTCGCGGGCAATCAGCCGCCGCTTTGGCGAGGCCTGGGGGCCGAACTGCACGCTCAGGCTCCCTTCCCTGCCCTCGACCCGGGCCGCCTGCCACAGCGAGGGGTGCTTGGCGGAGAGAATCGCCTGCAGCTCATCGCGGGCCGCCGCTTCGTCGGCGCCATCGACCAGCGCCAGCTGCGCGTTCAATCCGCTAACGCTGGCCCCGGCCAACTGCTGCGGCTCAGCGCCGCGAATCCGCCACTCGCTAAGCGCCGTGGCGACGTCGCGCCCCTCCCAGCCGCAGTGGGCCATGGCCTTGGGGCAGCGGGTGTGGAAGTGGCAACCGTTGGGCGGCTCCATCGCACTGGGGATCTCGCCGGCGCTCTCCAGCGGCGGCTTGACCACCGCCGGGTCCGGCTCGGGGCTGGCGTCCAGCAGCAGCTGGGTATAGGGGTGCTTGCGTTCGCGGATCAGGGTGTCGGTGGGCCCCACCTCGACGATCTCGCCGAGGTACATGATCGCGGTGCGATCGGCGACATAGCGAATCGTCGGCAGATCGTGGCTGACGTAGACGAAGGAGATGCCCAGCTCGTTGCGGAAGCGCCGCATCAGGTTGAGCACCCCGGCGCGGATCGATACATCGAGCATCGATACCGGCTCGTCGGCGACCATGAAGCGCGGCTCGAGGATGATCCCGCGGGCGATCGCCACCCGCTGGCGCTGGCCGCCGGAGAGCTCGTGGGGGAAACGCTCCTGGTAGGCACTGGCCGGCTTGAGCCCGGCGCGCTCCAGCGACTCGACCACGCGCTGCTCCAGCGCCTCGCCCTCGGCCAGGCGGTGGATGATCAGCGGCTCGGCGACGATGTCATGGATGGTGAAGCGCGGATTGAGCGTCTGGTACGGGTCCTGGAAGATCATCTGCGCGCTGCGCCGAAAGGCCTTGAGCTCGGGGCCCTTGAGCGCGGCGATGTTGACGCCGTCGAAGCGAATCTCACCGGCGGTGACGTCCTGCAGTCGCACCAGCATCTCGCCGGTGGTGGTCTTGCCCGAGCCCGACTCGCCGGCCAGCCCCAGGATTTCGCCCTCGCGCAGGTCGAAGTCGATATCGTCGACGGCGTGGACCTTGCGCTCCTTGTGCTTGCCGCGCAGGCCGTCGAGGAAGCCCTGCTCCACCGGGAAGTACTTCTTGAGCCCCTCAACCTCGAGAATCGGCGTCTCGCTCATGCGCCGCTCCAGGCTGCCCGCCCCCTGGACCTGCTCGCCGAGGCGCTCGCCGGCGATCTGCCAGGTGGCGTTCTCGGCCGCCCGCTGGCGAAAATCGACGGCCTGCTCGGGGTAGTGGCAGGCCGCGTGGCGCCCCTCGCCGACATCGATCAGCAGCGGCGTCTCCGACGTGCAGCGCTGGGTGGCGAAGGGACAGCGCTCGGCGAAACGACAGCCGGCGGGCGGGTCGAGCAGGTCCGGCGGGCTGCCGGGAATCGAGATCAGCTCGCGCTGGGCGCCCTCCAGGGTCGGGAAGGCGTTGGTCAGGCCCATGGTGTAGGGGTGGAAGGGGCTGGCGAAGACCTCGCGCACCGGCCCGGTCTCCATGATGTGGCCGCCGTACATCACCGCCACCCGGTCGCAGGTCTGCACCACCACCGAGATGTCATGGGTGATGAACATCAGCGCCAGGCCGCGTTCGCGACGCAGCTTGGTCAGCCGCGACAGGATCTGCGCCTGGGTCACCACGTCCAGCGCCGTGGTCGGCTCGTCGGCGACGATCAGCTGAGGGTCCAGCGCCAGCGCCATGGCGATTACCGCGCGCTGCTTCATGCCGCCACTCATCTCATGGGGATAGGCGGAGAGCCGCCCAGGATCGATGCCGACGTCGCGGAACAGCTGCTCGGCGTGGGCCCAGGCCGCCTTGCGCTCGATCTTGCGGTGCGCGCTCATTGCCTCGAGGATCTGGTCGCCGACGGTATATACCGGGTCGAGGGCGTTCATCGCCGCCTGGGAGATCCAGGCGATCTCGTCCCAGCGCACGCGGCGCATTGCCTCCGGGTCGAGGCCGAGCAGATCGCGGCCGGCGAAGTCGATATGCCCCCGCGGCACCTCGCCGTTGGGCGGCAGCAGCCGCAGCATGGCCTTTGCCGCAGTGGTCTTGCCACAGCCGGACTCGCCGACCAGGCCCAGCGCCTCGCCAGGAGCCAGCGAGAAGCTTACCCCGTCCACGGCCTGCACCGGGCCGGCCCCGGTGCGGTAGTGAATGGCCAGGTCATCGACGCTCAGTAATGGAGATGTGCTCATCGACGTGCCCTCAGTCGCGGATTGGCCACCAGCTCGAGCGAGCGGGAGATGAAGAACACGGAGAGCACCGTGATCATGATCAGCAGCCCGGGTGGCAGGTTCCACCACCAGGCCTCGCGCCAGGCCCCGGAGAGCCGCGCGTTGTGCAGGATGCCGCCCCACGAGATCGACTGCGGCGGCCCCAGGCCGAGGAATGACAGCGTTGCCTCGGCGATGATAGAGACGCCAACGATGATAGCCAGCTCGAGGAACACCAGCGGCATCACGTTGGGGAAGATATGCAGGTACATGATGCGCAGGTCCGACGCGCCGGCGACCCGCGCCGCCTTGACGAAGGGCCGCTCGCGCAGGCTCAGCACCTGGGAGCGAATCAGCCGCGCCACGGTGCGCCAGGTGAGCAGCGACACGGCGAGGATCACGATGAACAGGCTGGGCTCGAACAGCAGCACCAGGATCAGCGCGAAGGGCTCGAAGGGAATCCCGTACATCACATCCACGGTGCGCATCAGCACGGTCTCGGTGCGGCCGCGGAAGTAGCCGGCCACCAGCCCCACGTTGGCGCCGATCAGCACCACCAGGGCGGCGCCCAGAAAGCCCACCAGCAGGGCGATCTGCGAGCCGTGGACGTTCTGGCTGAAGAGATCGCGGCCGAGATGGTCGGTGCCGAACCAGTGCTCGCCGGAGGGCGGCGCGAGGCGATTGACGAAGCGGTCGGAGCCCAGCGCAAAGTAGTTGCTCTCGGTGACCATCAGCGTGCGCAGATGGCGCTCCTCGTCGCTGGGCATCAGCTGCCAGTCAGCGCCCGGCTCGCGCTCGAAGACGATGCCGCTGCGCCCCACCGCAAAGGCGTGACCCTCGTCGGTGATCCACCCGGCGCGCATGGCGCGGGAGTCCGGCGCATCCTGGCTCTGCCAGCTGGCCTCAATGTCATCGCGTACCAGCAGGGTGCCGCGCTCGCCGACGATCAGGCCGGCGCCGCTGTCGGCGATATGGATATGGTTGAGCTCGCGATTGCCGGGCAGCCGCTCCAGACTCGGCGTGTCCTCGCCCGGGGCGAGGCGCAGCGCCAGGCCACGATCGCCCACCAGCCAGGCACTGCCGTCGACGTCCAGCGCCACGCCGTTGAGATCGAAGCCACGTCCTACGGGACTCTGCAATGACTCGACCTCGCCGCTGGCCAGGTCCAGTCGCCAGATGGTTTCGCCGCCGCCCACCAGCAGCGCGGTATCGGCGTCGCGCCAGGCGATATCGTTGACGTCTAGCGGCTCGGGCATGGCGAAGGTCTGCCAGCTGTCGTCGGGCGTCCACAGCGCCACCGTGCCCTGGACGCCGGCCACCAGGGTGGCGCCGTCTTCGCGGATATTGACCGCATTCAGGGTCGCGGTAAGTGGCGTGTCGAGGCGCGACCAGTCACCCCCCGCATAGCGCCACACCACGCCGTCGCGTCCCACCGCCATGCCCAGGCCGTCGCGGTAGTCGGCGGCATTCAGGGTCGCCTCGCCCAGCGGCGGCGAGGCCTGCCAGCGCACCTGGCCATCGGCAACGCTGCGGGTGAACAGCGAGCCCTCCTCACGCTCGTTGACCGCCAGGGGAGCATGGGTAGAGAGCACCGGCGCGAACAGTGCCATGGCGATGATCGACAGCAGCACCGCCAGCCCCACCAGCGCCAGCCGGTCGCCGAGGATCGCCCGCAGTGGCTCCTGGGCACTTTTCATCAGTCGTGATCGGTTCATTTGAAGCTCACCCTCGGGTCCAGCATGGTGTAAAGGATGTCGACCAGCAGGTTGAGGGTGATGACGAAGGCCGCCATCACCAGGAAACTGGCCTGGGCGAGGGGGAAGTCGGAGGTGCGCACCGAGTTGAGGATTTCACGCCCCAGCCCCGGCCACGAGAACACCACCTCGACCACCACCTGGCCGCCGGCGGCCAGGCCGATGGTCACCGCCAGCTGGGTGACCACTGGCAGCAGCGCATTGCGCGCGGCGTGGGCGTAGAGGATGCGGCGCTCCGGCAGCCCCTTGGCGCGGGCCATCTCGATAAAGTCCTCGCCATACACCTCGAGCATGGTGTTGCGCATGATCAGCAGCGGCGAGCCGAGGTAGTAGAGCGCCACCACCAGCGCTGGAAGAATCAGGTGGTGCAGGAAGTCGAGGGTGAATATCTTGTCGAGGAAGCCCGATGCCTCGTAGGGCAGCGTGCGCATGCCGCTGGTGGGCAGCCAGCCGAGCCCGATACCGAAGATCAGGATGGCGATCATGCCGGTCCAGAACATCGGCGCCGAGCGAAACATCAGGCCGACGAAAATACCGCTGGTGTCGGCGCGACTGCCGCGCCGCCATGACAGCCAGGCGCCCAGTGGCGCGCCGATCCCATACGCCAGCACGATGGCCGGCAGCATCAGGATCATGGTGTTGGCCAGCCGCTCCCAGATGATATCCGCCACCGGCGCGCGATAGTGGAAGGAGTAGCCGAAATCGCCCTGGACGATATTCGCCAGGTAGATGAAATACTGCTCCCAGATCGGCCGGTCGAGGCCGAAACTGGCGCGGATCCTCTCACGCTCCTCGGGAGTCAGGCCCTCGGTGATCAGCGCGGCGGTGGGGTCGGGTAGCCCCAGGCGAAACAGGAAGAACAGCAGGGTGGCGATGATGAACAGCGCCATGAAGCCGTGCAGCACACGGCGTATCAGATAGCTTCTGCGTGACGACATGACGGACTCGCTATAAACGGCCGTTCACCCTGCGCCGCCTTGTGGGCAGCGCAGGGTGGCGGCAAGCACCTGGGAGAAAGTGGCTTGACGATGCGCTCAGCGCATCAGGCGACCGTCCTCGTCCCAGCTGTAACCGGCCTCTTCCAGCTCGGCACGGGCGGCGTCCATATCGAACTCGAAGCGCTCGATAAACGCCTCGTGCCAGAAGGTATTGACCGGCGCGATCACGCTGGAGCCCACTTCACCGCGGCCGTCGAGCAGTACGTTGACCATGCGTTCGCGATCGCTGGCCATGGTCAGCGCACGGCGTACGGCACGATCGTCGAAGGGCGCGCGGCGCAGGTTGTAGGTCATATGGAAGTAGCCAAAGTCAGGCACGTTGACCACGGTGAGGTGATCTTCGCTCTCGGCCAGGCTGATCTGACCCGGCTCCATGCGCCAGGCGGTGACGTCGATCTCGCCTGTCTGCAGGCCGGTATAGACGCCCTCCATGTCGGCATAGATGATGAACTCGACGCCGTCGACGGCGATCTCGTCGGCGTGGAAGTGGTCGTCGAACTTGCTGATGGCCATGAACTCGCCGCGGTCGAAGCGCTCGTGCTGGAAGGGCCCAGAGCCCACGGTAGGCACCTCGTCGGGGCTCAGCGTCGAGGCATCGTCGATCTGCGACCAGATGTGCTCGGGCAGGATCGGGATCTGCGACAGCGAGATGCTGGCAAACGACGCCGAGGGCTCGCTGAGATGGAAGTGCACGGTGCGCTCGTCGACCGCCTCAGCGTTGTCCAGCGCCGCCAGGTAGGAGTTGAAGTAGCTGTAGTCCTGGTCGAGGTAGTAGTTCCAGGTGAAGGCTACGTCGTCAGCGGTGACAGCTTCACCGTCGTGGAAGGTCATGCCCTCGCGTAGGGTCACCGCCACGGTGGTGTCGTCGACCTGCTCGACCGCCTCGGCGGCCCAGGGCAGCGGCTCGACGTCGGCCGACAGGCGCACCAGGCGGTCATAGTAGAGGCGCATCCACTTCCAGCCCCATACCGAGGTGGAGGCCAGCGGGTTGAGGTTGTCGGGCTCCTGGGGGCCGCCGATACGCAGGGTGCTGCGCTCGCCCACCGGGGTCGCCTCCATCGGGCCCCACTCGCTGTAGAGGCCCTCGCCGGCCATCGGCTCGAAGCCGTCGAAGGCCTCGTGGTTGTAGGCCACCACCTCGTCGCGATGGAACAGCACCACCAGCGGCGCATCCGGCTTGTAGAGCTCCTGCATCTCCATCACCAGACGCTGCCGCTCGTCCTGATCGAAGGCCTGGGACTGCTGGTCGAACAGCGCATCGAACTCGGGGTTGTCATAACCGCCGGGGTTGTTGCCGCCGGGGTTGGCCTGGCGAGAATCGAGGGTGCTGAGGAAAAACTGCGGGTCGAGGCGGTCCGTGCGGCCGCTCCAGCCGAGGATGGTAGCGTCGAAGTCCTGCTGGTCGTAGAACCGCTCCAGAGCGGTGCTGAACTCAGTGGGCTGGACGTTGACCTCGAAGCCCAGCTCCTCCCAGCGCTCGGCAATGATGAAGGCCGCCTCGTAGCGGATCGGGTCGTAGGACTCGGTGGTGGTCATCAGGTCGATGGAGGCCACCGGCTCCTGGGCCAGCGCCTGAGCGCCGAGCGAGGCCGCAGCCAGGCCCATGGCACTCGCTAGAAGCGTTCTCTTGAAACGCGTCGCTGCAATATTTTTCACTGTCATCTGCCTCATTGTGCGTTGTTATTCGGAGATTTGACGTCTTTGCAATAAAGACCTCTGGCCAGGCTAGGAAAGCTCAGCAGAAGCGTCAAACGATCGATTAAACGCAAGTCGGGCAGATGAACGTATACGCCCCGCCGGGGGAGGCCCGGCGGGGCGTATCACATCAAGCGTTGAGATTTGGTTATAACAAGCGGCGCAGCTCGGCGAGTACCGGGGCGGTGTCGGGGCGCTGGCCGCGCCACAGGCGATAGGACTCGGCGGCCTGGCCGACCAGCATGCCCAGGCCATCGACGGTGCGAGCACCGCGCGCGGCGGCCCAGCGCAGGAATATCGTGGGCTCGGCGGCGTACATCATGTCGTAGGCAGTGGCGCCCTCGGCGAAGAGGTCGTCCGGTAGCGGCGGGAGGTCGCCGGCGAGGCTCGCGCTGGTGCCGTTGATGACCACGTCGTAGGGGGCATCGACGGCCTCGAAGCCGCCGCCGCTGATCGCCCCCAGATCGGCGAAGTCGGCGGCCAGGCCTGCGGCCTTCGCGGCGGTGCGGTTAGCGACCAGGACGCTGGCCGGCTGGGCCGCCAGCAGCGGCTCGAGCACGCCGCGCACCGCGCCGCCGGCGCCCAGCACCAGCACCCGGG
Source organism: Franzmannia qiaohouensis (assembly GCF_031451695.1). Classification (NCBI taxonomy): domain Bacteria; kingdom Pseudomonadati; phylum Pseudomonadota; class Gammaproteobacteria; order Oceanospirillales; family Halomonadaceae; genus Franzmannia; species Franzmannia qiaohouensis. The sequence goes on from NZ_JARWAM010000005.1 coordinate 45,853, forward strand.
CGCCGGCCAGCGTCACGCCGTTGTCGTGCAGGTCACCGACCAGCCCGACGCCGTCGGTGGTGTCGCCGTGGGTGACGCCCTCGGCTCCCAGCACCAGGGTATTCACCGCTCCGGCGCGGCGGGCGCGCTCGCTGAGGCTGTCGCACAGCCGGTAGGCCTGCTCCTTGAAGGGCACCGTCACGTTGGCGCCGCGCCCCCCTTCGGCCATGAACCTTTGCCAGGCGCCGGCGAAGTCATCCAGCGGCGCTTCGATGGCGGTGTAGTCGATATCGTCACCCAGCTCGGCGGCAAAGGCGGCATGAATCGCCGGCGACTTGGAGTGCGCCACCGGGTTGCCGAATACGCAGTAGCGGTCGGTCATGAGGCCTCCTCTTCCCCCAGCCAGTCGCGGGGACGCAAATAATCGCGGTACAGCAGCGCCTCCGGGCTGTTTGGGGCCGGCGTATAGCCGTACTCCCAGGCCGCCAGTGGCGGCATCGACATCAGAATCGACTCGGTGCGCCCGCCGCTCTGCAGGCCGAACAGCGTGCCGCGGTCCCAGACCAGATTGAACTCGACGTAGCGGCCACGGCGGTAGAGCTGAAAGTCACGCTGCTGCTGGGTGTAGTCATCGCCGCGACGGCGCTGGACGATGGGCAGGTAGGCGTCGAGGAAGCTGTCGCCCACGGCGCGCTGGAAGGCGAAGCAGGATGCGAAGTCGCCTTCGTTGAGATCGTCGAAGAACAGCCCGCCAACGCCGCGGGTCTCGTCGCGGTGCTTGAGATAGAAGTAGTCGTCGCACCACGCCTTGTAGCGCGGATAGACCGCGTCGCCGAACGGCGCGCAGGCATCGCGGGCCACGCGGTGCCAGTGGCGCACGTCATCGAGCACCGGGTAGAAGGGCGTCAGGTCGTAGCCGCCGCCAAACCACCATACCGGCGCCTCGCCACTCTTCTCGGCAATGAAGAAGCGTACGTTGCCGTGGCTGGTGGGCACATGGGGGTTGTGGGGGTGCAGCACCCAGGAGACGCCCACGGCGTGAAAGCTGCGCCCGGTAAGCTCGGGGCGCGCCGCGGTGGCCGAGGGCGGCAGTTGCGCCCCATAGACGTGGGAGAAGTTGACGCCGCCCTTCTCGAACACGGCGCCGTTCTCGATCACCCGCGAGCGGCCACCGCCACCCTCCTCGCGGGTCCAGCTGTCTTCACGGAACTCGGCCTGACCGTCTTCAGTGGCCAGCCCTTGGCATTGCCGATCCTGCAGTTCGAGCAGGTAGTGCTTGACCTCGTCGAGATGCGCGTGGGCCACGCTACCTCCCTGGATTCATCGTTGAGTAGAAAGATATTGCCGTCAACCGCGTAGCACCCGACCGCTGACCAGGTCGCGAATGGTGCTGGGCGCCTCGCGGCCGCCCAGTTCGCCCTCGACGAGGCCAGCCAGGGCGGCACCGAAATAGGCATCGACCTGATCCGCCGAGCGCGCCTCGGGCTCGCCGGCGGGATTGGCCGAGGTCGACACGATGGGGCCGCCAAACGCCGCGCACAGCTCGCGCACCAGCGGATGATCGCTGACCCTCAGCGCCACGCAAGCGTGGCCGCCGCGCACCAGCGGGTGGCTGTGGCCGTTGTCCGGCACCAGCCAGGTGTTGGGGCCCGGCCAGCTGCTCACCAGCGGCGCGTGCAATTCGGCCGGCAGGCCCGCCAACCAGGGAGCGAACTGGGCGATGTCGCCGGCCACCAGGATCATGCCCTTGGCCGGGTCGCGCTGCTTGAGCCGCAGCAGGGCGGTAAGCGCCTCGCCGCTGGCGGGATCGCAACCCAGCCCCCAGACCGCCTCGGTGGGATAGGCAATCAGCTCGCCACGGGCCAGTGCCTTGGCCGCGAAGGCAGTCGATATGCGAGGTGTCGCGCGTTCACGCATGGCAGGGGCTCCAGGCCAATATCACAGGGCCCAGAGTCTACCATGGCCGCCCAGGCCGGTGATAAATCGACAAGCTCATACGCAAACTGCCTAGCGCGGCAGGCGGATCCAGCCGCCAACGGCCTGGGTGGCAAGCCCCTCGAGCTCGAGTTCGAGCAACCGCAGCTGGCACTCGCTGACGTCGTGGCCGCTCAGGGCCACCAGCGCATCGAGCGGCGTCGGGCGGTCGCTGAGCCAGGCCAGCAGCGGGTCCTGCTCGCCGGCAGCGGCGAGCGCTGGCAGTGCCTGACGGGGGGCCGCCCAGTGCCCCAGCTCGGCGAGGATATCCTCGACACAGGTGGCCATGGCCGCGCCGTCGCGAATCAACGCGAGACAGCCGCGCGCCTGGGGATTGTGGATCGAACCGGGCACCGCGAATACCTCGCGGTTCTGCTCGGTGGCCAGCCGTGCACTGACCAGCGAGCCGCTCTTCTCGGCGGCCTCGACCACTAGCACGCCCTGCGAGAGACCGGTGACGATGCGGTTGCGGCGCGGAAAGAACGCCGGATGGGCGCCCGTACCCGGGGGATGCTCGGCGAGCAGCAGCCCGCCCTCGTCGCGCAGGCGGGCATACAGCTGGCGATGACGCTGGGGGTAGATCACATCCACTCCGCAGCCGAGCACCGCCACGCTGGGCCCACCGGCATCCAGGGCCGCCTGCTGGGCGGCACCGTCGACGCCCAGCGCCATGCCGCTGATCACGCACCACCCCTGCTCGGCGAGTTCGCGACCGAAGCGCTGGGCGTTGTGCAGGCCGTCGCGGCTCGGACGCCGCGAGCCAACGATCGCCAGGCCCGGCGGCGCCAGCGCAGCCAGGTCGCCGCTGGCCCAGAGTACCGGCGGTGGGTCGGGTATCTGCGCCAGCAGCGCGGGCCAGTGGTCGTGGGCAGGGGTCAGCAGGTGATGGTGGTCGGCCGCGGCTTCCCAGCTCAGCGCCGCCTCGAGCTGGGCTTGCAATGGGCTGCGCGCGGGGTGGTGGAGCCAAAGTCGCAGATGGCTGCGCGCCGGTTCGGGGATCGCCGCCAACCAGCCGTCGGGCCAGGCCGCGCCGGCCTCGGTCAGCTGCGCCAGGCGCCGCGGGCCAAGCCCGGGTAGCGCCGCCAGTATCAGCCACTCCCTGGCCGTCATGCCCTCTCCTCCCTGTATCGGAGCCGTTAGCGCTGCGCTAGCGTGGCGCTGCTGTCGGGGTTGAAGATCCGATCGCCCACCGCCAGGCTGCGGCTGGCGCGCATCACCAGCGCATAGCTCATCCGCTCGTAGCTCTTGAACACCATCACCAGGCCGGCCTCTTCGCCGGGCAGGCGCAGCGACTCGTTGGTGACCGGGTCGGTGACCAGTTCGCCGCGCTGCTCGACGCTCAGCACATGGCCCGGGGTGAGGCCATCGCGACGGCCGCGGTCCAGCGCCACCACCTGCAGCCGGCCGATGAACTGGACGCCGCCCGGCACCGCCAGCAGCCGTCCGTCCACCGCCCGCTCGGGAGCCCGCGGCTGGAACTCCGTCAGCAGCTCGCCGCTCTCCAGCGGCAGCACCAGGTCGCCGTTGCGCACCTCCTGGTTGGCACTCAGGACGTCGAGGGTAGCGATGTCACCCTCGCCGCGCAGCCAGCGTGCCTGGCCGACGCCGACCAGCTCGAGCCCCAGGAACTCGCCGGTGACGCTATCTTCGTAGGTCTCGCCGAGGCGGTAGATACCCAGTCGGCCATGGTCTGCCAGGTCGCCGCGGGCGTAGATGCGATCGCCGGCGCCGCTGATCAGGCGGCGATCATCGCCGCCCACCACGTAGGCCTGCTCGTCGGCCTGCGCCGGGTCGTCGAGCACGCGGTACTCGGTGAGGAAATTCTCGACCCGCTCCAGCGGCAGCGGCGGCACCGCCTCGCGCCGCGGGGTGCGGCGCACCTCCGGCGACAGCCGGACTTCGCCGCGCCCGCGCTCCAGGCCGAGGCGCGGTCGACCGTCCTGGTAGTAAAGGTAGACGGTGTCGCCGGGGTAGATGAGATGCGGGTTGCGGATCTGCGGGTTGACCTCCCACACCTCCGGCCACTGCCAGGGATGGCGCAGGAAGCGCCCCGAGATATCCCAGAGGGTGTCACCGCGCACCACCGTATAGCGATCCGGCGCATCGCCGCGCAGCCCGGCGTCGCTGAGCCCTTGCCCCATGGCCGGCAGGCTCAGCAGCATGGCCAGCAGCGCCCACCCTGCGACCCAGCCATGCCACGCTCCCCGCCTTGCCCCACTCGTGCTCATCCTGTCTTCTCCCTGGCACCGCTGCGTGCAACGGCGTTATCGCTCTTATGTGCGGCCATGTGAGCGGCCATGCATGGCGCAAAACGCAACCGGCGGTTTCACTGCACGCGGCCGCCCACTACAATATGGCCATATCCTCTGATAACAGCACAACGGTGATTTCAACGCCATGGCCAAGTTACCCATCCTCGAATTTCCTGACGAGCGCCTGCGCACCAAGGCCGCACCGGTTGCCACGGTCGACGACGAGGTGCGCCAACTGGTCGACGACATGTTCGAGACCATGTACCACGCTCGCGGCATCGGCCTGGCAGCCACCCAGGTCGACGTGCATCGCCGCGTCATCGTCATGGACGTCAGCGACGACCAGAATGATCCTCGGGTGCTGATCAACCCCGAGTACACGCCCCTCGGCGACGCACGCGAGCCGCTTCAGGAAGGCTGCCTGTCGATCCCCGAATATTACGCCGAGGTGCCGCGTGCCCTGGGCGTCCACCTCAAGGCGCTGGATCGCGACGGCCAGCCCTATGAGCTCGAGGCCGACGGCTTGCTGGCACACTGCATCCAGCACGAATACGACCACCTCGAAGGGGTGCTGTTCGTCGACTACCTGTCGCCGCTCAAGCGCGAACGGGTACTCAAGAAGATGCAGAAGCGCCACAAGCTGATGCAGGACGCCTGACACCCGCCTGACGCCCCAGCCGGCTCGCAGCAGCGCTGCGAGCCGCATTGCGCATGAAGCGGGACGCCGCCCGCGGGTGGCCGATCCGCCGTATCCGACTTCTCGAGGCCCTACCGCATGCCCCAAGCGTTACGCGTGATCTTCGCCGGCACCCCCGACTTTGCCGCCGCGAGCCTGGCGGCGCTGCTCGACAGCCGGCACCGGGTGGTGGCCGTCTACACCCAGCCCGTTCGTCCCGCCGGTCGCGGTCGCAAGCTGATGCCCAGCCCGGTCAAGGCGCTGGCCCAGGCGCATCAGCTGCCGGTCTATCAGCCGGCGTCGCTCAAGGATGCCGACGCCCAGGCCGAGCTGGCCACCATCGAGGCTGACATCATGGTGGTGGTCGCCTACGGCCTGATCCTGCCCCAGGCGGTGCTCGATACCCCGCGGCTGGGCTGCCTCAACGTGCACGCCTCGCTGCTGCCGCGCTGGCGCGGAGCGGCGCCGATCCAGCGCGCCATCGAGGCCGGCGATCGTGAAAGCGGCGTGACCATCATGCAGATGGATGCCGGCCTCGATACCGGCGCCATGCTGCTCGAACGGCGCACGCCGATCACCGCCACCACCACCGGCGGCGAACTGCACGATACCCTCGCCGAGCAGGGTGGCGAGGCGATCGTCGCGGCCCTCGACGCCCTGGCCGGCGAGGGCCTGAGTGCCACGCCGCAGCCCGAGGCGGGGGTCACCTACGCCGCCAAGCTGACCAAGGCCGAGGCCGCGCTCGATTTCACCCAACCGGCGGCGCAGCTGGCCGCCAAGGTGCGTGCCTTCAATCCCTGGCCGGTGGCCTGGTGCACGCTGGGCGATGAGCGTCTGCGGCTGTGGTTGGCCGCCGCCGGCGAGCGCCGCGACGACGACCCTCAGCAGGCGCCGCCGGGTACCCTGCTGCCAAGCGACGCGGATGCCCTGCGCATTGCCTGCGGCGCCGGGGGTAGCGAGGTGCTGCGCGTCACCCAGGCCCAGCTGCCCGGCGGCAAGGCGCTGCCGATGCGTGAGCTGCTCAAGGCCCGCGGCGAGCGCTTCGCCGCCGGCACCCCGCTATCCCCCCCGGAGACGCCCCAATGAACGATGCGCCAACGCCCCAAGGCAGCGGCCAGCAGCTGCGTGCCGCCGCCGCTCGCGCCCTGCTGCCGGTGATCGATGCCAAGGGCTCGCTTGCCGCCCTCGACGACGGCGGCGTAGCGCCTCGCGACCGCGCGCTGTTCCGTGCCCTGTGCTATGGCGTGTGCCGCGCTCTGCCGCGCCTCGAGGCGCTCGCCGAGGAGCTGCTGCGCAGCCCCTTCAAGGCCCGCGACCGAGACGTCCAGGCGCTGCTGCTGGTCGGCATCTACCAGCTGCTCTATCTGCGCATTCCGGCCCACGCCGCGGTGGGCGAAACCGCCGGCGCCGCGCGGCTGCTCGGCAAGGCCTGGGCCACCCGGGTGCTCAATGGCTGCCTGCGTCGCCTGCAGCGCGAGCAGAGCGCGCTACAGGCCAAGGTCGACCGCGACCCCTGCGTCGCGCTGCTGCACCCGGCCTGGCTGCTCAAGGCGCTGCGCCAGGCGTGGCCCGACGACTGGCGCGAGATCGCCATCGCCAACAATACCCCCGGTCCGATGACGCTGCGCATCAATCGCCGCCGGGTCAGCCGCGAGGTGTATCGCGAGCGACTGCTGGAGAGCGGCCTCGAAAGCCGTCCCTGCGAGTTCGCCCCCGACGGCCTGACCCTCGCCACCCCCTGCGACGTCAAGGCGCTGCCGGGGTTCGCCGACGGCGACGTCAGCGTCCAGGACGAGGCCGCCCAGCTTGCCGTGGAGCTGCTCGGCCCGGCCCTGGCACCGCGCCCCGGGGCGCGGGTGCTCGACGCCTGCTGCGCCCCCGGTGGCAAGACCGCACACCTGCTCGAGGCCTTCGACATCGACCTCACCGCGCTGGACAACGATGCCCAGCGCCTGACTCGCGTCACCGACACCCTCGATCGGCTGGGGCTGACGGCGCGTATCGAGCACGCCGATGCCAGCCAGCTGGAAGGCTGGGAGACCGACTGCTTCGACGCCATCCTGCTCGACGCCCCCTGCTCCGGCAGCGGCGTGATTCGCCGCCACCCGGATATCAAGCGGCTGCGCCGCGCCGAGGATATCGCCGCACTGGCCACGCTGCAGGGGCGCCTGCTCGACCGCCTGTGGCAGACCCTGACCCCGGGCGGCACCCTGGTCTACGCCACCTGCTCGGTGTTCCCCGAGGAGAACGCCGAGCAGATCAAGGCCTTCCTGGCCCGCACCGCGGATGCCCGTGTCACCACCCCCGACAAGGTGGCGTGGGGCCGCCCGGCCGGCGACGGCCGCCAGCTGCTGCCCCGCGAGGCCGGTCACGACGGCTTCTTCTACGCGCGACTCGAAAAGTCACGCAGCTGATCCCACGCCGCGCCGCCGCCTGTCCTTCGCCAGGCGGCTGGTTTATGCTGTGCCGACGCATCGCAGGGGAACAGGCGTGGCATGAAGATCATCATTCTCGGTGCCGGACAGGTCGGCGGCACCCTGGCCGAGCATCTCGCCCACGAAGAGAACGACATTACCGTGGTCGATACCGACGGCGGGCGGCTGCGCGAGCTGCATAACCGCCTCGACATCCGCACCGTGTCCGGCCCCGCCTCCTACCCCATGGTGCTGCGCCAGGCCGGCTGCGAAGACGCCGACATGCTGATCGCGGTGACCAACTCCGACGAAGTCAACATGATCGCCTGCCAGGTCGCCCACACCCTGTTTCGCACCCCCACCAAGATCGCCCGGGTGCGCGCCACCGCCTACCTCACCCGCAAGGGCCTGTTCGCCCACGAGGCGGTGCCCATCGACGTGCTGATCAGCCCCGAGCAGGTGGTCACCGACCATATCCGCCGCCTGATCGAATACCCCGGCGCCCTGCAGGTGCTCGAGTTCGCCGGCGGCCAGGCCCAGCTGGTGGCGGTCAAGGCCTTCTACGGCGGGCCGCTGGTCGGCCAGGAGCTGGGCTTCCTGCGCCGCCACATGCCCAACGTCGACACCCGGGTGGCGGCCATCTACCGCCGCAATCGGCCGATCATCCCGCGCGGCGACACCGTGATCGAGGCCGACGATGAGGTGTTCTTCATTGCGGCCCGCCGCGACATCCGCGCGGTGATGAGCGAGCTGCGCCGCCTCGACCGCGACTTCCGCCGGGTGGTGATCGCCGGCGGCGGCCATATCGGCGAGCGCCTGGCGGAAAATCTCGAGCACAGCCACCAGGTCAAGATCATCGAGCACGACCTGGAGCGCTGCACCACCCTCTCCGAGCGCCTCGACCGCACCGTGGTACTGCACGGCAGCGCCACCAGCAAGCGCCTGCTGCTGGAGGAGAACATCGAGGACTGCGACATCTTCTGCGCGCTGACCAACGACGACGAGGTCAACATCATGTCGTCGATGCTGGCCAAGCGGCTCGGCGCCAAGAAGGTGCTGACGCTGATCAACAACGCCGCCTACGTCGACCTGGTGCAGGGCGGCGAGATCGACATCGCCATCTCGCCGCAGCAGGCCACCATCGGCAGCCTGCTGACCCACGTGCGCCGCGGCGACATCGTCAACGTCCACTCGCTGCGCCGCGGCGCCGCCGAGGCCATCGAAGCCATCGCCCACGGCGACTCGCGCTCGTCCAAGGTAGTGGGGCGCGCCATCGACGAGATCGACCTGCCCAGCGGCACCACCATCGGCGCCATCGTGCGCGGCAAGGAGGTGCTGATCGCCCACGACGACGTGGTGGTGGCATCCGGCGACCACGTCATCCTGTTCGTGGTCGACAAGCGCCGCATCCGCGACGTGGAGCGGCTGTTCCAGGTCGGGCTGACATTCTTCTGATGAGGGAGCAACGCGTGAACGCCCGGACTAGGAGCGTGACGGCATGAGCCTGCGCGTCATTCTGCGCATCCTGGGACTGCTGCTGATGCTGTTCAGCCTGACCCTGGTGCCGCCGATCCTGATCTCACTGCTGTTCAACGACGGCGTGTGGGACGCCTTTGCCATCGCCATGGCGATCACCGTGGCCACCGGTGCCCTGCTCTACCTGCCCAATCGCTATGCGCGCAAGGAGCTGCGCACCCGCGACGGCTTCCTGATCGCGGCGCTGTTCTGGACGGTACTCGGCACCTTCGGCTCGCTGCCGCTGATGCTCGACGGTCCCTATGCGCTATCGGTCACCGATGCGGTGTTCGAGTCCTTCTCGGGGCTGACCACCACCGGCGCCACGGTCATCACCGGCATCGACTTCCTGCCCGAAGCGGTGCGCTACTACCGCCAGCAGCTGCAGTGGCTGGGCGGCATGGGTATCGTGGTGCTGGCGGTGGCGATCCTGCCGACGCTGGGCGTTGGCGGCATGGCGCTGTACCGCACCGAGATCCCGGGGCCGCTCAAGGACTCGAAGCTGACCCCGCGCATCACCGAGACCGCCAAGGCGCTGTGGTACATCTATGCCAGCCTGACGCTGACCTGCATCATCGCCTACTGGGCCGCCGGCATGGACTGGTTCGACGCCATCGGCCACGGCTTCTCGACCGTGGCCATCGGCGGCTTTTCCACCTACGACGCCAGTATCGGCCACTTCGACAGCGCCACCATCGAGATGATCTGCGTGCTGTTCATGGTGATCTCGGCGATTAGCTATAGCCTGCACTTCGCGGCCTGGCGCGAGAAGCGCCTGTCCCAGTACCTGCGTGACCCGGAGGCGCGTTTCCTGCTGCTGTTCCTGCTCGGCCTGAGCGTGATCAGCGTGCTGACACTGTGGCTGACCGCCACCTACAGTGGCAGCGAGGGCCTGCGCAACGGCGTGTTCCAGGCGGTTTCCATCGCCACCACCGCCGGCTTCGGCGTCGCCGACTTCGCTGCCTGGCCCGGCGCCCTGCCCTTCCTGCTGTTCGTTGCCGCCTTCGTCGGCGGCTGTTCGGGCTCCACCGGCGGCGGCATGAAGGTGATCCGCATCATCCTGATCCTCAAGCAGGGCATGCGCGAGGTGATGCGCCTGATCCACCCCAACGCGGTGATCGCGGTCAAGGTCGGCAAGGTCAGCGTGCCCGACGGCATCGCCCAGGCGGTGTGGGGCTTCTTCTCGGTCTACGTGATGCTGTTCTTCCTGATGCTGATCGGGGTGATGGCCACCGGCGTCGACCAGGTCACCGCCTGGTCGACGGTGGCCTCGACCCTCAACAACCTCGGCCCGGCGCTTGGCGAGGCCGCCAGCCACTACGGCGAGCTGCCCGACCTGGCCAAGTGGATCCTGGTGCTGGCGATGATCCTCGGCCGCTTGGAGATCTTCACCGTACTGGTGCTGTTCACCCCGGCCTTCTGGCGGCGCTAGTCGAAGATGCTGCCAAGGGACGCCGGGGGCAGGTCGCAGCGAAGGTCTTTTGCCATGGGTGAGGAGCACTGCTCCGAACGGGCTGGCCATGGATGACCAGCACCGGTCCTGCAAGCGAAGCAGGATGCGAGAGCGAAGCAGGGCAAAAGTAGCGCCCAGGGATGGGTTCACAGCGCCTTCGCGTAGGCCTGCCGCCGGATCAGTCCCGGTCTCAAAGCAGTTGAACGTTTACTGCGATTTACCTATCGTTGCCGTCCCCAAGTTTGGCGTGGCCAGCGGCTTTCGTGGATAATCGCCCGATCATCTTGTCGTCACAGCGAGCCTTCATGACCGACCCTCAGGATCTCACCGCCAGCGCCGAGCCGGCCGCAGCGCCCAGCGGCGGGCCTCGCCAGACCCTGCAGCTGGGCGATACCCGCTACACCCTGCTGGGCACCGCCCACGTCTCCAAGGAGAGCGCCGACGAGGTGCGCGCGCTGGTCCGCTCCGGCGACTTCGACGCGGTGGCCATCGAGCTGTGCGCCTCGCGCCACCACAGCCTGGTGGAGCCCGATGCCCTGGCCGGTCAGGACCTGTTCGAGATCTTCCGTCAGGGCAAGGCCGGCATGGTCGCCGCCAGCCTGGCGCTGGGGGCCTTCCAGCAGCGTGTCGCCGAGCAGTCGGGCATCGAGCCCGGCGCCGAGATGCGCGCCGCGCTGGAGGAGACCCAGCGCCGCGACCTGCCGCTGCTGCTGATCGATCGCGACGTCGGCATCACCCTCAAGCGCATCTACGCCAATGTGCCCTGGTGGCAGCGCTTCTCGCTGTTCTCGGGGCTGCTGGGCAGCGTCATGTCGCGCCAGGAGGTTTCCGCCGCCGATATCGAACGACTCAAGGAGGGCGACGTGCTGGAGTCGACCTTCAATGAGTTCGCCGAGCAGTCCGAGTCGCTCTACACGCCGCTGATCAGCGAGCGCGACCGCTACATGACCCTGCGTCTCGGCGAGGAGAGCCCGCCGGGGCGCTATCGCCACGTGCTGGTGGTGATCGGTGCCGGCCACCTCAAGGGCATGGCCGAACATCTCGGCACGCCGCTGCCCGACGAGCCGCGAGTCGAACGCGAGGCGCTGGAGGCCACGCCGCCGCGCTCGCCGGTCTGGCGAATGCTGCCCTGGGCGATCACCGCCCTGGTGCTGACCGGCTTCGCCATCGGCTTCTCGCGCAACACCGACCTCGGCTGGCAGCTGGTCGGCGAGTGGTTCCTGATCAACGGGGTACTCTCGGCGGCGGCTACCACCATCGCCCTGGCCCACCCGGTGACCATCCTGGCGACCTTCTTCGCCGCCCCGCTGACCTCGCTCAACCCCACCATCGGCGCCGGGTTCGTCGCCGCCGGGGTGGAGCTGTTCATGCGCAAGCCCAAGGTCGGCGACTTCGCCCACCTGCGCCACGACGTCACCCAGCTCAAGGGCTGGTGGCGTAACCGGGTGTCGCGCACGCTGCTGGTGTTCCTGCTCGCCACCCTCGGCTCGGCGGCGGGCACCTGGGTGGCAGGCTTCCGCATCGCCGGCGCGCTATTCGGTAGTTGAGACATGTGCCCGGCGCTCATAGCCCCAGGAAGCGGGTGATCGTTGCGATAGCCTCTTGGTGTATCTGACGACGGTCGGCCCCGAGCGGGTCGCTGCAGATAGGGTCATCCTCCTCCTCGGCAAGCCGGGCCTCGCCCTGTTCGGTACACTCGGCCAGGAAGGTGAAGTGGTTAGCCGGTGCGATCTCCACATAGGTCGCATTGGCCAGCCGAGTTGCCAGGCCACTCCCCCGAGGTCCCAGGTCCACCGCCGACCAACGCGACGCCGGGTCACCCAGATTGATCAATAGCGTAGGGCGCTTGCGCGCCACCACGCTGGCATCGGTAAAGGCATAAGCAAACCCGGGATCAACGGCGATGGCCTGCATCACTCGCGGGTCGAGAGCATTCCTCTCGACACCATCCGGTAGCGTATCGGGCACGATCCCCCCCTTGGCAAAGAACTGGCAGTCGACCTCGTCACCCCGTGCACGCTCGCAGTAGTCGCCGAAGGCAGACCAGTCGACCCGCAGGCCGGCCAGATTCAGCGCCGTAGCACCACCCAGCGAGAAGCCCAGCGCAGCGATACGCGAAGCGTCCACATAGGGGGCGAATAACGGGTCATCCAAGAGCTGGTCGAGGGCTGCCGATAGATCTCGCGCCCGCTCCCAGAGGCCAATCGAACGACGTGGCGAACTATCTCCGGTGGTACTGCCCGGGTGATTGACGGCCAACACCATGGCCCCCCGCTGCGCCAACGCCGACGCTAGCCATGCAAGGCTATTCATGTTGCCGCCGGAACCGTGGGACAGCAGGATAAGTGGATGGCGCCCCTCGGCTATCGCTGCACCAACATAGGCCGACTCCCCCTGGAATATCGGCCCACTACCGATCACACTGCGGTAAGTCGGGGTACCAGCCGGGTACCACAGCGAGCCTTCGATAAGATGTGAGCGATGGCTGGCAGCAATATCCAGCCTGTCGTACCCCGCTATCGGTTCGGCCAACGCAGACAGGCAATACACACACAACACGGCGGCAAGGCATAGAGCTTTCATCACGATATCCTTTTATGCTGGGGAACCTGATGCAGCGTCCGCCATCCGATGTGCGCTAACGACCTAAAACCCGTTTCAGGTCGCGCATAACCGGTTCCAGATCCATACAAGGACTGAATCCCACCGCGAATCTTGCCCATGCCTGCCCTACCTATCCCAATGGTCTTCGCCGCGCTGCTCGGCTTCCTGTTCATCCGGGCCATGACCCGCGACAACCGGCCCTGGCCATTCGCTTGGCTGGTGCTCGCCTGCGCCACGCAGGGCGTCGTCATCTCGCTCCACCAGCACTACGGGCTGGCGCCGTTCGCCAAAGTGCAGCCAGTGACGGCAGCTCTGATCCCGCCGCTCGCCTGGATCACCTTCCAGACCACCGCCGTTCGCGCGTTCGACCCGGCTCGAGACCTGCCACACCTGCTCACGCCGGCCTTCGTCGCGTTCTGCACGGCCTTTGTGCCGCAGGCGCTCGATATCGTCATTCCCGCCGTCTTTGCCAGCTATGGCATAGCCGTGCTGATCATGCTGAGCGAGAGGAGCGGAGACCTGCCACTGCCTCGGCTCGAAACCGGCAACCGCCCCTGCCTTATATGGAAAGTGATCGCGCTGTCACTGATGGTCTCCGCGCTCAGCGATGGGCTGATCGTGCTCGATCAGGTGTTGAACCAGGGCCGCTTACAAGTTTGGATCATTACCCTGTTTTCCTCGCTTGCCCTGCTGGTGCTTGGCGCACTCTGCCTGTCGCGCAGCCTGGAGAGCGAGCCGGCCGAAGAGAGTGCGGCGCCAGGCACCGCAACCGCGGTCGATCCCGAGCAGGACCGTGCCCTGATGGAGCGGCTCGACCATCTCGTCACCTCCCAGGGGATGTTCCTCGACCCCGATCTGACCTTGAACAAGCTGGCCCGCAAGCTGGGGGTGCCGGCCAAGCGACTATCCGCCACGATCAACCGGATAACCGGTGAGAACGTGTCGCGCTATATCAATGCGTACCGGATCGAGCATGCCTGTGCCCGCCTCAAGGCTGGAGAGAGCGTCACGGCAGCAATGCTCGACAGTGGCTTCAATACCAAGTCGAACTTCAACCGCGAGTTCCTCCGTATACAGGGGCAGTCACCGCTTGCATGGGTGGCGGCGAAGCATACGCAAGACATGCGTCAGGAGGTGTCTGGTCAGACTCAGGAGGCTATCGGACTTGGCCGAAAGCCCTGATCCCGCAGTCGCTCAGCGTTAGGTCCGACAGCCGACTAGCGCTGCCGGGCAAGCAGCCGGCGCATGGCCGGCGTGGGCTGTTCGATCTTGTGGTAGGTACGGCTCGAGGCGTAGCTGTCGTTGAAGGCGTCGAAGTAGTCGTCGAGTATCTCGGCGGCATCGATATCACCTGACTGGCGCAGCAGTTCGATGGCCACTTCCGCGGTACACAGGTGGGCCTGGGAGGCCGGCTTGCGCAGCCGGTAGCGGGTCTGGCGCTGGGTGCGCAGCGGCAGCACCGGCAGCGCGTCGAGGTAGGGGCTCTTGCGAAAGATGCGCCGCGCCTGGCGCCAGGTGCCGTCGATGATGATGAACACCGGAATCTTCGCCTGCTGCTTGGCACGCTCCACCGCCGGCATGCCCACCACCCGTTCGGCGTAGTCCGGCTGGTCGTCGGGGAAGATAACGAAGGGCGCGTAGCGCGGGTCGTCGAGCAGCGCCAGCAAGTCTGGATCGGGGGCGGTACGGTACCAGGTGAAGACCCGGGTGGCGGACAGCACATCGCCGATCAGCCGCCCGGTATTGGTCGGCTTGTGGTGCTCCAGGGGGTGGGTCAGCAGCCACACCTCGGCGCGACTGTCGGCCTCGACCCGGAACGGGCAAAGACAATTCAGGGTCGGCAGATTGCAGCCTGCGCAGCGTTCGACGAAGCTCCCGCGGGCCTTGAACTCGCGCCGTGGCGGGCGCGCATGACCGCTGGCCGGATCACGGCCTTCGCCATTGGCCACGCGTGGATCGAGCGAGACGTCTTCGTACATGACGCACCTGGGAAACGAGCGGGCCGGCATTCTAGCATGCCTGCCCGCCAAGGCACGTCAGGCGGTCTCGGAGGCACTCGATGCCGCCACAGGCCGGCGCTTCCAGTAGCCGGCCAGCAGCGAACCTGAGACGTTGTGCCACACCGAGAACAGCGCGCCGGGCAGCGCAGCCCCGGCGCTGAAGAACTGGTTGGCCAGCGCCACGGCGAGCCCCGAATTCTGCATCCCGACCTCGATGGAAACGGTCCGCGCGGTACGCTGGTCGAGGCCGCACAGCCGGCTGACGAAGTAGCCGCCGGCCAGGCCGATGCCGTTGTGGGCGATCACCGCGACGGCCACCACTGGCCCGAGGCTGGCCAGGCGACCGGCGTTGAGCGCCACGACGATGGCAATGATCATCACGATGGCCGCCATGGCAAGCGTCGCCAGCGCCGGCTCGATGCGCTCGACATGGCGCCCGACGAAATGATGCACCACCACCCCTGCCGCTACTGGCGCGATCACCAGCTGGGCGATGCTCGACAGCATGCCCCACACCGGCACCTCGACCATCTGCCCGACCAGCAGCCAGGCGATCAATGGCGTCATCACCACCGAGGCCAGGGTCGAGACCAGCGTCATCGACACCGATAGCGCCACCCGCCCGCCGGCCAGCCAAGTCATCACGTTGGAGGCGGTGCCGCCGGCCGTCGCGCCCACCAGCACCATCCCTGTGGTCAGCTCCGGCGACAGCCCCAGCACCAGCGCGACACCGAGTGCCGCCAGCGGCATCACCACGAATTGCAGCAGCACGCCGATGCCCACCGGCAGCGGCGCCTTGATCACAGCGAGGAAATCCTGCTTGGACAGCGTCAGCCCCATGGAGAACATGATGGTCGCCAGCAGCAGCTGGATCTTTCCCGCGTGACCGGTGAACAGCGGCGGCATGATGATCGCAAGGGTGGCGAATAGGATCGCCCACACCGGGAAGAGGCGATTGAGGCGTTCGAAAAACAGCATGATGCGTGTCCTTACGATGTGGTCCGCCGGGCGACACGGCCCAACCGCCGCGTTGATTAGACCGCTAATAATGCCCTAAAGCGCCGACCGGGGAAAATCCCTCACGCCTCGAGCAGTGTCTCCGGCAGCCACAGGCGGCCCTCCCGCGACCAGTGGCGCACCAGCGTCGTGACGCCGCGCCCGGCGGGCTGGGCCAGCGCCGCAACGCCTGGCGGCGCCAGCTGCCCGGCGGCCGGATCGACCAGGATCACCTCGGCATCCAGCGGCGCCCGCTCGAGCAGCGCCGCGGCCGGCATCACCGCCAGCGAGGTGCCCACTACCAGCAGCAGATCGGCCTGCTCGACGATCTCGCAGGCTTCTATATAGCGCGGCACCGGCTCGCCGAACCACACCACGTCGGGGCGCAGCTGGCTGCCCTTGTCGCAGATATCGCCAAGCCTGATGCCGCCGCGCGGCAGCGGGTAGCGCATGCGCTCATCGACGCTGGAGCGCGCCTTGAGAATCTCGCCGTGGAGGTGCAGCACGTCGCGGGAGCCGGCACGCTCGTGAAGGTCGTCGATGTTCTGGGTGATCACGCTGACCCGAAAGCCCTGCTTCTCGAGCGAGGCCAGGGCCTGGTGGGCAGCGTTGGGGCGGGCCCGGCGCACCTGGGTGCGCCGCGCATCGTAAAAGCGCAGTACCCGCTCGGGGTCGCGACGCCAGGCCTGGGGCGTGGCCACGTCTTCGATGGCATGATCGGCCCACAGGCCGTCGCTGGCGCGAAAGGTCTGGATGCCGCTCTCGGCACTGATGCCGGCACCGGTGAAGACCACCAGGTGAGGTGAGTGGGATGTCATCGTCGTAAAACCACCCTGCCCGTCTACGTGCTTACGCTATGGATTGCTGAAACGTCCGGCCGGCCCAAAGGGCCTAGCCCCTGTCCGAAATCTCGCTGCGCTGGGCCTGGCGTCTTAGGCGATAAATTCGCCAGCTGTTGGAGACGCCGTCAGCAAACATCACCAGAACCCCCGGGATCGACCCGGCTTGCCAGTTGAACACCAGCCACAGCAGGCTGCCAATCAGCAGCGCCCCGCGCCGCGGCAGGCCGGCGAGAAAAAATACCCCGACGCTTCCCGAGATCACCGCGATGACCGGCAAGATATCCCAACCACTCTGCCAGCTGTAACTCCCGGTGACCAGATACAGACCAATGAAGCCCGACGCAAACC
Organism: Franzmannia qiaohouensis; assembly: GCF_031451695.1. Classification (NCBI taxonomy): domain Bacteria; kingdom Pseudomonadati; phylum Pseudomonadota; class Gammaproteobacteria; order Oceanospirillales; family Halomonadaceae; genus Franzmannia; species Franzmannia qiaohouensis. The sequence continues at coordinate 62,906 of NZ_JARWAM010000005.1, forward strand.
AGGCGCCGCGACAGCGAATGCCAACCAGATTGCGCACCGCCGTGATCACATTGAGCAGGGCCGCCGTGGGCTGCGCCAAGAGTAGAAAGTGTAGGCTCCACACCAGGCACGAGCCCGACAACATCACCAGCATGCGAATATCGTGGCGACACTGAAAGGCCAGGACCCCGAGTAGCGCCGCGACACCGCCGAGCAGCTGAATACCCAGCCACTCGAGGCTCATTCGTCGAACCGCGCCGCAATGGTACCCGGCGCCAGGGGCAGCGCCTGGCAGCGTGACCAGATGCGCTCATAGGCCGGCCGCAAGGTTTCGGTCATCTCCTCGGCGGCCTCGATGGCAGGCCTCAGCCGCTGCATGGCCTGGTCGATACGCTGCGATATCCTGCGCTGATCAAGCCGAGTCAGTTGACCATCGGCTACCACCTGCTCGCCTTCCACCCATACCGAGTGGATACCGCCGCCGTTTTCTCCAAATACCAGCTGACGCAGCGGGTCATTGAGCGGCGTAAAGGCCGGCGCATCCAGCCGGTAGAGCACCAGGTCGGCGCGCATGCCGGTCGCTATCCGCCCCAGTCGCTGCTCCATGCCCAGCGCCCGGGCGCCGCCCAGGGTGGCCGCCTCAAGCGCCTCCTCGGCGCCAATCCAGTGCCGATAGTCGTCGCCGCGCAGCTTGTGAATCAGCGCGGTGTTGGCCACCACCCTGAGCATATCGGTGGACTCCAGGGAGCCGCAGCCGTCGGTCCCCAGGCTCACGTTGACCCCGGCGTCCAGCAGCGCGCGCATGGGCATCAGCCCGGACCCAAGCTTGAGGTTGCTGTTGGGGTTGTGCTGCACGCTGGCACCGCTGGCGGCAATCCGCGCGATATCGTCAGGGGTCAGCCACACCGCGTGAATCAGCGAGGTCCCCGGTGCCAGAAAGCCCAGCTCATCGAGATGCTGGAACAGCGTCTTGCCTCGCTGGTGCCAGGCTGAGGCCGCCTGCAGGCGGGTTTCCTGGACGTGGATAATCACCGGCAGTCCGGTTCGGTCGGCCAGCGCCCTCACCTCGCCGAGCAGGCTATCGCTGCAGCGCTGCGGCGCGGAGGGCGCAAGTAGCACACCTACGCGGTTGTCCCGAGGATGACGCGTCGCGGCGAGTGACTCGACCAGGCGCAGATAGTCTGCCGCAGGGGTCACCTTGTTCGGCGCCAGGCTGGCCAGCGTCTCTGGGCTGCACTCCTCGTGAACAAACGGCACGCTCTCGTGAAATGGCACATCAAAGAGCGTGGGGCCGAGCAGCGCACGGATACCGATATCGTCATAGGCGTCGAGTGCCGCCTCGAGGTGTTCGCGGTCGAGCACCGGCGAGGCGTTGAAGTCGTCGACGATACAGGTGGTGCCTGAAAGCAGCGCCTGGCAGGCACCCACCAGCGTGCGCAGGTAGACGTCGTCGGGCGTCAACGGCAGGGGCTTCGCCGGCCGCACGTAGTTCATCCACAGCTCGAGGGGCAGCCGGTCGTAGCGCCCCTTGTGGAAATTCTCATGGGAGTGGTGGTGGCCATTGATGAAGCCCGGTACGGCCAGGGTGCCCGAAGCATCGACGGCATCGCCTTCCGGGGGAGCCTCCCCCGCTGGCCGTATCGCCTCGATGTTGCCCCCGCGAATAACGATATCCATCGGCGATGGCAGGACATGGGAGCCGTCCTCACTGAGCGGACGAGCGCCCAGCAGTGTCGTGGTCTTGTCAGCGTTGTGTGTCATCACAAACGGTCGACGGCCCCATGCCAGGGGCCGCCGACACTCTCCTGTGCGGTGAGGCGTCGAGTTAGTCGTCGAGATACGCGTCGCGCAGGGCGGCTTGCTCCGCCGCCAGCGCTTCGGCGAACTCCTCGTGGCCGAGGAACTGAATGCCGGAGCCAATCTGACCGATCAGGCGCAGGAAGCCCTCGTCTTCGGTCAAGCGCTGGAAGCCGTCACTGAGTTCCGCCACGACCTCGGCCGGCGTGTCGGCCGGTGCCATCACCCCACGCCAGAACTGGAAGACCACGTCGTAGCCCTCTTCCTGGCAGGTGGGGATATCGGCGTAGGCGTCGAAACGCTCGGTATCCGTGACGCATAGTCCGACCAGACTCCCCGCTTCGAGATGCTCACCCACCACGCTGGGATCACCGGCATAGGCCATGGTGTTGCCACCCAGCAGCTGAGTCACCGCAGGACCGCCACCGCCCAGTTCGACGCCACGCATCTCGATATCGGCTGTTGCCTTGAGCATCTCGAAGACGGTGTAGGTGAAGCCATTGCGGTTGTCGGAACTGTAGACCACCTCGCCGGGATTATCCTCGGCGTGCTCGACCAGCTCACCAATGCTCTGGAAGGGTTGGTCGGGGGTGGTCACGAAAATCGCCGGACTGTAGTTGATGCGAGCCACTGGCACGAAGTCATCCATCTCGTAGGGCAGGTCCTCGACCTGTGGGCGCAGTGAATTGATGGTCGGGTCACCAAACAGCAGCATGGTGCCGTTTGGCGTACTGCCGGCCACCTCGGCGGCGGCCACCGCACCGCCGCCACCGCCGCGGATTACCGAGATCAGCGGTCGGCCCAGAAACTCTTCGCCAACCGCGGTAATGATACCGGCATGCAGCGAGTGGGAGCCCCCTGCAGGATAGGGTGTAACGAAGCGGATCGGCTCATCGGGCAGGTGGCTCTCCTCGGCGAGGACCTGACCGGTGGTAAGGGCGGTAGCCGCGGCGAGCGATGCGGCCAGTAAGGTACGGGACAGGAGGGGACGGGTCATAGTGAGTTGCCTCAGGTGTTGTTGGACTTGGGTGGGTGGGAGTTGGAGCGCTTGCGGATGACACCTGCTTTCACCAGGCCGCGCCATGCCATCGTGAAGATGACCAGTGCTAGCAGGATCAGCAGGATGAGGCTGCCTGGCCGCGACCAGAAGATCGCCAGGCTGCCGTTGGAGAACACCAGCGATTGACGCACGGCGCTCTCGAAACCCGGCCCCAGCAGCAGACCGATGATCAGCGGGGCAATGGGAAAATGAGTGCGGCGCATCACGTAGCCCAGGCCACCGCCAACCACCAGAATCAGCAGATCGAAGGTGCTGGAATTGACCGCATAGGCGCCGCACACGCAGAGCAGCAGGACGCAGGGGTAGAGCACCGTGGGCGGGATCCGCGTGACCTGCTTCAGCCAGCGAATCGCCGCCAAACCGAATATCAGCAGCAGCACGTTGGTGACCAGCAGCACCAGAAACAGCCCAAACAGGAAGCCGGGGTTCTGCTGGATGAGCAGCGGCCCCGGCATCATGCCTTGCGCCATCAGCGCGCCGATCAATACCGCGGTAATGGTGTCACCGGGAATACCGAACACGGTCATGGGAATCAGCGCCGCGGGCACCACGGCGTTGTTGCCGGACTCAGCCGCTGCCAGGCCCTCGAGCGACCCCTTGCCGAACTTTTCCGGTTCGCGGGAGCGGCCGCGGGCCAGGCCATAGGCAATCCAGCAGGCGATTTCAGCGCCCAGGCCCGGCAGAGACCCCAGAAAGGTACCCAGTGAGGTCGAACGCAGGATGGTCGGCCGCAGCGCCCAGAACTCCGCCCACTTGAGCCTTTCCCCGCCGTGCTCCACCGCCTGCCCGGCATCGTGCGTCCGCTCCGGGGGGTGCGTCAGCTGCATGAGAATCTCGCTCAGCGCGAACATGCCGATCAGCAGCGGAATCAGTGACACGCCCCCCAGCAGATCGGTATTGCCGAAGGTGAAGCGCTGGTAGCCCGACATCGGGTCGAGCCCGATGGACGCGACCAGCAGCCCTAGACCTGCGGCGATCAGGCCCTTGAGGAAACTTTCACCGCTGACCGTGGCAATCATGGTCAAGGCAATCAGGTAGAGCAGCGCAAACTCCGACGAGCCAAAGCGAATGGCGATACTCGCCAGCGGGATGGCGACCATGATCAAGATCAGGGTCGCCAGGAAGTCCGCCACCACCGAGCTATACAGGCTCAGTTCCAGTGCCTTGCGCGATTTGCCCTGCTGCGTCAGCGCATAGCCATCGCGGGCGGTGGCCGCCGCCGCCGCAGTGCCGGGTGTATTGACCAGGATGGCCGGTATCGAGCCGCCGTAGATGGCCCCCTTGTAGATCCCCAAGAGGAAGGGGATGCCAATGGCTGCCTCCATGAAAAAGGTAAAGGGTGCCAGCACCGCCACCGCCATGGTCGCCGTAAGACCTGGCAGCGCGCCGATCAGGATGCCACCGGCAAGCCCCGCCGACAGCGCCAGGAAGGTCCAGGGACTGGCCAGCATGGCAAGCCCCTGCTGAAGTACGGCCAGGTCGATCACAGCACCACCCCTCTGGGGAAGTAGACCCCCATGACACCCTCGAAGAGATGAATCACCAGCGCCGGCGGCACTACCGCCAGCGCCAGCAGCACATACCAGCGGCGTTCGCCGAAGCACATTGCCAGCAGCGGCACGGCCAGCATGGTGACCAGCCAGATGCCCAGGAAGCGGATCGATACGACCATGGCCACCATCAGCGCATAGGCCATGAGCGCCCGGGCGGTATGTCCAGACTCGAAGGCCACCGAGGACGCTGGCCGCCAGGCGGACAGCAGCAGCACCACGCCGAGGCCGGTCACCAGCAGTGCGATCAAGCCGGGGAAGAACGCCGCCGACCCGATATCGCGCGGGTCGCCGAAAGGCGGCGGCGTACCATGCACGATACGCAGAAACATGACCCCCACCGCGATCACCGCGAGCGCCAGCAGCGACTCGATCAGGCGCCCCCCGGGCCACGTGCGTGTGTTCATGGGGAGACCCCGCTCGCGATCAGCGCTTCGAGACGTTCAGCCATGTGTGGGCGGCTTACCACGCAGCACCTCCCGGCGGCCGTGGCTTGGGCCGAGCCGGCGCGGGCAAGGCGCAGGGCAGGAACTGGCCGCGCCCGGCGACGCCCAGGTACTCGCCGTCGCGCCACACCACCTCGCCACGTGATAGCGTCAACGCCGGCCAGGCCGACACCGGTATGCCCTCGTAGGGGGTGTAGTCGACGCCGTGATGCAGGTCGCTGTTGCGGATGCGCCGGTCCAGGCCGGTCTCCCAGATCACCAGGTCGGCATCGGCGCCGACGGCGATCGAGCCCTTGCGCGGATAGAGGCCATACATGCGCGCCACATTGGTGGCGGTGAGTGCCACGAACTGCTGCATGGTCAGGCGGCCCGTCTCCACCCCGTGGCTGAACAGCAGGGCAAGACGCGTTTCGAGCCCCGGGATGCCGTTGGGAATACGCTCGAAGCTGGCGTCGCTGCCGGCCGCGAACTTGCCCTGGGGGCCAGCGAAGGTGAACGGCGCATGATCCGAGGAGAAGATCTGGAAGGCGCCGCTCTCCAGGCCATCCCAGACCACCTGTTGATTGGCCTTGTCGCGCGGCGGCGGGCTGCAGATGCACTTGGCGCCGTGGGGATCGTCATCATCGATACCCAGGTCGTCAGCGGTCAGGAACAGATACTGAGGGCAGGTCTCGGCATAGATGCGCAGGCCGTGGCTGTGCGCCCAGCGCAGCTGCTCTATCGCCTCGCGCCCAGAGACGTGGACGATCAGGATCGGCACGTCGACCAGCTCGGCATAGGCAATGGCGCGGTGGGTGGCCTCGCGCTCGACCAGCATGGGCCGCGCCTCGGCGTGATAGCGGGGGGCGGTATGGCCATGGGCAAGCAGACGTTCGGTGAGCCAGGCGATGCAGTCGGCATTCTCGGCGTGCACCATGACCATGGCGCCATGCTCACGGGCCACCGCCAGCACGTCGATGATTTCTCGATCCGACAGCTTCAGGTCGTCGTAGGTCATGTAGATCTTGAACGAGGTGTAGCCTTCGCGGATCAGTGCCGGCAGCTCATTGGCCAGCACCTCGGGGGTCGCGTCGGTCACGATCAGGTGGAAGGCGTAGTCGATACACGCCTTGCCTTCGGCACGCTGGTGATAGTCATCGACGGCGGCACGCAGGCTCTGGCCTTTCATCTGGCAGGCAAACGGAAATACCGTGGTGGTGCCCCCGCAGGCCGCCGAGCGGGTACCGCTGAGAAAGTCGTCGGCCATCTTCGAGCCGTCAGAGGTGGGCTGGTCCAGATGGCAGTGCCCGTCGATGCCGCCCGGCAGCACCCAGCGGCCGGCGGCATCGATCTCCTCGAGCCCCTCGGCAAGGCCACTGCCCAGCGCCGTGATCACGCCGTCGCGGATGCCGATATCGGCCTCGAACACATCGGCTGCGGTGGCGCAGCGGGCGCGCCGAATCACCAGATCGAATTCAGCCATGCGCCATCACTCCTTCCATCAGTTGACCCCAACCGCTGACTGACGCCTCGCCATGTCCGGTCATGCGCAGCATCTTCCACACCACGGTGGCCGTGGTATCCAGCACCGGTACTCCCAGCTCCGCCTCCCACTGTGCTACCAGGTCGGCCGAGCAGAGATTGGTGCAGGCCACCACGATGGCCGGCGCGCCGGCCTGGGCCACACGCCGCACCTGAGCGGTGAGCGTTTCGGCGCTGACCTCGGCGTAGGCGAAGTTCTCGCTAATGCCCAGATGGTCTTCGGCGACCACCGCAAATCCTTCGCCGCGGTAGTTGTCGAGAATTCGCTGCTGCACGTCGTCGGTGTAGGGCGTCACCAGACCAAACTCGCGGACCCCGTATTCGGCGAGGATCTCATTCAGCGCCAGCATCGATGTGGTTGCCGGAATACCCGTTTCATCCGTAATCCGCTGGCACAGGGTCTCGTCGTGGTCGAACCCCAGCCAGCCGGCCGAGGTGCCGCTCCAGCCGATCACGTCGACCCGGGCGTCCGCCAGCAGGCGGGCTGCCGCCAGCACGTGGCGATCATCGAACTGGCCCAGCGCCCGCGCGCTGAGCGCGATTTCAGTCACGCTAAAGCGCGAGAAGTGCGCGCTGACCCCGGGAACCTTGGCCACCATGGCCGACGTGAGCGGCTCGAGCGCCGTATTGGACGAAGGCGTGAGCACGCCGAATCGACTGCGGTTCACGGTCATTGGGAGCCTCCTTGGGTCGGGTGGGTAGTGATGGTCAGCGGCTGGGCGCCATGCCATAGGCAGCGTCGACCCAGTTCCGGTAGCTGCTCGAGTCCTTCGACGAGGCTCATGAAGTGATTGCCGGCGATCGGCCCCAGCTTGCTGGCAAAGCTGCACGCGCCGTAGGCCAGCAGGATCTCGGTCTCGCTGTATCCGCCGGGGTAGAACAGCACGTCGCCGGGAGCGGGATAGCGGGTGGGGTTCTCCCAGGGCAGGGCGAAGTCCTTATCGCCCAGGGGTATCCACACCCCTTCACCGCTCCAGCGCACGTGCACCAGCTGCGTCTGCCAGGGCAGGAGCGCGAGAAAGGCTGCCGCGCTGTGCGGCGCATCGGGACGGGTCTCGGCCACGAACTCGAGGTCGTGGGAGACCAGCCGCAGGCGTACGACACTCTCGGCCGACTCAGGACGGCTCATTGCTGATCCTCCCGGCCGATCAGCTGCCGCAGTGCCGGCGACAAGCCCACAGCACCTTTCACCGGCGGCGCGGCGTAGCTGCCCGCGGTCGCCTTGGCAGGGCCCAGGCGGGCCAACAGCTCCGCCTGCTGCACCGCGCAGCTCACCCCATCCACCACCGGCACCGGGATTCGCTGTGCCACGCTGCGCGCCAGACCCGCCAAGGGCGCGCCGGCGATGATCAGCACATCCGCGCCATCGTCGCGAATCGCCGCCTCACACAGCGCCACCAGCTGCTCGCCCTTGTCCTGCTGCACGCTGCCGATATTGGCCAGCGGCTCGTCCAGACAGCGGATACCGGCCAGACGCGAGGTCATGCCATAGCGATCAACGGTCTCGGCGTACCAGGCCCGAATACGCCGCGAGATGGCCACGATGCCGATCTTGCCGCCGAGCATGGCGGCGCTCATCAGCGCACTCTCGGTCAGGCCCACCACCGGTATCGGCAGCATCTCGCGGGCCGCTTCAAGCCCCGGGTCGCCAAAGGCGGCCACCACGGCGGCATCGTGTCCGGAAAAGTGGTCGGCCAGCTCGTTGAGCGTTGCGTAAGCGCCGATGGCAGCCTCGGCGCGGGTCTCGATATAGGCCACGCCCAGCGCCGCCGTGCGCAGGGTCAGCTCAGTACCCGGACTGGCCGTACGGCGCGCCTCGGCCTCGATCAGCTCGGTGACGCTGTGCGAGATGTTGGGATTGACGATCAGCAGTTTCATGGGCGCTCCTCGAGCCGTTGGCAGGGTCAGACCTGGGCCCGGGCGCGGGACCAGAGTGCTTCGGCCGCGTGCTGGGCATCGGCCAGCAGCGCCGGCGTATCCGCCAAACACAGCTCGCCCCCCTCGACCACCACCTGCCCATTGCAGACCACCATCTCCACATCGCGCCCCTGGGCGGTATGCACCAGATTGCCCAGCGCATTGATCAGCGGCACCAGGTGCGGCCGGCGGAAATCGAAGACCGCCAGATCGGCGCGCTTACCGGGCGTCAGCGAGCCCAGCTCATGCCCCAGGCCAAGCGCCTTGGCGCCGTTCAGGGTGGCCATCTCCAGCACATGGTGAGGCTGCCAGGTATCGTTCACCTCGCCTTCCTGGACGCGGCCCATGATCAGCGCCCAGCGCATGACCTCGACCATATCGGCGTGCATGTTGTCGGTGGCCAGTGTCAGATTGGCGCCGGCTTGACGTAGTCGGGTGGTGGGGGCAATCCGCCCGCCGGTGGCATTGCCGCGCGGGACGTGGGCGATATTGGTGCCTGCGCGACCGATACGCGCGATGTCGCTGTCGCTGACGTACATGCAGTGGGCGGCCGTGAAGCGTGGTCCGAGCAGCCCGACATCCTCGAGCAGCTCACTCGGGCTCATGCCGTCGCGCTCCTCGACGCGACGATTCTCCTTGCGACTCTGGGAGAGATGGCCGTTGACCTGGATGCCCAGGGCGTCGCGGGTCTCGGCCACCTTCACCAGCAGCTCGCGGGAGCAGGTGTCCGGCGCATGGGCCGCCAGCTCGACGCCCAGGCGGCCGTCCATCTTGCCCTGCCAGCGCTCATGCAGCGACACCGCCTCACCCAGCGTCTTCTCGCCAATCGCGGTGCGATGCTCCCACACCCCTTCATGGACGCGACTGAAGTCCACATCATGGATGCGGCCACAGGTGATCACCCGCATGCCCAGCTCGCCCATTGCCGGCAGCGTCAGGTCGGCATGCACATAGCTGTCATTGATCAGGGTGGAACCGAACAGCAACGCCTCGGCGGCGCCCAGTCGCGCCAGTGCCACCGCTTCTTCCTCGCTGACCTCATGGCCGTGGGGCACGCCCGGGGTGTAGGCCGGGGCGAAGCCCATGTCCTCGGCCACGCCACGTACCATGCTCAGGATGGTGTGGGTATGCACATTGACGAAGCCCGGAATGATCACGCGGCCATGCATATCCAGGGTACGACGGGCAGGCGGGAGCGGCTCGCCGGCAGCGTGGGGGCCCACCTCGACCAGGCGCCCCTGATGGATCACCAAGCGACCGCAGGCGATCTCACCGAGCTGTGGGTCCACGGTCAGTAAGCGCGCGCCGTAAATCACCAGGTCGGCGGGGTGCTCGGCGTCGAACGGAGAGGGTGTCGGCATGGTCTGCTCCTCAGGATTCAGTAACCGAGTGCACGAGGCAGCGCGGTGACGATTTGCGGAAAGGCGATGCATAGCCCGAGGATCGCGAACTGGAAGGCGACGAACGGCAGTGACTCTCTGACCAGCGTCATCATCGGCACCTTGGTGATGCCGCTCATGACGAAGTAGAGCACGCCAACCGGCGGCGTCATCATGCCGACCACCAGGTTGTACATGAACAGAAAGCCGAAATAGAGCGGATCGATGCCGTACAGCACGGCGACGGGCGCGAACAGCGGCACCAGCATGATGTAGGCGGCGTTGGACTCGATCAGCATGCCGATCACCACCAGCAGCGCCATGGTCAGCAAGATGAAGATCATGGGATCCGCGGTCAGCGACTGGATGAACGATGACAGCATCATCGGCACCATCTCGATGGTGAAAATGAAGGTCAGCACCGACGCAAACGCGATCAGCGCACCGACCATTGCCGAGGTCACCGCGGCGCGGTAGAGACAGCCCGGCAGGTCGGCGATACGCAGACGACGCGTGACAACGAATCCAATGAACGCCGAGTAGACCACCGCGATGGCTGCCCCTTCAGTCGCGGTAAAGACCCCGCCTACGATGCCGCCTACCACGATCACCGGCATCAAGATGATGACGATGGCGCGCCGCGCCTGTCGGGCGACGTTGCAGAGGTTGAAGCGCTCGCCGGTCAGCGGATAGCCGCGCTTCCAGGAGATCCAGCTGGCAATGACCATGAAGCCCACGGCCAGCAAGATGCCGGGCAGGATGCCCGCCATGAACAGCCCGCCCACCGACACCGAAGAGCCGGCCATCAGGGCGTAGACGATCATCGCATTGCTGGGCGGGATCACCGGGCCCAGATTGGCCGCCGAGGCAATCACCGCCCCCGAGTAGGCATCCGGGTAGTACTTGCGCAGCGACGGCACCAGCGTACTGCCCATGGCACTGGCGCTGGCCACCGCAGCACCGCTCACCGACGCGAAAATGGTGCCGGAGGTGATCGTCACGTGAGCCAGGCCGCCGTGCATCCTGCCCACCAGGCTGTTGGCAAAGGAGATGAGTCGGTCCATGATCCCGGCTCTCACCATCAGCTCACCGGCGAGCATGAACAGCGGAATGGCCATCAGCGGGAAGCTGTTGACGGCGTGCAGCATTCGTTGCGGCATCACCACCAGCTCGAAATCGAGCATCCACAGGCCCGCCAGCGACCCAAAGCCGAGGGCAAAGGCCAACGGCATGCCGAGGACGGCCAAGCCCAGAAACAACCCTATCGCCAGCCAGGTCATGTCAGCTCCTCCCAAGTTCGCGACCCGCCCCAGGCCAGCAGGGCCAGGTGCAGGAAGGCATGGGCGCCGCAGATCAGCACCGCGATGTAATAGACCGCCGAGGTGATCGGCAGCGTCGGCATCAGTTCGGGCCAGCGATCGAGGGTCGCCACCCAGGCGCCCAGCATCACCATCAGCATCAGGGTCGTCGAAACGCCCGCCATCAGGCGAAACAGCACTTCCTTCATCCACTCAGGCATCAGCATGACGAACAAATCGATGCCCACGTGCACCCCGTGCTTCACACCATGGGGAATGGCCAGGAAGATGGCCCAGACAAAGAACAGCCGCGACAGCTCGTCGGCGGAGTCGATCGACGACCCCAATACGTAGCGCCAGAACACCTGCAGGGAGACGATGGTCGCCATCAGGCCCATCACTGCCACGATGCCCCAGTAGGTAGTGGCATCGAGCAGCTCCACGATGCGCTTGGCACGCCTGAAAGCACTGGAACGTGGCGGGGGCTGGGGCCCCCGCGCCTTGGCATTATCGTGCGGTGGTGCAGAAGTGTCCGTCATGCCTGACCTCACAGCGCCGCTTCGGCTTCCTGGATCACCAGTTCAAGGAACTCAGGATCAACGCGCTCCGCGAGGCTCTCGGCGACTTCCATGGTCGCTTCACGCAGCTCGGCGCGCAGGTCCGCAGAGATCGGGGTGAACTCCATACCGGCCTCGATCAGCTGCTCGCGCCAGGACTCCTCTTCCTCTGCCGCTGCCTCACGCTGCCACTCCATGGCCGCTTGCATCGCCTCATCGACGATCACACGATGCTCTTCGGAGAGACGCTCATAGCTGCGCTGGTTGGCGACGGCATTGATGAAGTCGTAGAAATGACCACTGTCGGAGAGGTACTCCTGAACCTCATTGAAGCGGCGGCTGGCGATGATGTTGTAGGGGTTCTCCTGACCATCAAGCACTCCCTGCTGGAGCGCGGAGTAGAGTTCAGAAACGTCCATCGACACCGGGTTGGCCCCCAGCGCACGGAAGGTCTGCAGGTGGACTTCATTCGGCTGCAGGCGAATGCGCATCCCTTCGAAATCCTCGACCGACGTAATCGGGCGGAGATTGTTGGTGACATGCCGGAAACCGAGCTCGCCGTAGCCAAGGTTAACGAAGCCCAGCTCGGCCATCTTTTCATCGAGGTGTTCGCCGACCGGGCCATCCATAACCGCAAAGGCCTGATCACGACTATCGAACAGGAACGGCAGGCTGACCGCCTCGTACTCGGGAACCGAGCGAGTGAAATAGGCGATCGAGGTAAAGACGGCAAAAATGCTGCCTGAACGCACCTGATCGACGTTCTCTGTGGCCCCGCCCAACTGCATCGCCGGGAACAGCTCGACAGAGATATCTCCGTTTGACTCGCTCTCGACCTGCTCCTTGAAGACCTCCATGGCCCTCGACACGGAGTGGTCGGTGGGGAAATTACCGGCAACACGCAAGCGCTCCGTTGCCAGCACCGAGGACGACAGCAGCATCCCCGCCGTCAGCAAGGTAGCCATCTTCAGAGTATGGGACTTGGACATCTGGAAACCCTCCGGATCATTGTTATGGCGGAGCCGAGCCAGCGCCCGGTCACCTCACTAAGTCTGAGCAAGCCCTATGCCATGCCGGGACTCGTCGTTCTTGGCGCACCGCCGCTGTGACCTGCAACCCCATGATTTGGAATGTTAAAAATTTTGTTTTTATTATTGTTTGAAGTTTTGTTTAATAGATTGCGTACAATTTTTTAAGATAGATCACGCACATTAATTGTGCAAACATGCACCACAGGCACCTTTACGGTGCAGCCGAAGTCCCGGCACTGCGCGCTTCTTAGCGGCTTCTGATCTGCGCTGTGCTGCGGCATACTGAATCGGGACATCACTGACAAATGGGGAATGCAATGGAAGCCTCCACCACCAAACTGGCCATCGAGCAGATCGCCGAGCGCATCACCGACGCGGTGATGGAGCATCGGCTGCCGCCGGGCATCAAGCTGGTGGAGGAGAAACTGGCAGGCGCCTTCGGCGTGAGCCGGACCAAGATTCGTCAAGCCCTGACGCTGCTGGCCAAAGAGGGGCTGGTGACGCTGCACCCCAACCGCGGCGCCTTCGTCAAGCGACCTTCCGCCGAGGAGGCCAGGGACCTGTTCGCCACCCGCCGGCTGGTCGAGCCTGAGATCGTACGTAACGTCATCGCCAGGGCCTGTGAACAGGACATCGCCCGGCTACACCAGCACCTCGAAGAAGAAGCACAAGCACGAGCGACGGGAGATCGCCGCCGCATCATTCGGCTATCCGGTCAATTCCACATGCTCTTGGCAGCGCTGGCAGGCAACGCCTTCATCGAGAAGCTGATGGCAGAGCTGTGTCCTTTGACGTGCCTGATCATCGCACTCTATGACGCACCGCAGACCCCAGCATGCCCCGAAGACGAACATAGCCAAATTGTCGAGGCCATAGAGAATCACGATGAAGCGGCTGCCATCCGGCTCATGCTGCATCATCTCGAACATATTGAATCCGAGCTCATGCTCGACGCAGCGCCCAAGCTGGATATCCACTGGGAAACGCTCTACGGCTGATATCCACAGGCGATACGGATGACAGCGGCGCGCCGAGCGGCGACAATAGCCGCCCATTTCGAGACGCCGCTGCCATGCCTGCCACGCCCCCCAGCCGAGACGCCTGCGCCCCGCTGCCGATCCTGTATCGCGATACGGCGCTGGTGGTCGTGGCCAAGCCGTCAGGGCTGCTGGTCCACCGCACCGCCCTGGCCCGCGGCGAGACGCGCTTCATGGTCCAGACGCTGCGCGACCAGCTCGGCCAGCGGGTCTACCCGGTGCATCGGCTCGACCGCCCCACCTCGGGGGTGATGGTGTTCGCGCTAAGCGCCGAGATCGCCGCAGCGCTGGCCCAGGCGTTCACCGAGCAGCATGTCGCCAAGCGCTACCTGGCGGTGGTGCGCGGCGTCGGCCCCGAGGCCGAGCGGCTCGACTACCCGCTGCGCGAGGAGGATGGCAGCCGCCCCAAGGCGCAGATGCCGGCCATGCCGGCGGCCACCGAGATCCGCCGCCTCGACAGCGTCGAGCTGCCGGTACAGGTCGACCGCTACCCCAGCAGCCGCTATTCGCTGATCGAGGCGCGCCCGCTGAGCGGGCGCCGCCATCAGATCCGCCGCCACCTGTCGCAGCGTGGCTACCCGATCATCGGCGATGCCAAGCACGGCAAGGGCAACCACAACCGCTTCTTCAAGGAGCGGCTCGGCTGCCCGCGGCTGCTGCTGGCCGCCGTCGAGCTGCGCTTTCCGCACCCGCTGGAGGGCAGCCAGCTGCAGGTCAGCGCACCGCTGCAGGAGGACATGCAGCAGCTGTTCGAACGCTTCGGCTGGGCCGCACACCTGCCGCAGCATGACATCGCCTGGCATGACGCCGACTCACCAACATTCGCCACCGCCCCATGACCGATATCGACGCTCCCCCTTCCGACGCCAACACCGCCGACGACTACGACCTGCGCTTCGGCGGCATCCGCCGGCTCTACGGCAGCCGCGCCGCAAAGGCCTTTCGCCATGCCCATGTGGTGGTGGTCGGCGTCGGCGGCGTCGGCAGCTGGGCGGTTGAGGCGCTGGCCCGCGCCGGGATCGGCAAGTTGACGCTGATCGACCTCGACGATGTCTGCGTCTCCAACGTCAACCGCCAGCTCCACGCCCTCGACGGTACCATCGGCCGCCCCAAGGTCGAGGTGCTGGCCGAGCGCTGCCGGGCGATTCACCCCGGCATCGAGGTGGTCGCCGACGCGGCGTTCGTCACTCCAGGCAATCTCGCCGAGCGGATTCCCGACGATGCCGACCACGTGCTGGATGCCATCGACAGCGTGCTGGCCAAGGCCGCGCTGATCAGTTGGTGCAAGCGGCGCAAGATCCCCATCACCGTGACCGGCGCGGCCGGCGGCCAGACCGATCCCACCCGCATCCAGGTTGCCGACCTGACCCGCACCGAGCACGATCCGCTGCTGGCCAAGGTCCGCGCCCGGCTGCGCCGCGACTTCGGTTTCTCGCGCAACCCCAAGCGGCGCTTCTCGGTGGAGTGCGTCTACTCCGACGAGCAGCTGGTCTACCCGGGTGCCGACGGCGAGGTGTGCCTGACCAAGCCGGGATCCGGGGATGCCACCCGACTCGACTGCGCCTCGGGCTTCGGCGCGGCTACCTTCGTCACCGGCGCCTTCGGCTTCGCCGCCGCGGCGCGGGTCATGGCGCGGCTTGCCAAGCGCACAGCAGATTCACAGGAGATTCAGGATGCATGACGCCAAGCGCCCGGTAGCGGGCATCTACCGCCACTACAAGGGGGCCGACTACGAGGTGGTGGGTGTCGCCCAGCACAGCGAGAACGAAGAAGCGCTGGTGGTCTATCGTGCCCTCTACGGCGACTACGGCCTGTGGGTCCGGCCGCTCGAGATGTTCTGCGAAACGGTGGAGATTCAGGGCGAGACGCTGCCGCGCTTCGCCCTGGTCAAGGCCTTCGACTGAGGCCTCAGCGATCCTGGCCGCGGTGCGCCCAGCGGGTCATGCGCTTCTCGAGTAGCGCGAACAGCTCGTACATCACCATGGCCATGGCGCTGATCACGATCAGCCCGGCAAACACCAGCGGCATGCGCATCTGCGAGCCGGCGCTCATCATCAGGTAGCCGATGCCCTGGTTCGAGGCCACGGTCTCGGAGACCACTGTGCCGACGAAGGCCAGGGTGATGGCGACCTTGAGCGAGGCGAAGAAGTACGGCAGCGAGCGCGGCAGCCCCACCTTGAGCAGCACATCGAGGCGCTTGGCGCCGAGCACCCGCAGCACGTCCTCCATCTCCGGCTCCAGGGTGGCAAGGCCGGTGGCCACGTTGACCACGATGGGGAAGAAGCAGATCAGGAAGGCAGTGAGGATCGCCGGTACCGAGCCGATGCCGAACCACACCACCAGAATCGGCACGAAGGCGACCTTGGGGATGGCGTTGAAGCCCACCAGCAGCGGATAGCAGGCGCGGTACATGAAGCGCGACGAGCCGACGATGAAGCCCAGCGCCAGCCCCACGACCACGCCCAGCGCGAACCCCACCAGGGTGGTCCACAGGGTCTGCCAGGAGTGCATGCCGATCGGTCCGGCGAAGGTGATCATGGCCTGGAAGGTGTCCCAGGCGCCGGGAAACAGAAACGGCGGAACGTCCAGCAGGCGCACCGTGCCCTCCCAGATCACCAGCAGCGCGACTACCGCCAGCCACGGCGCCAGGCGCTCCTTGGTCGTGGCCTTCATGCCGCACCTCCGCGTATCTCGCCAATCTGCGCGCGCAGCTCGTGCACCAGGGTGGTGAAGGGCTCGCGATAGGTGGTTTCCAGCTCCCGCGGGCGCGGCAGGTCGATTTCGCGCCGCTCGACGATGCGCCCCGGGCGCTTGCTCATCACATACACGGTGTCGGCCAGGAAGGCCGCCTCGCGCAGGTCGTGGGTGACCAGCACCACGGTGAAGCGCTGCGCCTGCCAGAGGTCGCGCAGCACGCACCAAAGCTCTTCACGGGTAAAGGCATCCAGTGCGGCAAACGGCTCGTCGAGCATCAGCAGCTTGGGTTGGTGGATCAGTGCGCGGCAGATCGAGGCGCGCTGCTGCATGCCGCCGGAGAGCTGCCAGGGGTACTGGTCCTCGTAGCCTTCCAGCCCCACGGTGCGCAGCAGGTCGCGTGCCCAGCCGACGAACTCCCCGCGCCGCCGGCGAAACTGCGAGCGGTAGGGTTTGACGATCTCCAGCGGCAGCAGCACGTTGTCGAGGGTGGTGCGCCACGGCAGCAGGTTGGCGTTCTGGAACGCCATGCCGGTGATCTTGAGCGGCCCGCTGACCGGCTCGCCGGCGACCCGCACGCTGCCCTGGGTGGGCCCGTGCAGGCCGGTGCAGAGCTTCATGAAGGTCGACTTGCCGCAGCCCGAGGGGCCGACGATGGCAACGAACTCGCCCTCGCGGATGGAGAGGCTGATGTCCTCGATGGCGTTGCCGCTATCGTCGTAGGCGAGGCTGACGTCGTCGAAGTCGACGAAGGCATGCTCGCTGCGCGCCGCCTCGGCGGCGCGCAGCTCGGTGGGAGTGACGGTCATGGCAACCCTGGGCTCAGTCGGCGAAGATCATGCGGTCTTCCTGGGCGGGCAGGAAGCGCGAGGTGAAGACCCGCTCGGCGTCAGGCACCTCGGGCAGGTCGTAAGCCTCGGCAACCAGTCGAATCGACTCTTCCAGGCGCGCCTCGTCGATGGCACCAGCGCCGTGGGCGCGGGCGTCCTCGGTATCGATGGCGCCCTCGATGGCAAGCTTCAGGCGGCGCGTCTCGAGCTCGACGTCGATCAGGCCGTCGCGGTTGCGCACATAGTCGATGGCACCCTCGGGGTCGGCCAGGGTCTCGGCCAGCGCCCGGTTGAAGGCGCGCAGAAACCCCTCCACCGCCTCGGGGTTCTCCTCGGAGAATTGCTCGCTGGCGATGATCGCATTGCCATAGAGCGGCACGCCGTAGTCGGGGAACGGCATGATGGTCAGCTCGCCCTCCTGCATGCCGCGCGCCTCGAGGTTGAGCAGACTGGTGAAGTAGAAACCGGTGATGGCATCGACGTCGCCGCGCTCGAGCAGCGTTTCGCGCAGTGCCGGGTCGACGTTCTGCCAGGTCACGGCATCGGCGTCGAGGTCGTTGGCATTGGCGAAGATGCCCCAGGCGCGATAGCCGGTATCGAAGGTGGGTGCCGCCAGGGTCTTGCCGGCCAGGTCGGCGGGCGACTCGATATCGCGGTCCTTGCGGGCGAAGACCGCCGCCGGCGACCCGTCATAGACCACATAGACGCCCTGGATGCCCGGGCCGTCGGGATTCTCGGCCAGGAACTCGACCAGCGCATTGAGATCGCCGAAGCCCATCTGGTAGGCGCCGCTGGCGACCCGGTTGATGGCTCCCGCCGAGCCGCTGCCGGAGTCGATCTCGACGTTGAGCCCCTCCTCTTCGAAGTAGCCGCGCTCCACCGCCATCAGGAAGGGCGCCGACGGCCCCTCGAAGCGCCAGTCGAGCTGGAAGCGAATATCGGTGGCGGCGCTGGCGGTGCCGCTCAGCAGGATGGCGCCCAGCGCAGTGGCCAGGGAGAGAGGGCGAATCGCGGATCGATGCATGGCAGAGGCCTCGGTATACAAGATTGTCATTATTGAGTATGCAGGTTTCTTGCCATCGCGGGCTGTTGCTCGCAGCCCCGGCACGGCAAGGGTCGATGCGTCTGAACCAGGGCATCTCGGCACGCCGCTGCGCCACCCCAGTGCAGGCGCCGCCCGCCCATGCACCAGCATAGAACATTCAGCAACGCCGGCACCGCGTGCATCCTCAACGCAAGACACCGGCCCTGGGGCCGGTGTCGTGATTCGCTGCAGTTCGGCTAGCGTATTACTCGTCGCCGGCCATCTGCATCTGGCGCTGCATGTAGTTCTCGATGCCGACCTTGTCGATCAGGCCGAGTTCGGTCTCGATATGATCGATATGGTCCTCTTCGTCGGCGAGAATCTCGCGGAAGATATCGCGAGTCACATAGTCCTTGACCTGTTCGCAGTAGGTGATGGCCTCGATGTAGTCCTTGCGACCGTCGTGCTCGATCTTGAGGTCCGCCTCGAGCATCTCGCGCACATTCTCGCCGATGTGCAGCTTGCCGAGATCCTGCAGGTTGGGTACGCCTTCGAGGAACAGGATCCGCTCGATCAGGCGATCGGCGTGCTGCATCTCCTCGATGGACTCGTCGTACTCCCACTTGGCCAGCGCCTTGAGGCCCCAGTCCTTGTACATCTTGGCATGCAGAAAATACTGGTTGATGGCTACCAGCTCGTTACCGAGGGCCTTGTTCAGGTGCTTGATGACCTTGGCGTCGCCTTTCATCGATCCTCTCCTAAGTGCATGACACTAAACGCTAGAGTCGCCGCAGGCCGCGACGTCATGGCACCAGTATCGACAATAAACCGAGAAAAGGCAAAAAATCCAATCAGGACAGGAGGTTAGCGAGACGCCCTCGCATTTGTAAAAAGTTGCGGATGGCAATGACTGACGGGCGCCAGCCAGCCTCACACGGCATAGGCAAGATCTTGGCTGGCCTCGACCATGGTGGTGACAACGGCCTCGTGGGTCAGCGCCTTGCCGACACAAGCACATTTGCCGCACTGGGTGGCACAACCGGTGGACTCGCGCACTTCACGCCAGCTGCGCGCGCCGCCGTCTACGGCTTCGCGAATCGCCTTGTCGGTTACCCCGTTGCACAGACACACGTACATGCGCATCACCTCGCTGATCGTCTACACAACAAATGTAAATGATTCGCAGAGAGTATTGCAAGTACGACTACGACCTATTGACTAGGGGACCCTCTTATCAGGCTTGGGCAGCACCACCACTTGAGTGCCGGAGACGATATCCGGCCAGCTGCGACGCTGGCCGTCGAACAGCACCCACCAGTAGCCCAGGCCCAGCAGCGCCAGCGACAGGCAGGCGACCAGAAAGCGGATCAGGCTCTGCACCAGGGTGATGCTGGCGCCGTCCGGGGTCTGCACGCGCAGCCGCCAGGCCTGCATGCCCAGCGTCATGCCGGCACGCATCCAGCAGAAAGCGAAGAAGGCGAAAGTGGTGACGAACAGCAGGCTGTGAAACAGCGGCGTTTCATTGGCCTCGCCGCGATTGAGCGCCACCGCAATGAAGGCCAGCAGCACCCAGATCGCCATGACCAGGAAGCTGTCGTAGAGCATCGCACCCAGCCGGCGGCCGAGGCCGGCCGGCCATACGCGGTCGAGATCGGTAAAGCGTCGTCGCATGGTGTCCTCGTGTCAGCCCGAGCGTCGTAATAGATAGAAACCGAGGCTGGCGCAGATCAGCGTCGGCCCGAGTACCGCCCACACCGGCGAGAAGCCGAATACCGTCGAGGCCGGCGCCAGCAGGTCCTGCAGATACTTGAAGCACAACCCGACCACCACGCCGTAGAACACCCGGGTACCGGCGGCCACGGTGCGCAGTGGACCGAACACGAACGAGGCCGCCACCAGCACCAGCGAGGCCATGGTCAGCGGCATCAGCATCTTCTGCCAGAAGTAGAGCAGCGGCTGGGTCGACTGCAGCCCCTGCTCCTGCAGGTAGCGCGCGTAGGCCCACAGCTCGCTGGGCGCCTGGCTGTTGACCGGCCGCAGCAGGCGCCCGAGCTGGTCGGGCGTGAGGCTGGTCTGCCAGTCGAGGCGTTCGAGGGACTCGGCCTCGGTGCGCTCGTCTTCGAAGCGCGTCACCGAGACCTCCTCCAGCACCCAGTGGCCGTCGTTCCACACCGCACGCTCGGCGGTGGTCGCCGCCCGCAGGGTCTCGTCCTCGAACTCGTAGCGGGTCAGATCGAGCACGGTGTTGTCGCCGCGGATCGCCCCGAAACGGTAGACCGTATCGCCCTCGCGCTGCCAGCCGCCGCGCTGGGTGAGTACGGCGCCCTCGCCCTGCATCTGCTCGATGCGCCAGGCACTGGCATACTGCTCGGTGCGCGGGCTGACATACTCGGCCACCAGCAGCACGACCACCACGACCAGGATGATCGGCTTCATCACCCCCCACAGGATCCGCGACAGCGAGCGCCCGGCGGCGCGCATCACGGTTAACTCGTTGCTCGATGCCATGCTGCCCAGGCCGATCAGGGCGCCGATCAGCACGCCTACCGGGGCATACTGATAGAAGCGCCACGGCAGGCGCATGATCAGGTAGAGCAGCACCTGGAAGGCGCCGTAGTCGCCTTCGACGTCGTCGAGGTCGTTGATGTAGGAGATCACCAGGTCGAGGCCGAGCAGCACCAACTGCACGACGATGATCGCGCCCAGCACGTTGCGGGCGATATAGCGGTCGAGACGGTCGGCGATCATCAGCGCATCCCCTTTTGCTGTGCCCGCTGCATCATTACCAGACCAAGGGCCAGGTAGGCGGCGTGGATCGGCCACATGCCCACCGCCGCCGGCAGCGCGCCGCGGCCGATGGCGTCCTGGGCGGCGAGCAGCAGGCTCAGGTAGCTGATATGCAGGAAGATCGCCGGCAGCAGCTTGGCGAAGCGCCCCTGCCGCGGGTTGACCTTGGATAGCGGCATTGCCATCAGGGTCAGGATGAAGACCATCAGCGGCAGCCCGAAGCGCCACTGCAGCTGGGCATGGGCGCGGCTGTCGTCGCTGCCCAGCAGCGCCAGCGTGGAAGCGTACTCGGGGGCGTCGATCTCGACCACCTCATCGCTCCTCGACAAGCGTACGGCGTAGGTAGCGAACTCCAGGCGCTCGGCCTCGAAGCGTCCCGGGTCGACGCTATAGCGCTCGCCGTCGGCCAGCACCAGAAAGCGGCTGCCGGTCTCATCGTCGACGGTCTGATAGCCGCTTTGGGCGCGGGTCACGCTGTCTTCCGGGGTGCCGTCGGTGCGCCGCTGGCGCTCGCTGATGAAGACGTTCTGCATGCGCGTCTGGTTGTCGGTGAAGCCCTCCACGTAGACCGTGCGGCCGGCGCCCAGGTCCTGGAAGCGTCCCGGCGCCAGCGCCGAGAAATCCAGCTGGCTGCGCTGCTCTTCGAGGGTCACGGCGTTGTTGAAGGCCCCTGCCGGTGTCAGCCACAGGCTGCATAGCCCCACCAGGATCGCCACCAGGGTAGCCGGCACCAGGCTGATGGTCAGCAGCCGCCGCGGACTGGTGCCACAGGCCACCAGCACGGTGATCTCGCTGTTGAGGTAGAGCTGCCCATAGGCCAGCAGGATACCCAGGAAGAACGCCAGCGGCAGGATCAGCTCGAGAAAGCCCGGCAGGTGGTAGAGCATCAGGGTGCCGAGAATGCTGGCCGGAATATCGCCCTCGGCGGCATCGGTAAAGTAGCGAATGAAACGACTACCCATGATCACCAGCAACAGCACCCCAGCCACGGCGGCCATGGTCAGCAGGATCTCGCGGGTCAGGTAGCGAAATATGATCAAGAAACTCTCCCGGTGCTCCATGCAGGGCAGGTATCGCTCCCCATGCAATGGCGCAGCGCATTGCGTACACTGGACGGCATTCGGCTGCGGCAAGGCGTCGTGCCGGCATTATCCAGAATCCCCTTTCGCTTGTCTTGTGGAGACGTCATGGAATTCACTGTTCAGACGGCCAATCCGGCCAAGGTCGAGACGGCCTGTCTCGTGGTACCGGTATTCAAGGACGGTGACCTGCTGCCCGCTGCAGCCAAGCTCGACGATGCCAGCGAGCGGCTGATTGGACAGCTGATCGAGCGCGGTGACTTCAGCGCCGGGCTCGGCAACGTGCAGATGATTCCCTTTGCCCCCGGCGTCAGCGGCGAACGCCTGCTGCTGGTGGGCCTGGGCGAGCGCGAAAAATGCAACGAGGCGGCCTTCCGCAAGGCGCTGGATGCCGCCTTCGGCACCCTGGCCAAGCTGCCGGTGAGCGACGCCGCGGCGGCCTTCACCGACGTGCCGGTCGGCGAGCACGGCTGTGCCTGGAAGGCACGCATGACCCTGGAAGCCGCCGAACGCGCCATTTATCGCTTCGTCGAATTCAAGTCCGACCCGGCGCCCGCGGCCAAGCTCGAGCGCGTCATCCTGCTGGTCGGCGATGGCCAAGACGCCGAGGCGGCCAAGCAGGGCGCGCGCCTCGGCGCCGCCATCGGTGCCGGCATCAATGTCACCCGCACCCTGGGCAACCTGCCGGGCAACGTCTGCACACCGCGCTACCTGGCCGAGCAGGCCGAGGCGCTGGGCAAGGGCTCCGGCGGCGCACTCGAGGTCGAGATCCTCGACGAGGAGGCGCTGGAAGCGCTGGGCGCCGGCTCGCTGCTGTCGGTGGGACGCGGTAGCGCCGAGCCTACGCGGCTGATCGTCATGAAGTACCAGGGCGCCGACAATCCCGACGATGCCCCCCATGTGCTGGTCGGCAAGGGTATCACCTTCGACACCGGCGGCATCTCGCTCAAGCCCGGCGAGAGCATGGACGAGATGAAGTTCGACATGTGTGGCGCAGCCAGCGTGTTCGGCACCGTCAACGCGGTGCTGGCGATCCGCCCCAGGATCAACCTGGTGGCGATCGTCGCCGCCGCCGAGAACATGCCCGACGGCAAGGCCACCAAGCCCGGCGACATCATCAAGACCCTCAAGGGCCTCTCCGTGGAGGTGCTCAACACCGACGCCGAGGGTCGCCTGGTACTGTGCGACGCCCTGACCTACGCCGAGCGCTTCCAGCCGGCCAGCGTGGTGGATATCGCCACCCTCACCGGTGCCGCCATCATCGCCCTGGGCCACCACGCCACCGGCCTGCTGTCCAACGACGACGACCTGGCGCTGGACCTTCTCGAGGCCGGCGAGACCGCTTGGGATCGCGCCTGGCACCTGCCGCTGTGGGACGAGTACCAGGAGCAGCTCGACTCCAACTTTGCCGACCTGGCCAACATCGGCGGACGCCCGGCGGGCACCATCACCGCGGCCTGCTTCCTGTCACGCTTCGCTGACAAGTTCCCCTGGGCGCACCTCGACATCGCCGGCACCGCCTGGAGTTCCGGCAAGCAGAAAGGTGCCAGCGGCCGCCCGGTGGGCCTGCTGACCCAGTACCTCCTCGATCGCGAGGCCGACGCCGAGGTCGAAACCGACGCCGAATGATGGCTGAGCTTCCCGGGGGGTTGCCTTTTTTGCGCGGCGACTTTCTCATGGGAAGCCTGACATGCTTCCACGCACCGAGTCGCCCACGCGACTCGGTGTTCCTGTATCACCCTGAGGCCACTGCCGCGCCCCAGGGGTAGCGGAGACCCTTTGCCGTGCCCACTGCAAGCTTTGCCCAACTGCCCAACGCCCAACCCACGGCGGACATCATTCGCAAGGACATCCTTGCCAATCCCGGTTTCGGCCGCTATTTCAGCGACCATATGGCGCATATCCGCTGGACCCTCGATGCCGGCTGGCACGGCCACGAGGTGCGCCCCTACGGTCCGCTGACCCTCGACCCCGCCGCCGCGGTGCTGCACTACGGCCAGGAGATCTTCGAGGGCATCAAGGCTTACCGCCACGACGACGGCTCGGTGTGGACCTTCCGCCCCGAGAAGAACGCCGAGCGCTTCCGCCGCAGCGCACGCCGCCTGGCACTGCCTGAGCTCTCCGACGAGGACTTCATCCGCTCGCTAAAGGCGCTGCTCGCCCACGACCAGGGCTGGGTGCCAACACCGTCCAGCGAAGCCGACGAGTGCAGCCTCTACCTGCGCCCGTTCATGATCGCCAGCGAGACCTTCCTCGGCGTACGCCCCTCCCACGAGGTCGACTACTACGTGATCGCCTCGCCGGCGGCGGCCTACTTCAAGGGCGGCGTCGAGCCGGTGTCGATCTGGCTGTCGGCCAACTACAAGCGCGCCGCCGCCGGCGGCACCGGCTTCGCCAAGTGCGGCGGCAACTACGCCGCCTCGCTGGCCGCCCAGAAGGAAGCCGAGGCCCACGGCTGCGGCCAGGTCGCCTTCCTCGACGCCGCCGAGAACAAGTGGATCGAAGAGCTGGGCGGCATGAACCTGTTCTTCGTGTTCAAGGACGGCCGCATCGTCACCCCCAAGCTGACCGGCACCATCCTCGAGGGCGTGACCCGCGACTCGGTGCTGACCCTGGCCCGCGACGCCGGCCTGCAGCCGGAAGAGCGCCATATCAGCATCGACGAATGGCGCGACGGCGCTGCCTCCGGCGAGATCACCGAAGTCTTCGCCTGCGGCACCGCCGCGGTGATCACCCCAGTGGGCGAGCTGGTCGGCGAGGATGAGCGGATCCGCTGCCAGCCCAGCGACAACCCGGTGGCCAAGCAGATCCGCCGCACCCTGCTCGACCTGCAGTACGGCCGCGCCGAGGACACCCACGGCTGGCTGACCCGGCTGGTGTAATAGCAGCTCTCACAGCGGTTACGCCCCCCACCAACGTGGCGGGGCGCCGGAATGCCCAGTAAATTCTAATACCCGGCCGCGAGCCCGGAGACAGGTCGCAGCGAGGGTCTTTTTCCATGGAAGGAAAAAGTAGCGCCCAAGGAGGGGTTCACAGCGCCCTCGCGTAGGCCTGTCGCCGGGCCAGCTCAATCGCATAGGTTATGCACCACAACGTCGACGAGCGAAGGCATGACACAGGTTGATTTCTACGTCCTACCCGACACCACGCTGGAGGCCCGGCTGGCCTTCGCCTGCCGGCTCACCGAAACCATCCAGCGCAAGGGCTACCGCCTGCACCTGCACGCCGAGGACGAGGCCATGGCCCGTCAGCTCGACGAGCTGCTGTGGACCTTCCGCCCCGACGCCTACGTGCCCCACGCCCTGGCCGGCAGCGAGATGGCCAGCCAGGTGCCGGTGGTAATCGGCTGGCAGGGGCCGCCGGACCCCGCCGAGGAGCACCCCCAGGCGATGCTCAACCTGCATCCCGAGATTCCCGAATGGTTCTCGCGCTTCGAACGGGTCGCCGAGATCATCAACCAGCACCAGGAGGTGCTGAGGGCCAAGCGCGCCTGCTGGAAGACCTACAAGGACCGCGGCTACCCGGTCAAGGCGCACCAGCTGGCTGGGCAAGAGGGCCGCGGTTAATCCTGGCGTCGTTAACCCTGGCGTAATAGAAGCTCGGGGCTGATCCGTCGACAGGTCTTCGCGGAGGCGCTGTAAACCCATCCCTGGGCGCTACCTTGCGCCATCCATGGCGCAAACCTCCGCTACGACCTGTCCCCGGCGCCCCTCGCGCAGCGTAGTCGCCTCATCCCCTCGGCCACCAGGCTGACGCCAAGCGCCTCATCGCGCTATAATCGAGCCCATTTTTCGCACGCCTAGACGATTTCCTGCCGCCCGGCGCCACGCCCCGGCGGCGACCATTTCTGGACCCGGAACGCCCCATGGACAAGACCTACCAACCCGAGCAGATCGAATCCCGCTGGTACCAGCGCTGGGAAGCCGACGGCCGCTTCGCGCCGTCCGGCCAAGGCGAGCCCTACGCGATCATGATCCCGCCGCCCAACGTCACCGGCAGCCTGCACATGGGCCATGCGTTCCAGGACACCATCATGGACACCCTGATCCGCTGGCGGCGTATGCAGGGCCACAACACCCTGTGGCAGGTGGGCACCGACCATGCCGGCATCGCCACCCAGATGCTGGTCGAGCGCAAGGTCGCCGCCGAAGAGGGCAAGACGCGCCACGACCTCGGCCGCGACGCCTTCATCGACAAGGTCTGGGAGTGGAAGCACGAATCCGGCGGGCACATCACCCGCCAGCTGCGCCGCATGGGCGCCAGCGTCGACTGGAGCCGCGAGCGCTTCACCATGGACGACGGCTTCTACAAGGCGGTGCAGGAGACCTTCGTGCGCCTCTATGAAGAGGACCTGATCTACCGCGGCAAGCGGCTGGTCAACTGGGACCCGACCCTGCACACCGCGATCTCCGACCTCGAGGTGGAGAACCGCGACCAGCAGGGCCAGTTCTGGCACTTCCGCTACCCGCTGGCCGACGGCGTGACCACCGACGCCGGCCTCGATTATCTGGTCGTCGCCACCACCCGCCCCGAGACCCTGCTCGGCGACACCGGCGTGGCGGTCAACCCGGAAGACCCGCGCTACGCCTCGCTGGTCGGCAAGTACGTCGAGCTGCCGCTGGTCGGCCGCCGCATCCCCATCGTCGCCGACGAACACGCCGACATGGAGAAGGGCTCGGGCTGCGTGAAGATCACCCCGGCCCACGACTTCAACGACTACGAAGTGGGCCGCCGCCAGGGGCTGCCGCTGATCAACGTCTTCACCCAGGACGCGGCGATCCTTGCCCAGGCCGAAGCCTTCGATATCCAGGGCCGGCCGCTGCCCGACATCGACCCGACCCTGCCCCAGGCCTACGCCGGGCTCGACCGCTTCGCGGCGCGCGAACAGATCGTCGCCGACATGCAGGCCGCCGGGCTGCTCGAGCAGGTCGAGGCGGTCAACAACACCCTGCCGTTTGGCGACCGCTCCGGCGACGTCATCGAGCCGCTGCTCACGGATCAGTGGTTCGTCGCCGTGGAGAGCCTCGCCAAGCCCGCCATCAAGGCGGTGGAGAATGGCGACATCCAGTTCGTACCCAAGAACTACGAGAACATGTACTTCGCCTGGATGCGCGACCTGCAGGACTGGTGCATCTCGCGCCAGCTGTGGTGGGGCCACCGCATCCCGGCCTGGTATGACGCCGAGGGCAACGTCTACGTGGCCCGCAGCGAAGCCGAGGCCCGCGACAAGCACGGCCTGGGTGACGACGTCACCCTGACCCAAGACGA
Source organism: Franzmannia qiaohouensis (assembly GCF_031451695.1). Classification (NCBI taxonomy): domain Bacteria; kingdom Pseudomonadati; phylum Pseudomonadota; class Gammaproteobacteria; order Oceanospirillales; family Halomonadaceae; genus Franzmannia; species Franzmannia qiaohouensis. Next base: position 90,160 of record NZ_JARWAM010000005.1, read on the forward strand.
CGACGTGCTCGACACCTGGTTCAGCTCCGGGCTGTGGACCTTCGGCACCCTGGGCTGGCCGCAGCAGACCCCGGAGCTGGCCACCTTCCACCCCTCCAGCGTGCTGGTCACCGGTTTCGACATCATCTTCTTCTGGGTCGCGCGGATGATCATGCTGACCCTGAAGTTCACCGGCGAGGTGCCCTTCAAGCAGGTCTACGTCCACGGCCTGGTGCGCGACGGCCAGGGCCAGAAGATGTCCAAGTCCAAGGGCAACGTGCTCGACCCCATCGACTTGATCGACGGCATCACCCTGGATGACCTGCTCGAGAAGCGTACCGGCAACATGATGCAGCCGCAGAAGGCCAAGGCCATCGGCAAGGCGACCCGCGCCGAGTTCCCCGAGGGCATCGAGCCCCACGGCACCGACGCGCTGCGCTTCACCTTCCTGTCCCAGGCCACCACCGGGCGCGACATCAAGTTCGACATGGGCCGCCTGGACGGCTACCGCAACTTCTGCAACAAGCTGTGGAACGCCTCGCGCTACGTGCTGATGAACGCCGAGGGCGAGGATTGCGGAGCGGACGGGGGCGACATCGAGCTGTCGCTGGCCGATCGCTGGATCGTCTCGCGGCTGCAGCAGACCGAGGCCCAGGTGACCCGCGCGATGGAGGAGTTCCGCTTCGACCACGCCTCGCAAGCGCTCTACGACTTCGTCTGGAACGAGTACTGCGACTGGTACCTGGAGCTCTCCAAGCCGGTGCTGTGGGATGACGCAGCGGCCTCAGAAGCCAAGCGCGGCACCCGGCGCACCCTGGTGCGCGTTCTCGAGGCGATCCTGCGCCTGGCCCACCCGATGATGCCCTACATCTCCGAAGAGATCTGGCAGCGCGTGGCCCCCCTGGCCGGCAAAGCCGCTGGCGACGGTAGTGATTCGATCATGAACCAGCCCTGGCCACAGCCGGAAGAGCGCAAGGTCGACGAGCAGGCGACCCGCGATATCGAGTGGCTCAAGGGTGTGATCGTGGCGGTGCGCAATATCCGCGCCGAGATGAACATCGCCCCGGGCAAGCCGCTGGAAGTACTGCTGACCAAGGGTGGCGACGCCGACCGCCAGCGCCTGGAAGCCAACCGCCCGTTCCTCGCCAAGCTGGCCAAGCTGGAGAGCGTCACTTGGCTCGACGACCCGAATCAGGCGCCCCTCTCGGCCACCCAGCTGGTCGGCGAGATGGAAGTGCTGGTGCCGATGGCCGACCTGATCGACAAGGACACCGAGCTCGCCCGCCTGGCCAAGGAGATCGACAAGCAGGACAAGCTGATCGGTGGCATCGAGAAGAAGCTCGGCAATCAGGGCTTCATCGCCAAGGCCCCGGAGGCGGTGGTGGAGAAGGAGCGCGGCAAGCTGGCCGACTTCCAGGCCGCCCGCCGGCTGCTGGTCGAGCAGCGCGACAAGATCGCCGCGCTCTGAGATGGCGCCCCCCGGCAGCAAAGGCTTCGGTCAGTCGCCCTTCCCCGGCGGGGTCGACCGCGGCCTGACGCTGGAGTCGATCAGCGCGCTGTTCCCGGTCTTCGAGCAGGCCAGCGCCGGGGCGATCTCGGTGGACGCCGAGAGCCGCCTGACCTGGATCAACGACAGCTACTGTCGGCTGCTGGGTATCGAGGACCCCGAGGCGGTCATCGGCCGCCCGGTGGCCGAGGTCATCCCCACCACGCGGATGCCCGAAGTGGTTCGCTCGGGGCGGCCACTGCTGCTGGATATCATGGAGTATCGCGGCCAGCAGCTGGTGGTGATGCGCCTGCCGGTGTTCAACGATGCCGGTACCGAGGTGCAGGGCGCGGTGGCCTTCGTACTGTATGACGACCTGCAGCCGCTGACGCCGCTGGTCAGCAAGTATCGTCGCCTACAGAGCGACCTGGCCGCCGCCAAGCGCGCCCTGGCCAAGCGCGGTGCGCGATACGAGATGGCCGACTTCGTGGGCGCCAGCGCGGCGGTGCTCGAGGTCAAGCGCCGCGCGCGCCTGGCCGCTGCGCGCAATACCCCGGTGCTGCTGCTCGGCGAGACCGGCACCGGCAAGGAGGTGCTGGCCCAGGCCGTCCACGCCAGCTCGCCCCGCGCCGAGCGCCCTTTCGTGGCGGTCAACGTTGCCGCCATCCCCGACAACCTGCTCGAGGCCGAGTTCTTCGGCGTGGCCCCGGGGGCCTACACCGGCGCCGACAAGCGCCAGCGCCAGGGCAAGTTCCAGCTTGCCGACGGCGGCACCCTGTTCCTCGATGAAGTCGGCGACATGCCGGGGCATCTGCAGGCCAAGTTGCTGCGCGCGCTGCAGGAGGGCGAGGTGGAGCCACTGGGCTCCAACGAGGTGGCGCCGGTGGACGTGCGGGTGATCGCCGCCACCAGCCGCAACCTGGAGGAGATGGTTGCCGACGGCAGCTTCCGCGCCGACCTCTACTATCGCCTCAACGTGCTCAGCATCCGCGTGCCGACCCTGCGCGAGCGGCTGGTGGACCTGGGCATCCTGTGCGACACCATCCTTGAAAAGCTGGCCGCCGAGAGCGGCGAGCCGCGCGCCGAAATTACCGCCGAGGCGATCAACGTGCTGCGCCAGCACGACTGGCCGGGCAATATCCGCGAGCTGCGCAACACCCTGGAGCAGACCCTGGCACTCAACGAGGAGTGCAGCGTCATCGACGTGCCGCAGCTGCTTACCGCGCTGCCGGCCCCGGCACGTCGCGGGCGCCAGCCCGGTGTGCCGAGCGCGCCGGTGCGCCCGCTGCAGGAGGCGGTACGCGACGCCGAGCGCAGCGCCATCCATAACGCCCTCACCGCCAGCGGTGGCAACAAGGCACAGGCCGCACGGCTGCTCGGCATCCCCCGCTCGGTGCTCTATGAGAAGCTCGGCCGCCTGGCCGAGATGTCCGAAAATCCGGACGCATGACCGAAAAAACAGACAGCTAACCTACTACCAAAGCCAAATATCGTCCGCCCTTACGGACACATGCGCCTGACGCGCGATTGACGAAATCTCGTAACTCCTTGTTTATCCACTATTCCTGATTGTTGGCACGAAGTCTGCAATGTCACAGGCATGCGTCGCCGTGCGGCGTTGTTGTCCAAGAATAACGAAGCTAATCAGGAGCTATCATGCCGTTCAATCGCCCTCTCACCTCGCTAGTCCGTCCCATCGCACTCGGTGTCACCACCGCCGCCGTGCTGGTGGGTGCCGGCCTGAGCAGCGCCCAGGCCCAGGAGCGCGTGCGCTGGCAGGTGCCTATCGCCTTCCCCTCGCACCTGGTCGGCCTGAGCACGCCGGTGCGCTACCTCAGCGAATCCCTCGACGAAGTCTCGGGTGGCAACATCAATCTGCGCTACTACGAGCCGGGCGAGCTGATCCCGCCGTTCGAGATCCTCGATGCGGTATCCGAAGGCCGCTATGACGCCGGCTTCACCTGGGTAGGCTACGACCAGGGCAGCATCCCCTCGCTGCCGCTGTTCGCCGGCGCCCCGTTCGGCATGGAGCCGCCGGCCTACCTGGCGTGGCACTACTTCGGCGGCGGCCGCGAGCTGCTCGAGGAGATCTACGCCGACTACGACGTGCACCCGCTGCTGTGCAGCATGATCGGCCCCGAGGCGGCCGGCTGGTTCGCCGAACCCCTCGAAGATCTCGACCAGATCGACGGCCTGCGCATCCGCTTCGCCGGCATCGGCGGCCAGGTAATGGAGCGTCTTGGCGCCTCGGTGACCATGATCCCGGGCGGCGAGCTCTACCAGGCCATGGAGCGCGGCACCATCGACGCCATGGAGTTCTCGGCTCCCGCCGTCGACCGCATCCTGGGCATGCAGGAGATCGTCCAGAACTACGTGCTGCCGGGCTGGCACCAGACCTTCACCACCGCCCACCTGCTGGTCAACAAGGACAGCTGGGAGTCCCTCGAGCCGCAGACCCGCGCGCAGATCGACATGGGCTGCCGCGCCGCCACCCTGTACGGCTACTCGGAAAGCGAGATGGAGAACCCCAAGGCGCTGCAAGACTTTGAGGATGAAGGCGTCAACGCCCAGGTGCTCCCGGACGACATCCTCCATGAGCTGCGCCGCGTGACCAATGAGGTGCAGGACGAGATCGCCGCCGAGGACGAAATGTTCGGCCGCGTGCTCGAGAGCCAGCAGGACTTCATGCGTCTGCACGGCAACTGGCACGTCAAGGGGCACCTGCCGCGCTCCTACTACGCGCCGGAAGAGATCGGTAGCAACGACTGATCCACGCCTGTGATACCGCCACCGGTCGCTTGCGACCGGTGGTTCGTGCATGCCCCTATCGCCACGGAGTGACCCGATGAGCGTTCGCGAACAAGGGTCGGGCGACGGCGAACACGCCAGCCTCGACCTGCCCACCAACCGCATCAGCCACCTGCTCGACAGTGTCATACTGCAGCTGGGCAAGGCCGCCTCCTGGCTATGGCTGGCGACCCTGACGGTGGTGCTGACCAATGTGGTCAATCGTTTTATTCTCGGCCGCGGTTCGATCGCCCTGGAGGAGCTCTCCTGGCACTTCTTCGGCGCCGCCATGGTCCTGACACTGGCCTACGCCGTGGTCACCAACGACCACGTGCGGGTCGATGTGATCCGCGAGAAGTTTACGCTGCGCACCCAAGCCTGGATCGAACTGCTGGCCATCGTGATCCTGCTGCTACCCATTCTTTATATCGTGCTGGTCGAGCTCTATCAGTACGGCTATCGCTCGTTTGAGCGCGGTGAGCGCTCCCAGGCCCCTAGCGGCCTGCCCTATCGCTTCATCATCAAGACCGTGATCCCCATCGGCCTGAGCCTGGTGGCCATCGCTATCGTGTCCCGCGCGCTGCGCTGCAGCACGCTACTGTTCGGCTACCCGCGGCGCTTCCTGAGCCCCGCCGAGCGCAACCAGCGCCCTTCTGACTGAATCACGAGGTTGATCATGGGATTGGAAGAAATTCTCGTACTGGCGATGTTCGCCAGCTTCATGAGCCTGCTGCTGCTGGGCTTCCCGGTGGCCTGGGCGCTGGCCGGCATCGGCTTCGCCTTCGCCGTGCTCGGCCATGTGCTGGTGGAGTTCTTCGACGCCGACCTGTGGTTCAGCTGGGGCGGCACCATCGGCGTGCTCGACCGACGCATCTACGGCATCGTCGCCAATGAGCTGATGGTGGCGCTGCCGCTGTTCATCTTCATGGGCATCATGCTCGACCGCTCAGGCATCGCCGAGCGGCTGATGAACTCGCTGGTCAAGGTGCTCGGCGGCCTGCGCGGCGGCTATGCCGTCACCGTGGTGATCGTCGGCGTGCTGCTGGCCGCCTCCACCGGCATCGTCGGCGCCTCGGTGGTGCTGCTCGGCATGCTGTCGCTGGGGCCGATGATGCGCGCCCAGTACAACAAGTCGCTGGCGGTGGGTACCGCCTGCTCGGTAGGTACCCTGGGCATCCTGGTGCCGCCGAGCATCATGCTGGTGCTGATGGCCGACCGCCTGGGCACCTCTGAAGCCTCGGTAGGCCGACTGTTCATGGGCGCCCTGATCCCAGGCATCATGCTCGGCCTGATGTACATCGCCTATATCGTCATCGCCGCCTATATCAAGAAAGACCTGGCCCCGGCGCCCAAGGATCGCGAGCCGCTTAACGCCCGCGCCTTCGTGCAGGTGTTCTGGGCGGTGCTGCCGCCGATGGCGCTGATCCTGGCGGTACTGGGCTCGATCTTCACCGGCTTCGCCACCACCACCGAGGCCTCGGCAGTGGGCGCGCTGGGCGCCATGCTGCTGGCCCTGCTCAACCGCCGCCTGACCCTGACCGCGCTGCGCAAGGCGCTCTACCAGACCAGCCGCACCACCGCCTTCATCTTCGCGATCTTCATCGGCGCGACGATCTTCGCTGCGGTGCTGCGCGGCCTGGGCGGCGACGACGTGGTACGCTTCGCGCTCACCGGCCTGCCGTTCGGCGAAACCGGCATCGTGCTGACGGTGCTGGCGGTGGTGTTCCTGCTCGGCTTCTTCCTCGACTGGGTGGAGATCACCCTGATCATCCTGCCACTGGTGGCACCGGTGGTATTCAGCCTCGGCGTCGATCCGGTATGGTTTGCGATCCTCTTCGCGATCTGCCTGCAGACCTCGTTCCTGACGCCGCCGGTGGGTTTCGCGCTGTTCTATATCAAGGGCGTCTGCCCACCGGGCGTGACCACCCGCGATATCTACATTGGCGTGGCGCCCTTCGTCGCCATCCAGTTGCTCGGGCTACTGCTGGTGTTCTGGTTCTCGGGGCTGGCCACCTGGCTACCTGGTGAAGTCTACGGCGGCCGCTGACCGCCCTTCCCCTCTGTGGAGACAACCGCATGCGCATGACTGACAAGATTGCCCTGATCACCGGCGCCGCCGGTGGTATCGGCCTGGCGATTGCCCAGGGCTTCGCCCGCGAGGGCGCCAAGGTCGCCATCAGCGACCTCGACCTCGACGCTGCCGAGCGCGCCGCTGCCGGCATCCGCGATGCCGGCGGCGAGGCGATGGCGGTGGCCATCGACGTCACCGACGAAGCCGCCATGGACGCCGGCTTCGCCAAGGTGGTGGACGCCTGGGGCCGCATCGACGTGGCGGTCGCCAACGCCGGCATCCAGCACATCGAAGCGCTGGACAAGCTGAGCTTCGCCAACTGGCGCAAGGTCACCAGCGTGCACCTCGACGGCGCCTTCCTGACCACCCGCGCCAGCCTGCGCCAGATGTACCAGCAGCAGGGTGGCGGCTGCATCCTCTACATCGGCTCGGTGCACAGCAAGCTGGCCTCGCCGCTCAAGGCGCCCTATGTCGCCGCCAAGCACGGCCTGCTCGGGCTGTGCCGCGCAGTGGCCAAGGAGGGCGCCGCCCACGGCGTCAGCGCCAATGTGATCTGCCCCGGCTTCGTGCGCACCCCGCTGGTGGAGAAGCAGATCCCCGAGCAGGCCCGCGAGCTGGGCATCAGCGAGGAGGAGGTGATCCGCGACGTGATGCTCAAGGACACCGTGGACCAGGAATTCACTACGCTGGAAGATATCAGCGAGGTGGCGGTCAACCTGGCGGCCTTCCCCACGGCGGCGCTGACCGGTCAGTCGGTGGTGGTCAGCCACGGCTGGTATATGCAATGACAGCAGGAGAGACCCCGCACATGGACACGGCAGAGATCCTCTGGGAGCCCGGCCCGGCGCAGTACGAACAGAGCCAGATGGCCCACTACCTGCGCTGGCTGGCCAAGGCCGGCTATGGCGACTTCGCCGACTACCAGGCGCTGCACGCCTGGTCGATCGCCGACCTCGAGGCCTTCTGGCGCTCGGTATGGGAGTTCTGCGGCCTCGAGGCCGAAACGCCACCCACGGCGATGCTCGGCCGCCGCGAGATGCCCGGCGCCGAGTGGCTGCCCGGTGCGCGGCTCAACGTCGCCGCCAACCTGCTGCGTCACGCCCGCGGCGAACGCGCCGAGCAGGAAGCGGTGGTGGCCATGGCCGAATGCCGCGACACGCGGCGGGTGACCTTCGCCGAGCTCTACGACGACGTGGGCGCCTTCGAGGGCGTGCTGCGTGAGCACGGCGTGCAGGTCGGCGAGCGTGTCGCCGGCCTGGTGGCCAACGGCTACGAGGCGCTGGTGGCCATGCTCGGCGCGGCGAGCCTTGGCGCGGTGTGGTCGTCGGCCTCGCCGGACTTCGGCGTTGAGGCCACCGTCGACCGCTTCGGCCAGATCGAGCCGGCGCTGCTGGTGGCGGTCAACGGCTACGGCTACGGCGGCAAGACCTTCCCGCGCCTCGAGCAGATCAGCCAGCTCGCCGAACGCCTGCCCAGCGTGCGCCAGGTGATCGTGGTCGACCAACTGCCCGGCACCGGCCTGCCGCCGGGCGAGCGCTTCAGCGCCTGGGACGCGGCACTGGCCCGCCACCGCGGCAGCGCGCCGTCGTTTACCCCGCTGCCCGCCGACCATCCGCTCTATATCCTTTACTCCTCGGGCACCACCGGCAAGCCCAAGTGCATCGTCCATGGCGCCGGCGGCATCCTGCTCAACCACGCCAAGGAGCTGATGCTGCACGGCGACCTGGGCCCCGGCGACCGCCTGCTCTACTTCACCACCTGCGGCTGGATGATGTGGAACTGGCAGGCCTCGGGGCTGCTCGCCGGCGCCACCCTGGTGACCTACGACGGCTCGCCGGGCTACCCGGACATGGACCTGATGTGGCGCACCGCCGCCGCCGAGCGCCTGACCCACTTCGGCACCAGCGCGCGCTTCCTCGCCGAGTGCCGCAAGCAGCAGCTGAGCCCGGGTCGCGATCACGACCTCAAGGCGCTGCGGGTGATCTTCTCCACCGGCTCGCCGCTGCTGCCGGAAGACTACGACTGGGTCTACGGCGACGTCTCCGGCGACCTGCTGCTCGGCTCGATCGCTGGCGGCACCGATATCTGCGGCTGCTTCGTCGGCAGCAGCCCGCTGCTGCCGGTGCGCCGCGGCGAGATCCAGTGCCGCTTCCTGGGCGTCGACGCAGTGGCTTACTCTCCCGACGGCGAAGCCCTCGACAACGCCCGCGGCGAGCTGGTGTGTCGCCAGCCGCTGCCGTCGATGCCGGTCAGTTTCTGGGACGACCCGGAGGGCCAGCGCTACCACGACGCCTACTTCGCCAACTTCCCCGGGGTCTGGGCCCACGGCGACTTCGTGCGCTTCACCCCCGAGGGCGGCGCGGTGATCTACGGCCGCTCCGATGCCACCCTGAACCCCGGCGGCGTGCGCATCGGCACCGCCGAGATCTACCGCCAGGTGGAGACCGTGGAGGCCGTGGCCGACAGCCTGGTGGTGGGCCGCCCCGTCGACGGCGATGTGGAAGTGGTGCTGCTGGTGACCCTGGCTCCCGGCCAGGCGCTCGACGACGCGCTGCTCAAGCAGCTGCGCCAGCGCATCCGCCAGCACGCCAGCCCGCGCCACGTACCGGCGCATATCGTCGCGGTACCGGCGGTGCCCTATACCCGCAGCGGCAAGAAGGTCGAGCTGGCGGTGGCGCGCATGCTGCAGGGCGACGCCAAGGCCGAGAACCGCAGCGCGCTAAGCAACCCCGAGTCGCTGGACGCGATCCACGAGGCCCTGGATGAAGCCAGGCTGCTGCCGACCTGACAGCCGTTCAACATGGCATCACGTGGCAGAGGATGAGGCCCCGCGACGCGGGGCCTCATCACATTCATCGGCACGGCTGCTAGAATGGCGAAAATCTTTCAGCAGCGTGACGTTTTCATGACCCAGCCACCCTCCTCCTTTCATCCCCTGCGTATTCTCTTCTACAACCTCCTAGGCATCGCCCTGGTGCTCAGCTGGTGGTCGCCCAACCTGCTGATCTGGGAAGAGCTCGACGACGCGGTGTTCTTCGTCACCAACGCCTGGCTGCATGAAGACAACATGGCCTGGGTGACCTTCGTCGCCGCGGTCAATAACCGGCTGTTCGACGTGGTCAGTTTCCTGGTCCTGCTGGGGCTCTACCTATGGGCCATTCGCCGTGACCCGGTGCTCGAGCATCGCCTGCTGCGCTGGGGCGGGATCGGTATCACGATGCTGCTCACCGCCGGCATCCTCAGCCAGGCGGTACGCTACGCCATCCCCTGGGAGCGCCTAAGCCCAACCCTGGTCTACGACGACGTCAACCTGATCACCCAGATGGTCGGCTTCGACACCAAGGACGTCTCGACCACCAGCTTTCCCGGCGATCACGGCATGATGCTGATGCTGTTCACCGCCTTCATCTGGCGCTTCTCCGGACGCACGGTTGGCCTGGCCAGCGCGCTGATGGCCATCCTGCTGAGCCTCCCGCGGATGCTCGGCGGCGCCCACTGGTTCAGCGACATCTTCATCGGCGCGCTGGCGATCTGCCTGGTCACCCTGCCCTGGGTGCTGTGCACCCCCGTGGCGCCGGCCACGGCCCGCGGCATCACCCGCGGCATGGTAGCGGTCAAGACCCGGCTGCTCCGCTAGCGACCATCTCCCGACACGACAACGCCGGCCTCTTGAGGCCGGCGTTGTTCAGTTCGCTCCACGGCAGGGCATGCCCGATCAGCGGCGCTGAAAGCCCCCCAGCACGCGGCTGTCGCTGCCGAAGAAGACCAGGCGGTCGTGGTCGATCAGGTAGCGGTAGGCGTTTTCCAGCATATCCTCGACGCGTTGGGCGTCGGCCATATCGGGGCAGGCCATGCGCGTCGAGGAGAGCTCGCTGATGCGGATGCGGTTGCCATCGTCGAACTGCACCCGCCCATTTAGCTGGTTACAGCCGTTGTTGCCGCTCAGGCGCAGCGCGCCCCCATTGGGCTGGACCTCGATATAGGGTCGCTGCTCGCCGGACCAGCGCTCGGCGGTACCCAGCAGGATCAGCTGCCAGCGCTCGCCGACCATCGGCGACTGCTCGGCGCGGGTATCGGGCTCAGGGGCTCGCTCGGGGTCCGGCGCCGGGGAGCGGGCACAGCCTGCCATAACCGCCATCGCCAGCAGCGCGGGAATCCATGTCTTGCGCATCGTCGTTCCTCGGTGAATGACTCCGGCACAAGAGTGCCGCAAGGCTCTCCGCTTGACCAGCCCAGCCTGTATCATAAGGGCTGGATGACACTGCTCACGGAGAGACCATGCTTCACGCGCTGCACAACGACGACCTGGGAAAACTGCTTCTGCGCCTCTCGGTGGGCGGCCTGATGCTGCTGCACGGCATCGCCAAGCTCACCAACCCCGGCAGCCTGACATGGATCGGCAACGCCCTCAGCGCCCAGGGGCTACCAAGCTTTCTCGCCTACGGCGTGCTGATCGGCGAGATCGTCGCCCCGCTGATGGCGATCATCGGCCTGCAAACGCGCCTCGCCGGCCTGCTGATGACGTGCAACATGCTGGTGGCAATCTTCCTGGTGCATCGCCACGAGCTGCTCGATTTCCAGGCCAACGGCGCCTGGGCGCTGGAGCTGCAGGGCCTGTTCCTGTTCGGCGCCGCCGCCATCATGTTCCTGGGCAGCGGCCGCACCGCCTACCGCCCGGACTGAGTAGGTCGGCGCCCTCTACCAGCTGCCGGTATTCTCCATCGACGCCCAGGGCTCGCGGGGCTCAAGGGCGTCGCCCTTCTGCAGCAGCTCCACCGAGATGCCGTCCGGCGATTTGACGAATGCCATATGGCCGTCACGCGGCGGGCGGTTGATGGTCACGCCGTTGTCCTGCAGGTGCTGGCAGAGCGCATAGATATCGTCGACCCGGTAGGCGAGGTGGCCGAAGTTGCGTCCGCCGGAATACTCCTCCGGGTCCCAGTTGTAGGTCAGCTCCAGCTCCGGGGCCTTGAGCTCGGCACTGCGTGCCTCGTCCTCGGGTGCGGCAAGGAAGACCAGGGTGAAGCGGCCCTTGTCGTTCTCCTTGCGACGCACCTCCTTGAGGCCGAGCAGGTCGCAGTAGAAATGCAGCGAGGCGTCGAGGTCGCTGACGCGCACCATGGTGTGCAGGTATTGCATGGATTGCCTCCTTGGCTGGTGAGATATGGCGCTAGTCGTGGATGTATTCCTGGAAGACCTGTGGCGCCTCGTGCTGCCCGCCGAAGGCGAACACGGCGTAGTCGTCGACGCGCCCGGTCTCCATGCCCGGTGAGCCGTGGGGCATCCCAGGCACCGCCAGACCGGCAACCTCCGGCGACTCGTCGAGCAGGCGCTGGATGTCCGCCGCCGGCACATGGCCTTCGATGACATAGCCATCGACCACCGCGGTGTGGCATGAGGCCATCTCCTGGGGCACGCCACGTTCGATCTTGACCTCGCGCATCTCGCGGGTGTCATGCATCTCGACCTCGAAACCGGCCGCCTCGAGGTGCTCGGCCCAGGCCGTACAGCAGCCGCAGTTGGGGTCTTTCCACATCTCCACCAGGGGGCCTGCCCAGGCCGCGGTGGAGAAGGCACTCAACAGGCCGATGCCAATCAGGCGGCGGGCGGCAGTAGGAAACAGGCTCGACATGGCGACTCCTCGATGCTAACGATAACGACCACAGACACTCAGGATACACCAGCATGTCCGCCTACTGTGACCTGGCCCCGGGCCACGAATTCCACGGCCCTTACCACGACCACGAATATGGCTTTCCGGTCCACGACGACGACAGCCTGTTCGAACGCCTGATCCTGGAGATCAACCAGGCCGGCCTCTCCTGGCTCACCGTGCTCAAGAAGCGCACCGCCTTCCAGGCTGCCTTCGAGGGTTTCGACATCGACCGGGTGGCCGCCTACGGTGAGCCCGAACGCGCGCGCCTGCTGAGTGATGCCGGCATCATCCGCAACCGCCTCAAGGTCGACGCCGCGATCCACAATGCACAGGTAATCCAGCAGCTACAGGCCGAGCACGGCAGCTTCAAGGCGTGGCTCGACCACCACCACCCGCTGCCCCATGCGGACTGGGTCAAGCTGTTCAAGCGCAGCTTCCGCTTTACCGGCCCGGAGATCGTCAACGAGTTCCTGATGAGCAGCGGCTACCTGCCAGGCGCCCACCGCGACGACTGCCCGGTGCAGGCGCGTATTCTCGCCGCCGGGCCGCCCTGGGCAGAGACCTCCCCGCGCCAGGTCGGGAACCCTGTCGCGGATCGCCACTCATAACAGCGGATCATTTACGCCGACCTCGGCGCGCAGGGAGACAAGCAAGGGTATGGATTCGATTACACAGGCGGCGCTGGGCGCGGCCATCGGCGGCGCCGTGCTCGGCCGTCGGCTGGGCCGCAAGGCAGTACTGATCGGCGCAGCACTGGGCACGCTGCCGGACCTCGACGTGATGCTCGACTACGGCGACGCCGTGGCCAACTACACCGAGCACCGCGGCTTCAGCCATTCGCTATTCGTGCTCACCGGGCTTGGCACGCTATTGGCGCTGCTCGCCGCGCGTTTTGCCCCGGCGCGGGACATCCCGCTGCGCCACTGGTGGCTGTTCTTCGTGCTGTGCCTGGCCACCCACCCGCTGCTCGATGCGCTGACCACCTACGGCACCCAGCTATGGTGGCCAATGGACGTGCGGCCCAGCGCCTGGCCGGTCGTGTTCATCATCGACCCGCTCTACACCCTGCCGCTACTGGTAGGCATCGTCATCGCCCTGGTCAGCGGCAACGGCCGCCGTGGTCCGGCCTGGGGCCTGGCACTCTCGAGCCTGTATCTGGTGCTCGCCTTCGGCGCCAAGAGCCTGGTGGAGTATCGCCTCGGGCCCGAGCTTGCCGAACGCGGGCTCGACGACGCGCCGCGGCTGGTGCAACCGACGCCGTTCAATACGCTGCTGTGGCGGGTCACGGTAATCGACGGCGACGACCAGCACGAGGCGCTGGTCAGCGTCTTCGACGGCCGCGCGCCCATCGAGTTCGAGCGCTTCTCGCGGGGTGCCCAGTGGGAGCCGGCGGCGCTGGCCAGTGCCAATGGCGCACGACTCGACTGGTTTGCCGGCCCCTACCTGCGCTACGACGTGGAGCTGGTCGACGACCTCCCGATCCTCACCGCCACCGACCTGCGGCTGGGCTTTCCGGGCTTTCACCCCTTCACCTTCACGCTGCTCGAGGCAGACCTCGACGCTGGCCAGTGGCATCCCCTGGCCAGCGAGCAGCGCGAGACGCCGCCCCGCGCCAACGGCGAGGCGCTGGCGCTGCTCGGCCAGCGCATCCTCGACCCCGAGGCGCCGCTGTGCCTCGGCGAACTGGTCGACGAGCGCTGGCATGAGGAGGTCTCCTGCTAACTCCCCTCAGGGGGCGATGCCCTGCCCACAGCCCCTATACGTCTGCCCGTCGAGGGTCAGCGTGACGCGCACCGGGAAGGGGTCGCCCTTCATGTCGTCGAAGCAGGCCCTGGCCTCCAGCTCCAGCAGGAAAGGCTGCTCGGCGGCGCCGCTGACCAGCCGCACCCGACCGTTGGCATTGTCCATCACGGTGACCCGGTAGGGCAGGCTCAGCTCGCGCTCACCGTAGTCGAGCAGCAGCGACAGACGCGGCGCGTCGTGGTCGAGGCTGACGATCCAGCCCGGCTCGTTGCCGCGGCCGTGGAACATCACTCCGGGACGGTCGGCGCGGGTCATGGCGGAGCGCGACAGGTCCTGCTGGCAGTCGAGGCGGCCGTTGTCGCTCTCCACCAGCGCCTCGTCGCCACGGTTCCAGAAGCTGATGTCGTCGACCGTGAAGCGCGCGCCGCTGGCCACTACCGCCGGGGCCAGGCGGTAGGCGCCCTGCCGCGACCATAGCCGCAGCTCATCGTCGGCGTACGCCGAGACCAGATCCTGGGCCGGCTGGCAGCGCCAGCCGACGAACTGCTCGGCGCTACCGGGGAAGAACAGCGACGGCAGCAGCGGCGCCGGCTCGCTGGCCGCCACCTCGGCCGCCGGACGCTCGTCGGCCACGGCGCTGGCCCCGGTGCTGTCGACCACCGGCGGCGGTTCGTCGCTGCTCTGGGGGGCGGCGCAGCCGGCCAGCCACAGCGCACCGCACGCCACACCGGCGGTGCGCAGGAAGAGGGGGGAAAGGGTCATCTCTGGGCTCCTTGCAAGACCAACCTAGCCTGATTAGGCGCCCAGCATACCAGGCGCCGGGGCGATTCGCCCCGGCGCCTGGCCGTCACCCTCAGCGCAGCATCAACCGTGCTTGCGGCGCAGCTCGCGGGCCGCCTCGACCATATTGGCCAGCGCCGGCTCTACCTCAGCCCAGCCGCGGGTCTTGAGGCCGCAGTCGGGGTTGACCCACAGCCGCTCGGCGGGAATCTTGTCCAGCGCCTTGTCCATCAGCTGCACCATCCAGGCCACCTCGGGAATGTTCGGCGAGTGGATATCGTAAACCCCGGGTCCGATCTCGTTGGGGTAGGCGAAGTCCTGGAAGGCGTCGAGCAGCTCCATGTCCGAGCGCGAGGTCTCGATGGTGATCACATCGGCATCCAGTGCGGCGATGGAGGCGATGATGTCGTTGAACTCCGAGTAGCACATATGGGTGTGGATCTGGGTGGCATCCTCGGCCACCGCCGCCGACAGCTTGAAGCAGGCCACCGCCCAGTCGAGATAGCCCTGCCATTCGGCCTGGCGCAGCGGCAAGCCCTCGCGCAGCGCCGGCTCGTCGATCTGGATGATGCGAATGCCGGCGGCCTCGAGGTCGGCGACCTCGTCGCGCAGCGCCAGGGCGATCTGCCGGCAGGTGGTCTCACGCGGCTGGTCGTCGCGCACGAAGGACCACTGCAGGATGGTCACCGGGCCGGTGAGCATGCCCTTCATCGGCTTGTCGGTGAGCGACTGGGCGTACTCGCTCCAGGCCACCGTCATCGGCCTGGGGCGCGCCACGTCACCGTAGATCACCGGCGGCTTGACGCAGCGCGAGCCGTAGCTCTGCACCCAGCCGAAGCGGGTGAAGGCGAAGCCATCGAGCTGCTCGCCGAAGTACTCGACCATGTCGTTGCGCTCCGGCTCGCCGTGCACCGGCACGTCGATGCCCAACGCATCCTGGCGGGCCACCGCATGGGCGATCTCCTGCTGCATCCGCGCCGTGTAGTCGGCCTGGCTCAGCTCGCCGGCCTTGAACGCGCGCCGCGCGGCGCGGATCTCGCCGGTCTGCGGGAAGGAGCCGATGGTGGTGGTGGGAAACAGCGGCAGGTCGAAGGCGCGGCGCTGGGCCCGCGCCCGCTCAGGATAGGGGCTGGCGCGCTCGGCGTCGGCGTCGCTGACCGCCGCCAGGCGCTCGGCCACCGCCGGGCGATGGATGCGCGTCGAGGCGCGCCGCGCATCGAGTGCCGCGGTGGCCGACTCGAGGCGGGCGCGGTCGTCCGGCGTGGCACGGTTGTCCAGCAAGCGTGCCAGGGTCACCGTCTCGTCGAGCTTCTGGCGGGCAAAGGCCAGCCAGCTCTTGAGCTCGGTATCTAGCTCGGTCTCGGCCTCGAGGTCCACCGGCACATGCAGCAGCGAGCAGCTCGGCGCGATCCACAGCCGTTCGCCGAGGCGCATGCGCGCGTCCGCCAGCCGCTCGCGCAGCACCGCCAGGTCGGCGCGCCAGATGTTGCGGCCGTCGATGGCGCCCAGCGACAGCACCTTGTAGCCCGGCAGGTTGTCGATCACCGCGGTGAGCTGCTCGGGGGCGCGCACGGCGTCGATATGCAGGCCGTCGACGGCCAGCCCGGTGGCCAGCTTGAGGTTGTCGCCCAAACCACCGAAGTAGGTCGCCAGCAGCACCTTGAGCGGCGCGCGGGAGAGGCGGCTATAGGCCGACTCGAAGGCCTGCTGCCAGTCGCGGGGCAGGTCCTGGACCAGCGCCGGCTCGTCGAGCTGTACCCACTCGACGCCCTGCTCTGCCAGCCGTGCCAGCACCTCGGCGTAGACCGCCAGCACTCCGTCCAGCAGGCTCAGGCGGTCGAGGCCGTCGTCGCCCTTGACCTTGCCAAGCCATAGCCAGGTGAGCGGGCCGAGCAGGCTGACCTTGACCGGGTGCCCCGCGGCGAGGGCCTCGTCGACCTCGCCGAACAGCCGCTGGCTGGCCAGGCGGAACGTCTGGCCGGCATGCAGCTCGGGGACCAGGTAGTGGTAGTTGGTGTCGAAATACTTGGTCATCTCGCAGGCCGCCGCCTGCGCGCCGCTGGGGGCGCGGCCGCGGGCCATGCGGAAAGCGGTGTCGAGATCGATATCGCCAGCGGCCACGTCGGCCTCGGCGCCAAAGCGCGGCGGCACCGCACCGAGCAGCAGCGAGACCTCGAGGACCTGGTCGTAGAAGGCGAAATCGCCCACCGTGACCATGTCGAGGCCCGCAGCGCGCTGTTCGTGCCAGTGCCGGGCGCGTAGTTCGCGACCCGCACTCTCCAGACCATCGCGGTCCAGTTCGCCTTTCCAGTACGCTTCGGTGGCGCGCTTGAGTTCACGATTTGCGCCGATGCGTGGGTAGCCGAGAATGTGTGCCAGTGCCATGTGCTAACCCTTGAGGTGATAAACCGATATGATTTATGGCGGCGTCGCCATACGCAGTGAAGGCAGTCTGGCTGGCACCCAAAGGTGAATCAAACTAAATTAATTAATCTTAAAAGTGAAAGTTACTCATCATGCTCGAGCTACGCCATCTCCGCACCCTGATCGCCCTGCGCGACGCCGGCTCGCTGGTAGAAGCCGCCGAGCGGGTTCACCTCACCCAGTCGGCGCTCTCCCACCAGCTCAAGGACCTCGAGGAGCGGCTGGGCAGCCCGCTGTTCCTGCGCAAGACCCGGCCGGTGGAGTTCACCCGTGCCGGCCAGCGGCTGCTGGCCCTGGCCGAGCAGATCCTGCCCCAGGTGCGCATGGCCGAGCGCGACCTGGCCAGGCTGGCCGGCAACGAGCAGGGCCGCCTGCACATGGCCATCGAATGCCACAGCTGCTTTCAATGGCTGATGCCGACCATCGACTACTTCCGCGACCACTGGCCGGAGGTCGAGGTCGACATTCCCGGCGGCCACCACTTCGACCCGCTACCGGCGCTGGCCCGCGAGCAGCTCGACCTGGTGATCACCGCCGACCCCCAGCCGCTGGCCGGCGTGCACTACGAGCCGCTGTTCCGCTACCAGGGCCTGCTGGCGGTGGCCAAGCAGCACCGCCTGGCCGGACGCGCCTGGATCACCCCCGAGGACCTGGCCGATGAAACCCTGATCACCTACCCGGTGGAGCACGCCCGCCTCGACGTGTTCAGCCAGTTTCTCGACCCCGCCGGCGTCGAGCCGCGTGAGATCCGTACCGCCGAACTGACGATCATGATGATGCAGCTTGTGGCCAGTGGCCGCGGGGTCTGCGCGCTGCCCAACTGGGCGCTCACCGAGTACCTCGAACGCGACTACGTGCGCGGCGTGGCGCTGGGCGAGGAAGGCATGTGGAGCACGCTGTTCGCGGCGATCCGCGAGGAGACCCGCGATGCGCCGTGGATGGAGGACTTTCTGCGCACCGCGCGGGAGACCTCGTTCGCGGTGCTGGAGGGGATCAAGCCGGCCTGAGGTTCAGGCACCACCGGGCAGCAGCAGGCTGAAGCGCGCGCCGCCCAGCGCAGGGCTTTCGTCGACCATCACGCTGCCACCGTGCCAGGCCATGACCTTGTGAACGATGGACAGCCCCAGGCCGTAGCCGCCGGAGCGTCGGGTGCGGCTGTCATCGAGACGCGCAAAGGGCTTGAAGATCTCCTGGCGGTCCGCCTCCGGCACCCCGGGACCGTCGTCTTCGACGTCGATGCGCACCGCCCGGGCGTCGTTATGCAGGCTGATCAGTACCCGTCGTTCGGCGTGCCGACAGGCATTTGCCACCAGGTTCTGCAGCGCCCGCTGCAGGTAGCGCGGTTCGGCCTCGAGCTCGAACTCCTCGCCCTCTGCCAGATCGATGCGCAGTTGGCCGTGCAAGCCGGCCAGGGCGTCGATGACACGCTGCGCCATGGCCCGGCACTCCATCGGCTCGGTGGCCAGCTCGACGCCGTGGGCTTGGTCGCTGCCCAGCCGCGCATAGGTGAGGATCTCGTCGATCAGGCCGTCGAGTTCCTCGATGTCGCCGTCGATGCCCGACAGCTGGCGGCGCACCGCCTCATCGTCGGTCATGTCCTCGACCATCTGCACCGCAAAGCGAATGCGCGCCACCGGCGTGCGCAGCTCATGGGACACCGCGCGGATCATCTCCTGCTGGGCGCGCAGCAGTGCCTGTACCTGGGCGGCCATGCCGTTGAAGGCCATTCCCAGGCGGCCCAGGAAGTCGCTGCTCTCGACCTTGACCCGGGTGTCGAGATGGCCGCCGGCGATGCGCGTGGCGGCCAGTTCGAGCCTCGCCATACGCGCCTCGACGCCGCGCACGATCAGGTAGATGGTGCCGGCCAGCACACCGAGCATCAGCACCAGCAGCAGCAGCGACAGCGACAGTGGCATCGGCTCGAAGGCGTGCATCGGCCCCACCTGCAGCCACTGCACCGACTGCAGTTGGTTGCCCGTGTCGAGCTGCAGGAACAGCGTCAGGCTCCAGGCCTCCGGGGCCAGGTGGAGGATCACCTCGCCGGCGCCCAGCCGTGCCAGCTGGGCGCTGTCGAGTCGCCGCGGCGGCGCATCGCTCAGGGTGATCGGCAGCGCCCCGCTGGACAGCTCGGCGACGCGCTGATGACGCAGCAGCGGGTCGGCCAGCCACTCGCCGAGCAGGCCGGCCATGCCGCGCAGCTGCGACTCGCTGATGCCATCGAGGCGCGCCTCGAGCACGGCCGCCTCGTCGGGCAGGCGCATGAACAGTCGCCAGTCGGTGGCTCCCGGGGTGTCGATCAACACCCGGCCGGCGTCGAGCCGGGCACGCTGAAAGTAGCCGAGACCGCGGCTCTCGGCGTCAGCGTGCAGATGCAGTTCGATATCGAGTTCGGTGCCGCGCTGCGACAGCCACTGGCTGCGCTGATCCTCCGCCGCGGCGCCCAGCTGTTGGGCCAGCAGGCGCATCGGCGCGTCGGCGAGCTGTTCGCGATACTGCTCGCGGCGCACCTGATCGACCAGCGTGAAGCCGCTCAGTGCCAGCCCGAAGGCCAGTACCAGGGCCAGCGCCAACAGCACATAGACGCGCAGGAAGGTACTGCCCGAGAGCGGTCGCAGCATCAGCATCAACCGTCCTTGACGAACAGATAGCCCTTGCTGCGCACCGTCTTGATACGGTGCGGATGGTTGGGATCGTCGCCGATCTTGGGCCGAATGCGCGACACCCGTACGTCGATGGAGCGATCCTGGCCGTCATACTTGATGCCGCGCAGCTCGCTGAAGATCTCCTCACGGGTCAACACCCGCCCGGCGTGACTGGCGAGCAGCCACAGCAGATCGAACTCGGCGCTGGTCAGGTCGATGCGGTCGCCCTCGAGCCAGGCCTCGCGAGTGGCGCTGTCGACCACCAGATTATTGAAGGTGAGGCGCGCCTCACCACCGCTTTCGCCGCTCTCGGTGCGGCGCATCAAGGCCCGCATCCGCGCCAGCAGTACCCGTGGCTGGACCGGCTTGGGCACATAGTCATCGGCACCCATTTCCAGCCCCAGGACCTGATCCATATCGTCGGTGCGCGCCGTCAGCATCAGGATCGGCCCGGCATAGTCGTTGCGCGCCCGGCGGCAGATCGACAGGCCGTCCTCCCCCGGCAGCATCAGATCGAGAATCACCAGATCCGGCTGCAGCGAGACGATACGCTCCACGCCACGCGCGCCGTCGGCCTCGACGGTCACCTGGAAGCCATTGGCTTCGAGGTAGTCCCGGGTGAGCTCGGCGAGCCGCTCGTCATCCTCGATGATCAGTACATGGTCCTGGTCGTTGCGCTCCACGCGTTCTTCCATCCCGTCATATCCGTCCGTTGTTGGGAAAACGGCCGCCGGCTGCTCGGCAGCATAACTTTCGCGACATCCTGCAACGCCAGCTTACCTGGGGCACTACAGGGCCACATTGTTATTTGCGAATGATACCCAAGGATACCTGAAATAACCGAATTTGCAGCGAGCGTCTACCACGATAGAACTTTTTGGCCCCTGCGTCAGGTCAAGAAACGCTCTGGCATGCGGCCTGCCGAGAGTCCCATATTCACACCCAGGAGAGACACATGATATACACAGCTTATCCACTTGATGAATGCCTAGGGGCACACTATCTTGTGCTCGTGACCTACGAGAACACAAGATAGTGTGCCTCTAGCAAGTCACCCTTACACTGTCAAATCGCACCGACGCTGCGTCAGGTGCCCCGTTTCAGCCCGCCTTATCGAGGGCGGCGAGGCGCGCCACGCGCTGCTTTCCAACAACCACCGCTAGGACGACACGGCGCCATGGATACCACTTTGACTCCCGGCAAGACGCCGGTGAACGTGACCGCCCCCAACCAGCTGCGGGTGATCAAGCGAGGCGGCGATGTCGTCTCATTCGATGCCAGCAAGATCTCGGTGGCGATGACCAAGGCATTCATCGCCGTGGAAGGCGATAATGCCGGCGCCTCGTCGCGGGTCCGCGACTTCGTGGCCCAGGCCTCCAGCGTCATCAGCGAGGCCTTCCTGCGTCGTATGCCCGACGGCGGCACCCTGCATATCGAAGATATCCAGGATCAGGTGGAACTGGCGCTGATGCGCGCCGGCGAGCAGAAAGTCGCTCGCGCCTACGTGCTCTACCGCGAGGAGCACGCCCGGGCCCGCGCCGCCGCCGGCGGTGACATCGAAAAGCCGCACCCGACGCTCAACGTCACCGCCCTCGACGGCAGCCGCCGTCCGCTCGACCTGGGCCGCGTCGAGACCCTGGTGTTCGACGCCTGCGAAGGGCTGGCCAACGTCGACCCCAACAAGATCGTCGAGGACTCGCTGAAGAACCTCTACGACGGCGTGACCGTCGACGGCGTCTCCCAGGCGCTGATGATGACCGCGCGCACCCTGGTCGAGAAGGACCCCAACTACACCTACGTCACCGCCCGCCTGCTGCAGGACAACCTGCGCCGCGAGGCGCTGTCGTTCCTGGGCGTCGCCGAAGAGGCCACCTACCAGGAGATGGCCGAGCTCTACAAGCCGGCCTTCAAGGCTTATATCGAGCGCGGCATCGGCTTCGAGCAGCTCGACGAGCGGCTCGCCGAGTTCGACCTAGAGCGCCTCGGCGATGCGCTGGACCATACCCGCGACATGGCCTTCACCTATCTTGGCCTGCAGACCCTCTACGACCGCTACTTCATCCACCAGGACGACGTGCGCTACGAGCTGCCCCAGGTGATGTTCATGCGCGTGGCGATGGGCCTGTCCCTCAACGAGGACGACCGCGAAGCGCGCGCCATCGAGTTCTACGAGCTGCTCTCCAGCTTCGACTACATGGCCTCGACGCCCACGCTGTTCAACTCCGGCACCCAGCGCAGCCAGCTTTCCAGCTGCTACCTGACCACCGTGTCCGACGACCTGGACAGCATTTACAGCGCGATCCGCGACAACGCCATGCTCTCCAAGTGGGCCGGCGGCCTGGGCAACGACTGGACGCCGGTGCGCGCGCTGGGCTCCTACATCAAGGGTACCAACGGCAAGAGCCAGGGCGTGGTGCCGTTCCTCAAGGTGGTCAACGACACCGCCGTGGCGGTCAACCAGGGCGGCAAGCGCAAGGGCGCGGTATGTGCCTACCTCGAGTCCTGGCACCTCGACATCGAGGAGTTCCTCGAGCTGCGCAAGAACACCGGCGACGACCGCCGCCGCACCCATGACATGAACACCGCCAACTGGGTGCCGGACCTGTTCATGAAGCGCGTCTTCGACGACAAGGAGTGGACGCTGTTCTCGCCGGCCACCTGCCCGGACCTCCACGACCTCTACGGCGCCGCTTTCGAGAAGCGCTACGAAGAGTACGAGGAGATGACCCGCAGCGGTCAGCTCAAGCTGTTCAAGCGCGTCCGCGCCAAGGACCTGTGGCGCAAGATGCTCTCGATGCTGTTCGAGACCGGCCACCCCTGGATCACCTTCAAGGACCCCTGCAACCTGCGCAGCCCGCAGCAGCATGCCGGGGTGGTGCACTCCTCCAACCTGTGCACCGAGATCACCCTCAACACCAGCCCCGACGAGATCGCGGTGTGCAACCTGGGCTCGGTGAACCTGGCCCAGCACGTGACCGATGGCCAGCTCGACGACGCCAAGCTGAGGCGCACCGTGCGCACCGCGGTGCGCATGCTCGATAACGTCATCGACATCAACTACTACGCGGTGCCCCAGGCGCGCAACTCGAACATGAAGCACCGCCCGGTGGGGCTCGGCATCATGGGCTTCCAGGACGCCCTCTACGCCCACGGCATCGCCTACGCCAGCCATGAAGCGGTGGCCTTCGCCGACCGCTCCATGGAGCTGGTCAGCTACCACGCCATCGAGGCTTCCAGCGACCTGGCCGCCGAGCGCGGCCGCTACCAGAGCTTCGAGGGCTCGCTGTGGAGCCAGGGCGTGCTGCCCATCGACTCCATCGACAGGCTCAAGACCGAGCGCGGCGAGAAGTACATCGCGGTGGACACCTCCGCCACCCAGGACTGGTCGAGCATCCGTAGCAAGATCGCCACCCAGGGCATGCGCAACTCCAACGTGATGGCGATCGCCCCCACCGCGACGATCTCCAACATCTGCGGCGTCTCGCAGTCGATCGAGCCCACGTACCAGAACCTCTACGTGAAATCGAACCTCTCCGGCGAGTTCACCGTGGTCAACGCCTACATGGTCAACGACCTCAAGGAGCGCGGCCTGTGGGACGAGGTGATGATCAACGACCTCAAGTACTACGACGGTAGCGTACAGCCCATCGAGCGGGTTCCCGAGGACCTCAAGGCCAAGTACGCCACCGCTTTCGAGGTCGAGCCCAAGTGGCTGGTGGAGGCCGCCTCGCGGCGCCAGAAGTGGATCGACCAGGCCCAGTCGCTGAACCTCTATATCAAGGGTGTCTCGGGCAAGAAGCTCGATGTGACCTACCGCATGGCCTGGTACCTGGGGCTCAAGACCACCTACTACCTGCGCGCACTGGGCGCTACCTCGGTGGAGAAGTCCACCGTCGAGCGCGGCAACCACAACGCGGTGGGCAACGGCGCCCCGGCGCCCACGCCGGCGGCCGCCCCCGAACCGCGTGGCGTCGACGACTTCCTTACCGGCAAGGCAGGCAGCGGCTCACGCGCCCCCTCGGCCGGGGACATTGACGACCTGGGCTGCGAGGCCTGCCAATAACGACCAAGTATGAAGAAGGAAGACGGCGCTGCGCGCCGATGAAGATGGAAGATCAAAACGATGCTTCCCCTCTTCCGCCCACAGGGCGCTTCCCTCTTATCTCCTGCACCTCCGAGGAAAGAGGAAGAACATGCTGAACTGGGACGAATTCCACGAGGACGACAGCGCGGTCGCTGAATCCAGCCCGCAGTACGCGGCACCCAAGCCCGCGCCGGCCAAGCCCGCGCCGGCCAAGCCCGCGCCGGCGCCGAGCGCCGAGGAGGCGCCCGAGGGCGGTACCGGCAACCGCTACCAGACCGCCGACGAGGAGCGCCTGGCGCGGGCGCGCAAGTCGCTTGAAGAGCTCGACGTGGCCGCCGGCCTCGAGGAACTCGAGATGGGCGCGGCGCGCATCGAGGTCGATGACAAGCAGATGATCAACGCCCGCGCCGACTTGAACCAGCTGGTGCCGTTCAAGTACGAGTGGGCGTGGCAGAAGTACCTGGACGGCAGCGCCAACCACTGGATGCCCCAGGAAGTGAACATGAACGCCGACATCGCGCTGTGGAAGAGCCAGGACGGCCTCACCGCCGACGAGCGGCGCATCGTCGAGCGCAGCCTGGGCTACTTCTCCACCGCCGACTCGCTGGTGGCCAACAACCTGGTGCTGGCCCTCTACCGCCTGATCACCAACCCCGAGTGCCGCCAGTACCTGCTGCGCCAGGCCTTCGAGGAGGCCATCCACACCCACGCCTACCAGTACTGCGTGGAGTCGCTGAGCATGGACGAGGGCGCGGTCTTCAACATGTACCGCGAGGTGCCCTCGGTAGCCGCCAAGTCAGCCTGGAGCCTCAAGCACACCCAGTCGCTGTCGCGCCCCGACTTCCAGACCGGCACCCCGGAGACCGACCAGGAGCTGCTGCGCAACCTGGTGGCCTTCTACTGCGTCACCGAAGGCATCTTCTTCTACTGCGGCTTCAGCCAGATCCTCTCCATGGGCCGTCGCAACAAGATGACCGGCGTCGCCGAGCAGTTCCAGTACATCCTGCGCGACGAGTCGATGCACCTGAATTTCGGCATCGACATGATCAACCAGATCAAGATCGAGAACCCGCACCTGTGGACTCCCGAGTTCCAGGACGAGGTGACCCAGATGATCATCGAGGGCACCGAGCTGGAGATCGCCTACGCTCGCGACACCATGCCCCGCGGCGTGTTGGGAATGAACGCGGCGATCATGGAGGAGTACCTGCACTTCATCTGCAACCGCCGCCTGGCACAGATCGGCTTGAAGGAGCAGTACCCCGGGGCCAAGAACCCCTTCCCGTGGATGAGCGAGATCATCGACCTGCGCAAGGAGAAGAACTTCTTCGAGACCCGCGTCACCGAGTATCAGGTGGGCGGCGCGCTGAGCTGGGATTGAACCAAGCGCCATGCTCTGCCCTCCCGCGGGAGGGCAGTCTTCGCACCAGGTTGTACAAGGATGACCCACGACTGACCGACCCACCGTCTGCTGCCCCTACCGCCATGCGATAGGCACAACGGATGCCGACCACCCTGATGGAGGGCACTGCCATGAGCGCATCTCTGGCAATCGAGCAGGACGTTTCACGACAGTGGCAACACGCGCTGGACCGCGCCCTGGCGGCCCACGAGCAGGAAAGTGCCACCGCCTACTACACCTATATTGCGCTAGCCTTCCCCGCCGACACGCCCTACACCAGCAACGCCAACCCGCTGATCGACTTTCGCTCGCTCAAGCGCTGGGCCCGCGAGCGTGGCTGGCGGGTGCTGCCCTCGCGCCAGGCCTCACCCAGCGACAAGTACCGCCCACCGGTACGCTTCATGCGCCATGCCTCGCCGCTGCACTGAGCGACTCCGGGGGATTCAGTGAATCCATCCGACCAGCTCTGCCCTGGGCCGTCGCGAATGCGTCTCAGGTGTCGCATGCGGATATTGAAATATCGCCGCTTTCAGGCGCAGACTAATGAGGTATCAGTCATCGTGATCACTGCCCTCAGTGGGGGGCACGACTGAGTTAGGAGGCCATGTCACCATGAGCAAGAGCATCATCGAACGCGTCTATGTTCCTACCCACGTGCGTCAGCTCCCGAATGGCGAACGGGTCAAGATTCCCGGGCATTACAGAAAGCCCACGACCGACTGATCGCTACCGCCACGCCAGGCTTCGAGCCTAGCCACCGGGCCACCCAGGCCCGGGTCAGCGTGGCTTGACGCCTGACGCTATGGCCAACGCGGTCACTACCTGTCGGAGCGTATCGCGTTGCTGCTCAGGCAGCGCCCGGTAGGTCTCCAACAGCTCGCGCTCCTCATCACTCATTTCTGCTCTCCAGGCGGGCGGCGGTTCACCCACGCCCTGGTTATCCGCGGCCCCATAACGTAACTGCTGCGGCTCCACTTTCAGCCACTGGGCCAGCACCATCAACTTATCCTGGCTGGGCAGGGACTCACCGCGCAGCCAGCGACGCACGCCCTGGAAGGTGATGGGCTTGCCCCAGAAACGCAGATTGAATTCGCGCTCCAGTATCGAAGGCCTGGGATCGTACCCCGCCTCCCGCATGGCCTGCTTCAACCGCTCGGCAAACAATCTTTTTTCATCCATGCGGCGAATGTGAAGCATTGGTTCAACTCGAGTTGAACTAAAATTCAATTGGTGGTTAAACTAGTGGTTTAATCCACCAGCTGTATCCGGGACACATACGATCGCGGTGCAGGCCTGGCGCAGGGGTGGGACGAACAGTGCCCGCGTTAGCCGAGGTTTCGCAGCACGCCGAGGGGGATGGACATGAGTGTAGACCCTTTACTCTCTCAGCCTCGCCTTCATGATCTGGCGACACTGCTCCCGGAGCTGACATGGCTCGGCATGGCAACCGACCAGGATGCCATTCTCCAGCGCCTGGGCGAGCTGCTCTTCGAGCTTACCGGGCAGCGCCCGGTGGCACTCTATCGCTACCACCCGGATGGCAAAGCCCACCTCATTCACCATGTCGCGTCGCCTCTGGACGCTCCCCCTCCATCTCCCTTTGAGAACGCCGCGGTCGACCAGAACCGGCCCCTGCCCCTCCCGAAAGACTCACCTCACTGGGGGGTCGTGCGATGCCATGCGGACCACCTGACAGCTGCAACACGGCAGCTGCTGACCTTGATGCTGAATATCGCCGGCCAGCGCTTGCGCTACCTGAAGTCGCTGCGCTACGAGCATCACCGCGAACAGCTAAAGGCCAGGCGGCGCCTGATCGTCAACGAAATACGCCAGATGCGTGATGCCAGTGAGCTGGTCAGGCGCCACGGCGATCACTGGCTATCGCTGCTGCGGGCCCAGGGCGTCGCCCTGCTGTTGAATGACAGGCAAGTGATGAGGGGAACTACGCCACCGGCAGGGGCGCTGTCGCAGTTGAAATCAGCCCTGGCGGCCATGCAGCGAACTCGGCGCACCTCCACCTTGAGCGACCTGCCCGCCAACCTCTCGGCGGCCCTACCGCGCTCACGATACGGCGACTTGCTTGCCATATGCATGACCGTCAACAAGGTCACGATTGGCTGGCTCGTGCTCTTCAGGCCGCATCAACCGAGCCATTGCCCTGATAGTGACGCTGTCAGCCAGCATGCCAGCTGGCTGGCAATCGAAGCCCACACCGCCCAGGACCTTGCCGACGATATCGGGGTGGCGCTATCGGTGATCGACATCATGCACGCCAACCGCAAGCTGATCAGCACCAATGATCGCTGGAGACGGCTCGCCCACCGCGATCCACTAACCGGCTGCTGGAATCGCTACCGGCTGGATGTCGCCCTCGCCGAGGCCATTGCGCAGAGCGCCCAGAGTGGCGACCCTCTGTTTCTGCTGTTGATGGATATCGACGATTTCAAGGCGATCAACGATCAGCATGGCCACAGCGTCGGAGACGACGTCATCGTGCACGTCGCTGGCTTGATAAAAAGACGCCTGCGTCAGCAGGATTGCTGGGGGCGTTGGGGCGGGGAGGAGTTCATGGTCATCATCTCGCGGGTCACGCCAGAGCAGGCGCTGACGATGGCTGAGCGATTGTGCAACGACATCGCGCGAACGATCTGCCCCGCTGGGGCAGGTCGTATCACGATCAGTATTGGTGCCGCCCGCTGGCAGCCTGGAATGGGGCATCGTCAGCTGATCGAGCTGGCCGACGATGCCATGTACCGGGCCAAGCGGGCCGGCAAGAATCGTGTCGTATCGGCGGACAACGCCACCTAGGGCGTCCTGCCTCTCACGACACCGAGCGCTACCCTTTCGGCCCCAGCATGAGCCAGACGATCAACCCGACCAGCGGGAAGAACAGCAGGATCAGGATCCATAGCAGCTTGGCCACCGGCCCCGCCGAGCTCTTGGCCACCTTGACCACGGCCCATATCACGATGATCAGCCAGATCAGGCCCAACAGGCCGCCGACTTCGATTCCCATAATGCACTCTCCTTTGCAGTTCAACGGGCTACCCCGTGCATGGTAGGCATAGTCGTGCCGAATTGCACAGCCGCAACAACGTCTTCTGTCGCGCCGGCCCTGGCGGGTTATCATGGCAGCCCCTGCCTGTTTACCGCTCAACGGATGCTACCTTGGCCACCGACCTGCTCTACAACGCCCTGATCTTTCTCGCTGCCGCGGTGCTGATCGTGCCGCTATGCAAGCGCCTCGGCCTCGGTGAAGTGCTCGGCTACCTGGCCGCCGGGGTGGTGATCGGCCCCTCGGTGCTGGCGCTGGTGCCCGACGCCGAAGGGGTACTGCAGTTTTCCCAGGTCGGCATCGTGCTGCTGCTGTTCGTGATCGGCCTGGAGCTCAAGCCGGCACGCCTCAAGGTGATGCGCCATGCGGTATTCGGTTTCGGCAGCCTGCAGGTCGCGGTGACCAGCCTGGCACTGTCGCTGGGCGCCTGGTGGCTGGGGCTGGCCCCCATCGCCGCGCTGGTGGTGGGGTTCAGCCTGGGGCTGTGCTCCACGCCGCTGGTGCTGCAGCTGCTCGGCGAGCGCAAGGAGCTGCAAACCCGCCACGGCCGTAACGCCTTCGCCCTGCTGCTGTTCCAGGATCTGGCGGCGATCCCGGTGCTGGCGGCGATTCCGATCCTCGCCGCGGGGGCGCTGCTGGCCGACGGCGCCGCCCCGCTGCTGCGCGAGGTGGCCTTTGCCATCGCCGCCTTCGTGGTGCTGATCGTTGGCGGTCGCCTGCTGCTGCGGCCGCTGTTTCGCATGGCCGCCGGCACCGCCAGCCGCGAGGTATTCGCCGGCACCACCCTGCTGGTGGTGATCGGCGCCGCCCTGCTGATGGAGCTGGCCGGGCTGTCCATGGCGCTGGGCGCCTTCATCGCCGGCGTGCTGCTCGCCGACTCCGAGTACCGCCACAACATCGAGGCCGATATCGAGCCCTACCGCGGCCTGCTGCTGGGACTGTTCTTCATGGCGGTGGGCATGATGGCGCAGATCAGCCTGCTCGCCGATATGCCGCTTACCATCCTCGGTCTGACGCTTGGCCTGCTGCTGCTCAAGGGCACCAGCGTGCTGGTCGCGGCAAGACTCTACGGCGCGTCCTGGAAGGAGGCCAGCAGCCTCGGCGTGCTGCTCTCCCAGGGCGGCGAGTTCGCCTTCGTGCTGCTGACCGCCGCAGCCGCTGCGGCAATGCTCGACGCCGAGCTGGTGCAGCTGCTGATTCTGGTGATCTCGCTGTCGATGGCCACCACGCCGCTGCTGTTTCTGCTGCATGTGCGCTGGATTCGACCGCGCTTCGACGCCCCCAGGCCGCGCCCCGGCTACGATAGCCCGCGCGACGACTCGCCGCGGGTGATCATCGCCGGCTTCGGGCGCTTCGGCCAGATCATGGGCCGCGTGCTGCAGGGCCTGAAGATTCCCTATACCGTACTCGACATCAACGCCGACCAGGTCGACTTCGTGCGCCGCTACGGCAACAAGGTGTATTTCGGCGACGCCTCGCGCAGCGACCTGCTGCGCGCCGCCGGGGCCGACAAGGCGCGCATCATGGTGATCGCGGTGGGCGATATCGAGGCCTCGCTGCGCATCGCCGAGCAGGTGCGTCGCCAGTTCCCGCACCTGCGGCTCTACGCCCGTGCGCGCAATCGCTATCACGCCCACCGCCTGATGCGCGCCGGCATTCATCGGCTGATCCGCGAGATGCTGCCGGCCAGCCTGGAGCTGACCCGCGAGCTGCTGATCGAGCTGGGTCTGCCCGCGGAACAGGCCCAGCACACCGTGGATACCTTCCGTGAGCACGACGAGCGCACCCTGCTGCGCCAGCTCGAGGCGTTCGGCAACGAGAAGCAGCAGATCCAGACCGTCCAGGAAGCCGCCCGCGAGCTCGAGGCGCTCTACGAGGCCGACGAGGATATCGCCACGCCCACTCGCGGTGCTCCCTCGCAGCACGACGCGCGTTGATCGGCCCCGGGCACCACGCCGGCGCCGGGGCTCTTCTATACTGAAGCTCTGCCCGATCTGACTGGCGGAGTCGTCATGCAACGTCACGCCCACCGCTTCTGGCCGTCGCTCATCACTGCCGCCGGCCTCGCCGGGGCCTCGGCCTGGACCTGGGCGCAAGCGCCTTCCCTCGCTGGCGAGACAGCGCCGCCTCGCCAAGCCGTCGAGCGGGTGGCCTTCGACTGGGACCAGAGCGTCGACAGCCTGAGGGTGCTGGATCTCGACGGTCGCGATATCGACGCCGAGATAATGCCGCAACGGGAGCCTGGGCGCATCAGCCTGAGCGTACCCACCCGCGAGCCCTTCGTGGTCAAGAGCGACACGGTAGAGACCCGCCGGCTGGCCACGGAAGAGCGGCAGATGCTGCCGGGCGGGCTCTTCCTGCCCGACACGGCCGAGTCCGACGAGGTCGTGCTGCCCCCGGGGTTGGGTATCGCGCCGCTGCCGCCGCTGCCATCCACGGCGTCCACCTGGCTTCGTCTCAGCGTCGTGGCCAGTCCGGTACCTGCCATCTGGAATCCGCTGAGCAGCACCTACCACACCCGGCTGAGCTTCGGCGTCTACCCCTCGGATGCCGAGCATTTCGCGCCTGGACAGGCGCTTGAAGCGCCTGTCGAGATCAGGCTGCGACTACGCGGCCTGACCACCCGCGAGGAACCCCCTGCCCTGCTGATCGAGGCCCCAGGGCTGGCCAACGAGCAGTCCCTGGTGCTCGACTTCATGCCCTCGACGGCGACCCCCATTCTGGAGGTCAACTCCACTCTTTCCGATGTCAATCTGCAGCTCGAGGCGCTGCCGCGGCTGGACGTACGTCCGGAATCGACCAGCATGGTGGGACTCGGGCTGGCCCGGATGTCCGTCAATATCGAGCAGGTGGCGCCCCACGGTGAACCGCTGCACGCCACGCGCCCTACCCCGATCGCCCTGACCGTCGACGGCCCCGCTACCGCTGACCCGAGCGAGCTGCACATCGCGCCGGATCAGTCCACGGCGACGTTCGAGCTACGCTCTTCCGGCCTCTCGCCGATTACCGTCAGCGCCGTCGCCGGCAGCCTCAGGGGTGAGGCAAGCGTCGAGCAGCGCGTGCCCTGGGGGCCAATCGTCACTGCCTTGCTGGGTGGCGCGCTGGGAGGGTTCGGCCGGCGCTTCGTAAAGGGCGCGCACCGGGTGTCGACGCCGCTACGTATGCTAGAGGGCGTTCTCGTTGCCCTGATTGCCTACGTTGCCGGCGTGCTTGGCGTCGGTTATCTCGCCTTGCCAATGGCCGTGGTCGCCACCGAGGCTGGCGCCTTCCTGACCGGCGCCCTGGGTGGATTCATCGGGGTGAACGTGCTCGAACGCCTCCACGCCAGGGCAGCGCCACACGCCGGCTAGTCACCCGGCGCCCCTGACAACCGCCACCAGGCCGGCAGCAGCGACAGGTTGTCGGCCTCGCCGAAGCGGTCATCGAGCAGCACCACCACGCCGCGATCCTCGGGGCCGCGAATCACCCGACCGGCGGCCTGTACCACCTTGGTCAGGCCGGGGTAGCGGTAGGCGTAGTCGAAGCCGCGTCCGAAGCGCGCCTCCAGGCGCGCCTTGAGTATCTCGTTGTCGGCGCTTAGCGGCGGCATCCCCAGGGTGGCGATAAAGGCGCCCACCAGACGCTCCCCGGGCAGGTCGATGCCTTCGGCAAAGGCCCCGCCCAGCACCGCGAAACCGATCCCCCGTCCACCGGCCACGAAGTCGTCGACGAAGGCCTGGCGCGCCACCTCATCCATGCCGCGTCGCTGGCAGCGGGTGGCTATATCGGGGTGATCGCGGGCCAGACGCGTCTGCGCCGCGTCGAGGTAGGCGAAGCTGCTGAAGAACGCCAGGTAGTTGCCCGGCGCACTGCGGTACTGGTCGGCGATCACCGCCACCAGGCCATCCAGCGAGTGCTCGCGATCGCGCCAGCGGGTCGAGAGATGCCGCGCCAGGCGCACCTCCAGCTGCGTGCTGTCGAACGGCGAGGCGACCTCCCACCACACCGCATCGTCGGCCAGCCCCAGCAGGTCGCGGTAGTAGTCGGCGGGGCTCAGGGTGGCCGAAAACAGCACCGTGGTGTGGCTGGCGGCCAGCCGCGGGGCCAGGAAGTCGGCGGGAATCAGGTTGCGCAGCGTCAGGGTCGCACGCCCGCGACCGCGGCGGGTCAGCAGGCAGATCGAGTGGTCGGCGAACGACTCCGCCAGCCGGCACAGCGCCAGCGCCTCGAACAGGAACGCCTGCAGCTCGTCGACCTCGCCGCTGGGGTGCTCGGCAAGGTAGTCTCCCACCGCCGAGACCGCCTGCTGCAGGGCCAGGACCAGGCCCGCCGGCAGCGCCTCCAGCAGCCGCGGCGCCTCATCGTCGGCGGGCGACTCGGCGGCCAGCAGCTCACGCCACTGCCGCACCACGCGCCCCAGCGGTTTGGCCAGGGCCGGCGGCGCGCGTCGCTGCACGGCGTTGCAGCGCTGCTGGTCGAGGCTGGCGCTGTACATGCCGCGGGCCCGCTCGACCAGGTTGTGGGCCTCGTCGACCAGCACCGCGACCCGCCACTCCTGAGCCTGGGTGGCGGCGAACAGCAGCGCGCTGGTATCGAAGTAGTGGTTGACGTCGCCCACCGTCAGGTCGCACCAGCGCACCAGTTCCTGGCCCAGGTAGTAGGGGCAGATGTCGTGGGCCAACGCCAGTTCGCGCAGGGTCGGCCGGTCGAGCACGCGACCGCACTCCACCGCCGCCTGACGCGCCGCCGGCAGGCGATCGTAGAAGCCCCGCGCCAGCGGGCAGGCGTCACCGTGGCAGGCCTTGCCGGGATGCTCGCAGGCGGTGTCGCGGGCGACCAGCTCCAATACCCTCAGCGGCATCCGCGGCGGCGCCTTGCCAACCCCCGCCTCTGGGGCATTGGCAACGCCCAGCGTCTGCAGCGCCTCAAGCGCCAGGCGCCGCCCCGGGGTCTTCATGGTCAGGAAGAAGGTGCGGTCGAGCCCCTGGCGGGGCATGGCGGCGAGCATCGGAAACAGCGTGCCCAGGGTCTTGCCGATCCCGGTGGGGGCCTGCAGCAGCAGCTGGCGACCGGTGCCGGCGGCCTTGTAGACCGCCTCGGCCAGCTCGCGCTGCCCGCGGCGAAAGTCAGCGTGGGGGAAGCGCAGCGTGGACAGGGCGGCATCGCGGCGGCGGCGATGGGCGGCCTCCTGCTCGGCCCAGGCCAGGAAGCGCTGGCACTGGTCGACGAAGAAGGCCTCCAGCTCGCTAGCCGTGGCCGGCTCGGTGAGACGGGTCTCCTGCCCCGAGCCGATCTCCAGGTAGACCAGCGCCAGCTCGACCCGCTCGAGCTCGCGGGCGCGGCACAGCAGGGCGCCGTAGACCTTGGCCTGAGCCCAGTGCAGGGCGCGCTGATTGGCCCCCATCCGCGCCAGGCTGCCGCGGTGGGTCTTGACCTCCTCGAGGCGCCGGGCGGCGGGATCGAAGCCGTCGGCGCGGCCGCTCACCACCAGCCGTGCCCCGCCTACCACCACCTCGCCGCGCAGGCTCAGCTCGCTCTCGTAGCCCGCCCCGCGCCGCTCAGCGATCAGCTGATGCCCTGCGATGCCCTGCTGGGCGGTGGGCGACGGCGTGAAGCGGTGGTCCAGGTCGCCGGCCCGGGCAGTGAAATCGCACAGCGCCCTGACCGCCACCCGGTAGCAGGGTTGCGCTTCCGGCAGCGGGTTCACGACGCATCCCGCCAGCGCACCTGGCACACCACCGCGGGAATGTCGTGGGCATGAAAGTAGGCCAGCCAGCGACGCTGGTTGTCCTGCAGGCGGTCGCCGGGCCCCTTGACCTCGATCAGCCGGTAGCGCGGGCCCTGGGGCGCCTCGGGCAGGAACTGGATCAGGTCAGGCAGGCCGGCGCGGTTGGCGCCGATATCCTGCAACAGGCGCTCGAACAGCCGCGCCAGGTGCGCCGCCGGCAGCCACGCCAGGGCGCGCTCCAGCAGCGTCTCGTCGAGCGCTTGCCAGTCGACGAAGGGTGACGCCAGGCCGTGCTTGGCGTGCCAGTGGCGGCGAATGGTGGCGCGATAGCGACCGTCGTGCAGCTGTGCCAGGCAGGCCGCGAAACGCTCGCGGCGCCGCCTGACGAAGTCCTCGCGACGCAGGTCGGCCGGCCCGCGCTGGAAGGGGTGGAAGAAGGCGCCGGGCAGCGGGGCGAAGATCGCCTCCCAGCACAGCAGCCCGAAGAGCCCGCCGATCAACGTATTCTCGACGTAGTGGACCGGCGCATCCGGGTCCTGCAGGTGGTCGCGCACGGCGCCCTCCACGCTCGCGGCGGGCGCCGGCAGCGTCAGCGTCCACTGCTCGATGGCAGGCGCCGGCAGCGCTGGCTCACAGGCCAGCCCCAGCCGCCGGCGCAGGCGCGGCTGCAGCCGTGCCAGGGCCTGGCCCTCGGCCTCGCTGAGCGGCGGCTGGGCCTCGGCCAGGGTCAGCGCCTCGCGCCAGGCGCCGCGCCGCTCCAGCAGCCGCAGGTGTCGGATGCGCGCCTCACCGCCGCCGCCTGGGTCGCCGCTCGCCGCAGCGTAGGCCTCGAGGGCCAGCTCAGGGTTGGCGTGGCGCTCCGCCTCGCGGCCCAGCTGGAACAGCAGCCGGGCGCGCCGCGTGGCCAACCAGGGGCTGTCCCAGACGTCATCCGCAGCGTTCGAGACCACCTCGGGCCACAGCGTTTCGGCGGCCTCGCCGGCCTCGAGGCGCTCGCGCAGGCGGTGCAACTGTAGATAGGCGTCGACCTCGGCGCGCCGCTGAAAGGCGCGTGAGGCAGGATCCAGCGGCACCTGCTCGTAGCGCTGCATGCCGAGTTCGGCAAGCACGAAGTCGGCCCAGTCCTGGCGCAGGTTGCCGAAGAACATCAGCCGCAGCCGCTCGCAGTGGGCCATGCAGGTGATGCGCACGATGCGGTCCGGCGCCGCGGGCCACCACTCGCCGAGCCGGCGCGGCGCGCTCAGCCGTGCGGCCAGCGCCTCGCGTAGTCGCGCCTTGCCGGTCGCGGCGGGCAGGCCTGCGGCGCGCATCTCCTCGGCCAGCGCTGCGCGCAGCTCGGCCAGGCGCCAGTGGCGAAACAGCTCATCGAGGGACAGCAGCGGCTCCTCCTCCACCCAGCCGGCGGCGATCAGCGGCGCCAGGGCGGCGGCGGTGTCACCGATCTCGGCATAGGCCAGCCGCGCGACGCGAAAGTGCTCGCCGCGGCGCATCACCATGCGCGCCAACAGCGCCTGGGAAGGCATCGGCAGGTCGCCGACGCCGTGGATAAAGGCGCGCTCGGCGTCGCTCAGCAGGTCAGCGTAGCGCGCCGCCACCCACTCCAGCACGCAGCGGAAATTGGCCAGGTAGTAGCGCGGGTCGTCGAGGGGAGCCGCCGCCGGTGGCGCGGGCCATGTACTGTTCATTTATCCATGGTAGCAGGCCCGCCTGGCTAGCGGCCAGCGCAACGTCATCGTCGTCAGACGCGCCGCACGGCGAGGGTCAGCGCTTACGCCATGAATGCGACTTGCCCAGGGTATCGGCGGCATGGGCGCCGCGCTCGCCCATCGGCCGCGGCTCGCCAACGGTAGTGTCGTGGCGTGTCTGGCGCTCCATCTCACCATTGAGCTCGGCGCCTACCAGCACCGTAAAGGCCGACAGCCAGAACCACATCAGCAGCACCACCACGGCGCCCAGTGAACCGTAGAGCTCGCTGAAATTGGCGAAATGGCTCACATAGAACGAGAGTGCCAACGACCCCAGCAGCCACAGCAGCGTCGCCGTCACCGTGCCGACACTGAGCCACTCCCAGCGCGGCGAGCGCCGATAGGGGCCGAAGCGGTACAGCACCGCGATCACCAGCATCATCATCAGCACCAACACCGGCCAGCGCAGCAGGCTGATCAGGGTCACCAGGGTGCTATCCAGGCCCAGCATGCCGATTACCAGCGGCAGCCCGGCGATAAAGGCAATCGTCACCAGGGTCAGTACGATCAGCCCCACGGTCAGCGCCGAGACCACCGTGACCTTGTGCGCGAGGCGGCGCCGCTCCTGCTCACCGTAGACGATATTGAGGCCGAGGATCAGCCCGCGCACGCCCTTGGAGGCGACGAACATCGCCACCACCAGGCTGACCAGGGCCGCCACGCTGAGGCCGGCATCGGTGTTCTCGCTGATCTCATTGGCCTGCTGCTCGATGACCGACGCCGCACCGGGGGGAATGAAGCGTCCCAGCTCAGAAATCTGGCGCGTGATGTCGTAGGGGTCGAGCACCAGCGCCCAGATCGAGATGATCGCTGCCAGTGCCGGAAACACCGCCAGCAACGCATAGAAGGCCACCCCGGCGGCAAGCATGGTGATGTTGTCATCGCTCATCTCGCGCTTGACGCGCCAGGCGATGTCCAGCCAGCCGAGACCACTGATCTGGCCCGGCTTATCGGCGCGGCGCCCTCGGGGCGAATCGTTTGACCTATCCTCGGTCACATCCAACTCCTTGAGATTGATCGCCAGGATCAGGGCTCGGGGCGGCTGAGCACCATCTGATCGCCGCTGATCTGGATATCGAAGCGGTTGAGAAAGCTCATGCCCAGCAGGGCCCTGTCACCCTCCATGCCGGGATTGATCGAGCCGC
Source organism: Franzmannia qiaohouensis (assembly GCF_031451695.1). Taxonomy (NCBI): domain Bacteria; kingdom Pseudomonadati; phylum Pseudomonadota; class Gammaproteobacteria; order Oceanospirillales; family Halomonadaceae; genus Franzmannia; species Franzmannia qiaohouensis. The sequence continues at coordinate 126,866 of NZ_JARWAM010000005.1, forward strand.
GCACCTGGCGGGCGGTGAGGCCGCCAAGGCTGACACGGTCGAGCTCGGTGATGAAACCGTCGACGCGGCCGTTGGCGGTCTGGAAACTGGCGGTGCGGCCGGCCTCGAGGGCAAGCTGTTCGGCCAACTCGCTGGAGACCGCAATGTAGGTCGCCCCGGTATCGAGCAGGAACTCCACCGGCTCGCCGTTGATGCGACCGGTGGCGACGAAGTGCCCCGAGGCGTTGCGGGCCAAGGTCACCGGTTCATCGCCCTCGATCATATGCACCAGCCCGGCATTGGGATTGCGCCGTTCATCGAGCACGCCCTGGAACCACCAGCTGCCCATCGCCAGCACCAGCAGCCAGAACAGCAGCATCATGCCGAGCCCGGTACGCCGCACGCCTCTGCCCTGATCATCCATCGACTCACCTCCACCGGCCGCTGCCACTCCATACATAGTCGCCGCGAAGAGCGATCGGTTCCCTTCAGCCTACCAACAACGCAGCCAATCCGCGTCAACTGCCGACTTTACCTCGCGCCGATTCGATGCTCGTATAGCGACACCTGCCATCGCTTGGAGACACGTATCGTGACCGCTACTGCCCTGCCCGCCGACGCCTGGGACGCCGGCGCACTGTACCGACTATTCAGCGGCAGCATTGCCCCGCGCCCGATCGCCTGGGTCGCCAGCATCGACGCCGACGGTACCGCCAACCTGGCGCCCTTCTCGTTCTTCAACGTGGCAAGCGTCGCGCCGCCGGTGCTGGTGTTCTCGCCGCTGCTCAACGGCCAGGCCGAGTCCAAGGACACCCTGCGCAATCTCGCCGCGGTGCCCGAGTGCGTGATCCATATTGGAGGTGAAGCGCTGGCCGAGGCCCTCAACGCCACCAGCGCCAGCCTGGCCCCGGAGCAGGACGAATTCGAACACGCCGGCCTGGCCAAGGCCGAGATGCCGCCGCTAAGGGTGCCCAGGGTCGCGGCGGCGGCGGTGGCCTTCGGCTGCCGGGTGCGCGACATCCTGCGCTTCGGCGAAGGCCCCATGGCCGGCAATCTGGTCATCGCCGAGGTGCAGGTCATCCATGCCGACCCGGCGGTGTGGAACGGCCGTCACGTCGATCTCGACGCACTCAGGCCGATCGGCCGCCTGGCGGGCAGCGACTACCTGCGCGCCAGCGACCGTTTCGCGCTCAAGCGTCCGGCCTGATCCCCCCAATGGTGGCATTGGCTCGTGTAAGTATCTCACCCAACGCTTCGCAGGCTATTGGACGATGCCAGAGATATCCTTGCATGTGCTCAATGCCAATATCACTGAGTACCGCCTGTTGAGCCTCTGTTTCGACACCTTCTGCCACGACATTGATTTTCAAAGCATCACCAATATTGACGATACCACGTGTCACTTCGCGGGCGGTGCAGTCGGTTGCTAGATCGATGATAAAGCTACGGTCAATCTTGAGAGTATCCAGTGGAAGTTGGCGCAGATAGCTAAGCGAAGAGTAGCCGGTACCGAAATCGTCCAACGCGGTCATAACCCCCCGCGATCTCAGCTTTTCAAGCGTCTTGACCGCACGATCAATACTCTGGATAAGAGCCTGCTCGGTTACCTCGATGACGAGCTGTTCAGGCGCAAGACCTGCTGACATCAAGGCTGCGTCAATATCTTCAATGAGTCCCTCGCGATAAAGCTCAGTGCCTGAGATATTGACATTGACTCTCACAGGTTCATCCAGCATATCATTCCACACACGAGCCGCCTGGCAAGCTCGTAGCAACACCCAGCGTGTGAACTCTTGGCATAGCATGGGGTTATCTTCGACGATTGGAATGAACTCTCCGGGACTCACCGTCCCAAGCTCGGAGTCTTCCCAGCGCGTCAAGGCCTCACAGGCGACGACCCGGCCTGTGCTATAGCTCACAATAGGTTGAAAAACCAAGTTCAATCGGCTCTGAGCCAGTGACTCGATAAATGCCCGAGTCATCTGATCACGACGCAGCACCCGTGATTCATCGCCTTCGTCATAAAAACTGAACCCACCCTGACTGGGCTTGGCAATATTCGCACGGCGGGACAGCTCCTCGGCCCCGTCGGATTGATCGGGATATAGACAAGCACCCACCGCCACTTGGGCACTACGCTTGCCATTGGCAATATCGTAAGGGCGAATCGCCTCATAGTAGATGTGTTCAGCCCATTGATGAGCTGAGGATATCGAAGCAATATCACCACGTGCTATCAGCATTCGATCAGGTAGGGGGCGGGACACCATGCCATGCTGTCCGCTGATAGCTTTCAGCCTCTTGCTAAACAGGTGCATTGCCTCATCGCGCGCCTGCTCTCCATAAGCACTCGCCATTTCGTCATATTGAATAAAATGCACAACCGCCAGCGCGACCTTGGCGTTACGCTGATTTGCAGATTCGATTACCGACAGAAGACAATCGTGCCCAATGAGCTGACGAGGCAGTGACGTTGCTGGGTCAATCAACGCCTGCTCGACAAGATCGGCCTGAGTGAGCTTCAATCGATCAGTAAACTGGATTTCATGTTCAACCAGTTCTGCCAATCGTGCAAATCGATGTCTTTCTACGTCATTCAATTTCCGCTGCTGTTGATCAAGGACACACAAGGTTCCCACCGCTTTACCTTGCAAATCTCTTATTGCCAAGCCTGCATAAAAACCCAAGTCATCATGACAGAGCATTTGCGACACCTTCTCGAAGAAAGGTCCATTGCCCTGTTTGCTCACCTCATGGAAGCCATTCTCCAGCGTCAGCTGACAGAACCAGGCCTCGTGGGGGAGCTTGCAGCCAAGCTGAATGCCGACGGCGGACTTGATCCAGACTCGCTGGTCATCTAACAGTGTGACCAGGCAAATGGGCGTGCCAAGAATATCGGCTACCAAGCCTGTCAAACGGTCGAAGCGTCTTTCTGCCCCAGTATCAATGAGCTCGAAGAATGATTGATCCTGCCACGGCACAGGTGCATCAGGTGCTCTTGCCGTGATATCACCAAATAATGAATGAGGGGGGGAGGAGGGCGTCAAAGTGGTATCTCCACAGCAAACGGAATACTAGAGACCTGCTTTTCCGCCTTTGTGGAGACGGGCAATCCTTCGCGGCTGGCCCGATCGCGACTGACAGACGTTAAGCCGCTTATAACGGTTATCGGCCAACCATACGGCTTCTTTAGCCGAGTATCAGGTAGCCGCCCAACAGCAGCAGTCCCATGAAGAAGCAGCGCCGAAAGACCTGCTCGGAGAGCCGCGGCCGCAGCCGGCGGCCGAGCCGCATGCCCAGCAGCGCCGGCAGCACGGCCAGGCTGGAGATTCCGACCAGTTCGGCGTCGAGCAGCCGCTGGCCGCCCATCGATGCCGCCAGCACCAGTGTCGAGAGGGTGAACAGCACCCCCATGGCCTGGATCAGCACCTCGCGAGGCAGGCCCAGCGCCTGCAGGTAGGGCACCCCGGGGAACACAGAGGAGCCGGTCATGCCGGTCAGCATGCCATTGACGACGCCGCAGGCGACCCCGGCGCGGCGCTCGTGGCGGACGTTCAAGGATTGGCGACGCCACAGGTTGAGCAGCGCATAGGTGACGATCAGCACGCCCAGCAGGGTCGACAGCCAGCCTGGATCAAGCCGTGCCAGCAGCGTGACGCCGGGCCAGATGGCCACCAGCGCCGCGATCAGGAACGGCCATAGCCGCAACACGATCAGCTTGAGTTGCCCGCCGACCAGGGCCTGCCATACGTTGGTGATGAAGGTGGGCACCAGCATCAGCGCCACCGCCGCCGGAAGGCCGACGCTGGCGGTAAGCAGCGCCAGGGCGATGGTCGGCATGCCCATGCCGATCACGCCCTTGACTGCCCCGCCTAGCAGAAAGGTAAGGCCGATGACCAGCAGCGTCAGCGGCTCACTCATCGATCAGGCGCCTGCCACTGCTCGGCGACCCGCTGCCCGCGGGCCTGGTTCACCGCCAGGCAGATCAGGATGGCGACGATGAACAGCCCCGCGCAGAGCAGGATCGAGGCCTGCAGGCCGACCACCGACTGCAGCAGCCCCAGGCAGATGATACCGAACACCCCGGCCAGCTTGTTGGCCAGGCCCCAGAAGCCGAAGAACTCCGCCGACTTCTCCAGCGGCGAAAACAGCCCCACCAGGGCGCGACTGGCCGACTGGCTCGAGCCCAGGCTGAGCCCCGCCAGGCAGCCGACCACCAGGAACAGATGCTGCGCCTCCCAGTCGAGTCCCCACTGGGCGTTGAGCCAGGCGGTGAGCTCGGGCGTGGCCCAGATGGCGAAAATCGCCGCCACCCACAGCAGCAGGGTGCCGATATAGGTCACCTTGGCCCCGATGCGATCCTGGATCAGGCCAAAGCCCAGCGCCCCGGCCGCGGCGGTGATCTGCACGATGATGAACATGATATTGCGGATCGACTCGTCCCAGCCGATCACCTGGGCGCCGTAGATGAAGGCGAAGGCGATGATGATATAGACACCGGCCATCGAGAACAGCAGCGACACCAGGAACACGCCCAGGTCGCGAAAGCGACGCAGGTCATGGATCGTCTGGGCGACCCGCTCACGGGCAATGCGGTAGTAGGTCATGCCGGCAGGCAGCGCCTGGGGCGTACCGCGCTCCTTGAGCCACAGGAAGGTGGGGATCGCCGTGACCAGGAAGAAACCCGCGGCGAACGGCCCCACCCAGCGGATACGCTCGAAGTTCTCGGCAGTGGCCTCGCCCAGTACTACCAGCGTGAAACCGGCGGCAAACAGGCCGCCGACATAGCCCAGCGCCCAGCCGAAGCCGGAGATCTTGCCCAGATCCCGCGGCGGGCCGAGGTCGGGCAGGAAGGCGGCGATGAATGACTCGCCCATCGAGTAGGCGTAGTTGGAGAGGGTAATCAGCACGAACCCCAACAGCACGTAGCCGGGTGCCACGAAGTAGAGCATCGCGGTGGTGGCGATGGTGGCCAGGTAGCTGACGAACAGGAAGCGCTTCTTGCTCGCCGAGTAGTCCATCGCCGCCCCGCACAGCGGGCCGCTGATCACCACCATCAGATAGCTCAGCGCCAGCGCCAGGCTCCACAGCAGATTGGCCAGGCGATAGTCGTCGCCGCGGTCGCCGACGATCACCGTGGTGAACAGCTCGCCGAACACCACGGTGATGATCAGCAGGGTGTAGGCCTGGTTGGCGAAGTCGAACATCGCCCAGCCCAGTATCTCCTTACGCGAGGCTCGCGTGCGGGGCACGACGCCGGTATGGCTCATGGGACATTCCTTTGTGAGCGTGGCTCGACAAGACTACCAGCAGCGCGGTACTGGCCACCATGCGGCATTGCAACGCCGTCGATTGAATGACAGGCCAACGGTTTTCCTCTAGCTTGAAGCCAAGCTGCCGATAATCTAAACAAGTGGTCGGCTTTGCTTGACGGCCAGAGGCAACATGGCGAACGCCACCGCATCCCGAGATGCGTCCAGAGAGAGAATACTGCGCCCATGATAGCAAGGCTGCTGCTGGCATTATGCCTGGTTCTGCCGCTTTCCTCGGCCCTTGCGCTGGAACGGCTGACCTTCATCACCGAAGAGTATCCGCCCTATAATTATCGCCAAGACGGGCGCCTGGAAGGCGTCGCCATCGAGGTGCTCGAGGCGCTCTTCGAAGTCACCGTGACCCCGCTCGACCGCAATGCCGTGCACTACTACCCCTGGGCGCGCGGCTACGACCTCGCCCTCAGCGAGCCAGGCACGGTGCTGTTTTCCACCACCCGTACCGAGCAGCGCGAAGCACTCTTCCAGTGGGTCGGCCCCATCGCCCGCGACAGCGTTACGCTGTTGGCCCGGCGCGACAGCGGTATTCGTCTCGACACCCTCGACGACCTGGCCACCCACGACTACCGCATCGCGGTGATTCGCGAGGATATTGGCGCCCAGCGGCTCACCGAGAATGGCGTCAGCGACGACCTGCTGCGCCCGGCGATCTCCAACCTCAGTGCGCTGAAGATGCTCGAGCACGGCCGCGTCGACCTGTGGGCCTACAGCCAGAACGTCGCTTTCTGGCTGATGGAGCAGCACGGCATCGACACCCGCCAGTTCGAGCCGGTCTATACGCTGAGCGAGTCCGACCTCTACTTCGCCATCAATCGCGACACCGACCCGGCACTGGTCAAAACCATGCAGGCGGCACTCGAGACCCTCGAGCAGGTGGGCCGGCTGACGCGCCTCGCCGGCAGCGGCGTCGTCTTTACCACCGAGGAGTACCCGCCCTTCAACTACCTCGACGACCAGCGTCGGGTCGAGGGTCAAGCCACGCGCATGCTGCAGCGCGCGCTGGATGACACTGGCCATAGCGCCGCTTTCCGGCTAATGCCCTGGGCACGTGCCATCACCGAGGCACGCCTGCGCGAACAGCACTGCGCCTACTCGACCAGCCGCACCGCCGAGCGCGAGGACCAGTTCCGCTGGGTCGGGCCGCTGGCCAGCAACCGCTGGGCGGCCTTCGTGTCCATCGACAGCCCACTGATGGCCGACAGCCTCGATGACCTGACGAACCTGACGGTGGGCAGTTTTCGCGAAGATGCGGTAGGCCAGCACGTCGAGGCCCACGGCATCCCCGTTACCGTGGCCAGCCAGGAGCGTGACAACGTCCAGCGCCTCGCCTCCGGGCTGATCGACGTGTGGGTCACCGGCGAGCTGCCGGCCCAGGCACTTGCCGCCGAAGCCGGGGTCGAGCTGCGCAAGCTGTTCGACTTCCACGCGGTCGACCTCTACCTGGCCTGCCACCCATCGGTCTCCGAAACCTTCCTCGCCGACCTGCAGCGCGCCCTGGACGACCAGCGGCGCAGCGGGGTCAGCGCCAGGATCGAGGCCGAGGTGCTCGATACACTGGGCATCGCTCCGTGACGCGCCGCAGCCTCACCGCCAAGCAGGCCGGCCTGACGCTGCTGATTGCCATTCTGCTGAGCATCGTCGCCGGGGCCCTGGAGCTGGCCTCGGACCTGCGCACGCTGCGCGACGAAGTCCGCGAGCAGACCACCCACACCCTGCGCCTGGTCAACGGCACCGCCGCCGAGGCCGCTTTCCAGCTCAATCCCGACCTCGCCGACCAGGTCATCGACGGCCTGTTTGCCGCCGGCAACGTCCAGCAGGTGGTGATCCGCGACGACTTCGAGCGGGTCATGGCCAGCCGCGAGCTGAGCCGTGACAGCCAGGCCGGCTGGCTGATCGAGCGCCTGTTCGGCGATATTCTTCACTATCGCGCCAGCCTCGACTACGACCTCGGCCAGGGCAGCCCGTCAAGCAGCGTGGGTGAGATCGAGTTGAGCCTGGCGCTGGATAGCCTCGGCAGCGCCTTCATCGAACGCAGCCGCATGGTGTTTCTACTCAGCGTGCTCAAGGCCTTTGCCATCGCCGCGCTGGTGGTCGTGGTGTTTCACGTCTTCATCACCCGCCCGCTGCTCAAGGTGCACACGGCGATCGCCGCCACCGACCCACAGCGCCCCGGCGAGTGGCCGAAGCCGGCACTCGGCCACCATCACAACGACGAACTGGGCGAGCTGGTCGAGAGTCTCGACGAGCTGTTGAACGCCTTTCAGCGTGGCCTGGAGCAGCGCGACCAGCTGCACCAGATCTCGACCGTCGACGGGCTTACCGGCATCGCCAACCGGCGCTGCTTCGATGACGTCTATGCGGCAAGCTGGGAGAGCAGCGTCCGGGAAGGCACGCCGCTGGCGGTGATCTTCCTTGATGTCGATCACTTCAAGGCCTACAACGACCACTTGGGGCATGCCGTTGGCGATGACACCCTGCGCGCCCTGGCCAAGGCAATTGCCGGGGTGGTGACGCGACCCGGCGACCTGGTGGCGCGCTACGGCGGAGAGGAGTTCGTCTGCGTACTGGCCAATACCGATCTCGACGCGGCGCAGCGGGTCGCCGAGCGCGTTCGCCGCGCGATTCACGGCCTGGCACTGCCCCACCCCGAGGCCGAGCGGGTTACCGCCAGCGTCGGTATCGCCAGCGCCACCCCCGCCGACGGCAGCCTCGACCGCGAGCAGTTGCTGGCCCTGGCCGACCGGCGCCTGTATCGCGCCAAACGCGCCGGCCGCGACCGTATCGTCATCGACGACGCGCCACCGGCGTGAGGCAGCGCTAGTCCGGTGGCCCCTTGAGTTCGACGGTATTGCCTTCGGGGTCGTCGATATACAGCGACGGACCGTCCCCGCGGGCGCCGAAGCGGTTCTTGACCTCGCCGGGTTCAACGCCGTTAGCGGCCAGATGAGCGCTGAGCTCGGCGGCATCGAAGTGCGACAGGCGCAGGCAGAAGTGCGCCAGGTTGCGTCCCTCGCGGCCCGGCGCAGCGCCCCCCTGGCGGCCCAGCGGCCCGTCCACCGGCACCAGGTCGATCAGCGCATCGCCGGCGCGCAGCTGCAGCAGCCCGATCTCCGGCTTGTCGCGGGCCACCTCGCAGCCCAGCACCTCGCAGTAGAAGCGGCGCATGGCGTCGAGGTCGACCACGCGTAGCACCAGATGATCGAGTCCTTCGATGGGCAGCATGGCGATGCCTCCTGTATCGGCCTGGATAAGGCGTGATGTGCTGCGGCGATGGCCGACACGCCGCATGACACGCTAGACTCAGGGTAACGGCAGCCACCGAGAGGAGCGCCACCATGCAACCTGAAGATGATCTCTTCGCCCGCCTGAAGGCGGCGCTGAAGCGACTCGATGCCGAGATCGACGCGTTGGCCGCCAAGGCGCGCCAGGCCGGCGACGAGGCCCGCAGCCGCTACGCCGACGACCTCGAGCGTCTCAAGCGTCGCCGGGTCGAGCTGGAAGTGCGCCTGGATGCCCTGCGCTGGGCCAGCGAGGCGGCATTCAGCTCCCTGGCCCGCGGCCTGGAAGACGGTGCGGGCCTGGCGCGCAAGGCCTTCCGCGACGCCAGCGCGCGCTTCCGCCAGGGCTGACGTTCAGGGCCCGTCCGGGCTAGCGTCTTCACCGGGCTGAGCACGATTGCCGCGCTGATAGCGCGACACCGCCGCCCCGCCCTGGTCGGCCAGCTGCGCCAGGCGATCGATCTGGGCGTCGAGGGCCGGCAGCGCCTCGCGCCGGTAGCGCGACAGGTCGTCGATGGCGCCCATCACCTCACCGAACGACTCTTCCAGCGCCTGCATGTCGAGCATCGCCGACGAGGCGCGGGTCTGGATGTCGACACCCTGCTGACGCAGCGCCTTGGCGGTTCCGCTGATCATCTGCGAGGTGGTGGTGTTGAGCGCCTCGACACGATCCAGCACCAGCCGCTGGTTGGCCATCGCCAGCGCCACCGTGACCGCCACCGTCAGCGCCGAGACGGTGACGTTGATGGCCCGGTCGACGCCGCGCATCAGCTCGCGGTTGTTGCGGATGATCACTTCCAGCGCCAGCACGCCCTGCTGGCTCACCGCCTGCTGCTGCTGCAGGTCGACGATCCGCTGGCGCAGCGGAAACAGCAGCTCCTCCTCGACGAAACGCCGCTGCTCGTCGTTCTCGTCGCGGCGAGCGATGGCCTGCTGCAGCCGTGCGTCGATCAGCCGCCCCAGTTCGACCTGGCGATTGAGCTGGCTGAGGGAGGCGCGCAGCGCCTCCTGGTCGTCGCCCAGCGTGATGTTGTCGCGGTTCAGCATGTCGCGACCGCTCTCGAGGTCGGCGATGATCGCATCCAGCGCCTGCTGGGCGTTCTCAAACTTGCGGAAGTAGCGCTGCAGGCGGCTGCCAGCCCCCGGCACCAGCGCCAGCACGCGGTCCAGCGGACTCGCCGCCAGACGGTGCTGGCCCGGGTCGAGGCTCTGCATACGCCCGCGCAGGTCGACCAGCGCCTGGGCCACCGGGCCGCCATCATCGCCCTGGTGGGCCAGCTTGCGCAGCGGGGTCTGCAGCATCGCGCTCTGGTGGGCGGCCTGCTGCTGCAGCTCGCGTCCCATTTCATCCACCGCGCGGCGCTTGCGCGCCAGGTCGGCATCGGCGTCGTCGGCCAGCACGTCGTCGACGAAGGCCGCGGCCATGGATTCGAGCTCGGGGTCGGCGGAGGCCTGCTCGACACCGGGGTCGGTATCGAGGGCGTCCGCTTCATCGAGCTCCCGCTCGATCTCGGCCAGCGGCGGTAGCGAAAGCGGTGAACGCTGCGGGTCTTGCTCGCTCATGGCAGAAATTCCTTGCGTCTCGGCTGTCAGCCTAGATTACCTCACCTGGTTCAGCGCCGATAATCGACTGATCGACGCTGTTCATCTTCGCCAGAGGCTCTATGATTCATCAACGTATTGGCCTATGCCGCCGCGCTCGTATTATCCATGCCCTCGCACAAGGAAGACCCAGTGGCCACGTTCACGATCTCTCGCACCCTCCTCCTCGGCCTGATGCTGACAACGGGCTTAGGCGCCAGCCATGCCAATGACAGCGTCGGCGCGCCAGCCCCCCAAGTGGCAGCGCTCGGCGAACGCCTGACCGGAGAGATCACCAGTAGTGACGAACTCAACGGCAAGGACGGCAGCTTCTACCAGCGGCATCACCTCATGCTTGAGGCGGGCAGCGTGGTCGAGTTCGAACTCGGCGGGGCCCTGCGCGGCAGCCTGTCGCTGTTCGCCCCCGACGGCGAGTGGCTGGCAGCCAGCGATGACGCTGCCGGCGCCAAGCTCCGCCAGCGAATCGCCGAAGACGGCAACCATATGCTGGTCGTCAGTGGCGAGGATGCGCGCAGCTTCGGTCCCTATCGCCTCGACAGCCAACAGCTGGAAACGCGCAGCGCAGGCGACATCACCGCGCCCATCGAGCTGACCGGCTGGCTGGACGGTGACGGCAACCGCTACCGGCTGCATATCGAGGAGGCCGGAGTGTACCGCATCGACATGCGCTCGGAAGATCTGGATGCCTATCTGGAACTGTCCGGCCCGAACGGCCTGGCGCTCAGCGACGATGACAGCGGCCAGCATCTCGATGCACGACTCACCGCCCAGCTCGATGCCGGAGAGTACACCCTGATAGCCCGCCCCTCTTTTGGCGAAGACCGGGGGTTATACACCCTGGATATCGCCGCCCAGCGCATGCCAGACGGTGGCGAGCTGCACCACGGAGGTCCGCTGGACCTAGATACCCAGGTCGACGGCTGGTTCCACGGCGAAGAGATCGACTACCAGATCACGCTGAGCGAACGCCTCGACGTGGTCATCGACATGCAGTCGGAGGACTTCGACAGCTACCTGACGCTCACCGGCAACGGCGTGACGATCAGCGACGACGACAGCGGCAGCGGCCTCGATGCACGCCTCCAGACACTCCTCGATCCCGGCCAGTACACCATCAGCGCCGGCAGCTTCGGTTCGGGCAGCGGCCGTTTTCGCCTTGCCACGCGGACGCAAGCCGTCACCGATGACGAGGGTAGCGAGCTGAGCCTTGACGAAGCGCGCGCCGCACGCCTGGTACCTGGCGCCCGCGACCACTACAGCCTGCAGATCGAGACCCCGGGCATGTACGTGATCGACATGCGCTCGAGCGAGGTCGACGCCTACCTGGAAATCGAAGGCGAGGAACTCTACCTGAGCGATGACGATAGCGGCGACGGGGTCGACGCGCAGCTGACCGTGCGCCTGGAGGCGGGCCACTATCGCGTAACCGCCAGGGCATTCAACAGCAGCGATGTGGGCAGCTATGTGATCAGCGTCACCCAGCCCTAGGCGCTCAGTCGCTGCTGCGCCCGTAGCGCTCGGCACGTTCGACGAAGCGGCGCAGCTCCTCCAGCGCCAGGTCGGTACCGCGCGAGGCCTGGGGACGCTGGGTTTCGATACGCGCCATGGCCACCGCGGTATCGTCGAGCACGGTCAGCGCCGACTCGTTGCGCGCCGCCAGCTGCTTGAGGCGCCGCTCCGTGCTCTCGAGCAGCTCCAGGCGCCGCTTGAGTGCCACCCGCTCCTCGACGCTGAGCTGGGCCTGCTTGGCCAGCCGGCGACGCACGAAGCTCTCGTCCACCCCCACCACGCCGCTGGCCTGGGAGGCCATCGAGGTCAGGTTGTCCACCGCCCCCAGGCACACCTCGCTGACCAGCTCGCGGGAACGCTCGAAGGCCAACTCGCCGCGCTCGAAGCGTCCGCCGAGCACGCCCATCACGTGGCGGTAGCGGCTGTAGACACGGTCGGCCTGGATCGCCAGGTCGGGTCGATGCACGTCGAGCAGGCGCTGTTTGGCAGCACACAGCGAGCGCACCAGGTCATCGGCGTCCGCTGGCGGTCGCGCCGGGTCGAGCACCGCCACGCCGGCCTCGTAGGCGCTGCGCTCCTGCTCCGCCCGCTGGCGCTCCGCATCACGCGCCAGCTGGACCTGGCGGCGCCGTTCGCCGCGCCGTGCCCACCAGCCGCGCAGCCGCCGCTCCAGCGGCAGCGATGCGGCGATCGCCCCCAGCCCCGCCAGCCAGCCGATCAGGCTCGGCGAAAAGCCGCCCCATAGCGATGTCAGCCACAGCAGCACGCTCACGAACGGGAACAGCAGGCAGTAGCGGGCGATGACCTGCCAGCGGTTGGGCGAGGCCAGCGGCACCGCCAGACGCGGGTTGGCCAGCCCCACCAGCAGCCACGGCAGGCAGGTCATGAACAGTCCATAGGAAAACCCCTGCAGAAATCCCAGCATCGACTCGTGGTCCTTATCCCGAAGGCAAGCAGTCTCGAGTGTAGAGTAAGCGTGTCGCCAGGATAAGAGGCCAGCGCAGCGTGATACGCTCAGGCTTCGTCAATCAGTACTCCCCGGACCCGACATGCCCCACACCGACCTGCTCGCACGCCCCGAATGCCTTGCCTGGCACCAGCAGCTGGCGCGCCTGCTGCGTGGCGTTGCCAGCGTCGACTTCCCGCGCCAGCTGGATCACTGCCTGCGCGAGCTGGTGGCCTACGATACCATCCTGATCAACGCCTACCGCGGCCGCCGCCGGCCGCTGCTGATCCACGACGACTACCCCGAGGCCCAGCGCGAACAGGGCATCGAACGCTACCTGAGCGAGGCCTACCTGCTCGATCCCTTCTTCACCGCGGTCAGCGACGGCCTCGACCACGGCGCCCAGCGCCTGCGCGAGCTGGCGCCGGACCGCTTCGAGTCGAGCGACTACTACCACCGCTACTACCGCGACCTGGGGCTGCACGACGAAGTGGGACTGTTCGCGCGGGTCGACGAGCAGGTGGTGATCGCGGTATCGCTGGGCTTCGGCAGCAACTCGCCGCCGCTGACGCGCCGCGCGCTGCAGGCGCTGCGCCACCTGGCGCCGCTGGTCGAGGCGCTGCTCGAGGAGTACTGGAAGTGGCAGGGCGGGCAGTTTCAGCAGCGTCTCGACGAGCGCGAGCCGGTGGAGGCGGCCTTTGCCAGCTTCGGCCGCGAGGCGCTCACCGCCCGCGAACAGGAGATCGTACGGCTACTGCTGGCCGGCCACTCGACCAAGTCGGCGGCCCGCGCGCTGGAGATCAGCGACGGCACCGTCAAGGTGCACCGCAAGCATATCTACCAGCGCCTGGCGGTCTCCAGCCAGACGCAGCTGTTCCGGCTGTTCCTCGATCACGTGGCGCTGGTCTCGCGCCAGCGCAGCGGTTAGCAGAGTCGTCTAGCGATTCGCCAGTTCCACCAGCGCATCGCACAGTACCTGGGCGCCCAGGGCGCACTGCTCGGGGCTCGAGTACTCCACCTCGTTGTGGCTGATGCCGTCGCGGCAGGGGATGAAGACCATCGCCGTGGGCGCGACCCGCGACACATAGACGGCGTCGTGGCCGGCGCCGCTCAGCATGCGCCGGTAGGCCATGCCGCGCGCCTTGGCGGCGCCCTCCACGGCGTCGACGCAGCCGGCATCGAAGCTCACCACCGGCGAGGCCCAGATGCGCTCGCTCTTCGCCTCCACGCCGAAGGCCTCGCCGGCGGCGGCCAGTTCCTCCTCGAAGCGCGCTTCCAGGGCATCCAGCTCACCCTCATCGATGTGTCGCAGGTCTAAGCTGAGCCGCACCTCGCCGGGTACCACGTTACGCGAGGCCGCGTCGATCTCCAGGGTGCCGCAGGTGACCTTGGTGTCGCCGCTGGGATCCGCCAGGGCGTGGGCCTGGAGGCGGTCGATGCAGCGCGCCGCAGCGGCCAGGGCGTCGCGCCGGTAGCGCATCGGCGTGGGGCCGGCATGCGAGGACTGGCCGCGCAGGGTGACGTCGAACCAGCGCATGCCCTGCACGCCGGTCACTACGCCGATCGCCTCGTGGTTCTCCTCCAGCACCGGCCCCTGCTCGATATGCAGCTCGAGGAAGCCTGCCAGGCGCGGCTCGCCCACCGCCATCTCGCCGTTGAAGCCGGTCGCAGTGAGCGCCTCGCCGAGACTCACGCCGTCGCGGTCGCGTCGCGCCAGGGTCGAGTCGACGCTGAACACACCGGCATAGGTGCCGGAGGCGACCATGGCCGGGGCGAAGCGGCTGCCCTCCTCGTTGGTCCACACCACCAGCTCCAGCGGCCGCTGGGTGACCACGCCGTGATCGTCGAGGGTACGCAGCGCCTCGAGGCCGGCCAGTACCCCCAGCACGCCGTCGAAGCGCCCGCCCTTGGGCTGGGTATCCAGGTGGCTGCCAACGCCGATCGGATCGAGATCGTCACGCTTGCCGGCACGGCGCAGGAACATGTTGCCGACGCGGTCGACGCGCAGCGCAAGGCCCAGCGCCTGGCCCCATTCGATCAGCAGGTGCCGGCCGGCGGCGTCCTCGTCGGTAAGCGCCAGCCGGTGACTGCCGCCGTTGGGGCTGGGGCCGATCTCGGCCATCGCCATCAGCGAATCCCACAGTCGTTGCTCATCGATGGAGTGCGTCATGGCTGCCTCGTTGCGTTGTGGTTATAGGGTGTTGCCAGCTTAGAAAGCGGCCCTGCCTACCACCATACCCCAATCGGGATATGTTCCCGCCAAGTCGCCCCTAGCTAGTCTGGCGCTATCGATAACAACAGACGAGGCCACGACCATGCCCCCGACACCGACTATCAAGCGCTCCGCACCGCGGCCCCCGAACGCCAGCACCCGCCAGGACCTCGACGCCCAGGCGCTGTGGCAGAAGGACAAGGATCACTTCATCCACCCCTTCACCGACTACAGCCGCTTCCACGACGAGGGCTGCGATCTGATCACCGACAGCGACGGCATCTACGTGGAAGACGTCCACGGCAATCGCTTTATCGATGGCATCGCCGGCCTGTGGTGCGTCAACGTCGGCCACGGTCGCGCCGAGATCGGCCAGGCCATGGCCGACCAGGCCACCCGCATGGCCTACTTCTCCACCTTCAACAACCTCTCCAACGCCCCGGCGGCGGAGCTGGCCGCCAAGCTCGCCGAGCTGGCCCCGGCCCATCTCAACCACGTGTTCTTCAGCTGCGGCGGCTCGACGGCCAACGACGCCACCGTTCGCCTGGTGCACTACTACTTCAATCGCCTGGGCAAGCCCAGCAAGAAGCGAATCCTGTCGCGCAACAACGCCTACCACGGCACCACCTACTTGGCGGCGAGCCTGACCGGCATCGAAAGCAACAACTGGGACTTCGATACCCTGGATCACCTGGTCACCCACCTCAGCGAGGCCAACCTCTACCGGCGCCCCGAGGGCATGAGCGAGGCGGCCTACTGCGACCACCTGGTGGCCGAGCTGGAGGAGCGCATCGCCGAGATCGGCGCCGATAACATCGCCGCCTTTATCGCCGAGCCGATCATGGGCGCCGGTGGCGTGCTTATGGCGCCGGCGGGCTATCACGCGCGCATCCAGGCGGTGTGCCGCGCCCACGACGTCCTGTTCATCGCCGATGAGGTGGTCACCGGCTTCGGCCGCCTGGGCCACTTCTTCGCCTCGGAGGCGGTCTTCGATACCCAGCCGGACATCATCAACTGCGCCAAGGGCCTCTCCTCGGGCTATGCGCCGCTGGGCGCCACCCTGATCTCCGACGAGCTCTTCGAGGTGCTGGGCACCCCCCAGGGCAAGGGCGGCGTACTGAGCACCGGCTTCACCTACTCCGGCCATCCGGTGAGCTGTGCGGCGGCGCTCAAGAATATCGAGATCATCGAGCGCGAGGCCATCTGCGCCAACGTCCGCGAGGTGGGGCCCTACCTGGCGCAGCAGCTCAAGACGCTTTCGGATCACGCGACGGTGGGCGACGTGCGCGGCAGCCATTTCATGCTGGCCATCGAGAACGTCGCCGACAAGGCCACCAAGGAACTGCTGCCGGTGGAGGCACGGGTCGGCGACCGGGTCGCCGCCGAGGCCCAGAGCCGCGGCCTGATCATTCGCCCGGTGGGCCACCTCAATATCATCTCGCCGCCGCTGATCTGGGACCGCGACACCGTCGACCGGGCGGTGGCGATCCTTGACGAGGCCTTCACCGCCGTCACGGCGTCCCTTAAGGCCGACGGCTTCCTCTGAGAAGGGCCGATTTATTGCTGCGCTCGACATCCTGACCGCCGGCGGTGCTCGCAATCCTCATTGAGCAAACTGTCAACTCCGGTTGCTGTGCTCCGGCGGCGGCCAGCCCGTCTTCGCTCGCGACATAAATCGGCACCTTCTCGATTAAGAATCGAATAGCTACCACAACGATAAATAGAGAGTGTTGTATGGAAAGTTTTGGCGCCTGGAGCCTGCTCCCCACCGCCGTGGTGCTGGGCATGGCCGTTATCACCCGTCGCACCATCGAGTCGCTGCTGGCCGGGGCCCTGGTGGGCCTGCTGATGATCGACCCCACCACGGTGGTCACCCAGGGCTCGGATATCCTGCTCAGCGTGCTGGGCAACGACACCGTGACCTGGATCATCCTGGTCTGCGGCCTGTTCGGCAGCCTGATCGCCCTGCTGGTCAAGACCGGCGGCGTGCTCAGCTTCGGCGACGCCGTCACCAAGCGCATCCATAGCCGTCGCCAGAGCCTGCTGGCCACCTGGGTGCTGGGGCTGGTGATCTTCGTCGACGACTACCTCAATGCGCTGACCATCAGCGCCTCGATGAAGAAGATCACCGACCGCTTCCAGGTCTCGCGGGAGAAGCTCGCCTATATCGTCGACTCCACCGCGGCGCCGATCTGCATCCTGGTGCCCTTCTCCACCTGGGCGGTGTTCTTCGCCGGCCTGCTGGAGGAGAACGACGTTGCCGGCAACGGCATGGGCCTGTATATCGAGGCCATTCCGTACATGTTCTACGCCTGGGTGGCCGCCGCCGTGGTGCCCCTGGTGGCCATGGGCTGGATTCCCAACCTCGGCCCTATGAAGGCCGCCGAGGCCCGCGCCGCCGCCGGCCAGCTGATGCCGGACGGCGTCGACGACAACGCCCTGGAGGTGGAAGACAGCGGCAAGAAGCGCCCGCACCTGCTCAACTTCCTGCTGCCCATCGCCACCCTGATCTTCTTCACCTGGTACTTCGAGATCGACATCCTGCGCGGCGTCATCGTGGCGCTGGCCGTGACCCTGGTGCTGATCGCCGTCCAGCGGCTGCTGAGCTTCCACGACACCTTCGATACCGCCCTGGATGGCTTCAAGGCGATGATCATGCCGCTGGGCACCCTGGTGGCCGGCTTCACCCTCAAGGAGGTCAACGACGTGCTGGGGCTCACCGACTACGTGATCGCCACTGTCCAGCCGCTGATGAGCCCGGGGATGCTGCCGGCGGTGGTGTTCGTCACCATGGCCTTCCTGGCCTTCGCCACCGGCTCCTTCTGGGGCATCTTCGCCGTGGCCATGCCCATCGTGCTGCCGCTGGCCGCCAGCATGGATAGCCATATGCCGCTGGTGATCGGCGCGCTGATCTCGGCCAGCGCCTTCGGCAGCCACGCCTGCTTCTACGGCGACTCGACGGTGCTCTCCGCCCAGGGCAGCGGCTGTACGCCCATGGCCCACGCCCTGACCCAGTTGCCCTACGTACTGATCGCCGCCGTTATCGCCGCCGCGATCTTCCTGATGGTCGGCCACCTGTGAGAATCGCCATGCACCAGCCAATGCTCGACAGCCCCATCGCCGAGACCGCCACCCCGGCCGCCCTGGGGTTTCATATGCCCGCCGAGTTCGCCCCCCACGACGCCTGCTGGATGCTCTGGCCGCAGCGCCCCGACACCTGGCGCTACGGGGCCAAGCCGGCCCAGCAGGCCTTCGTCGCGGTGGCCTGCGCCATCGCCGAGAGCGAGACGGTGTTCGTCGGCGTCAACGACGAGCAGTACGAGAACGCCCGCCACCAGCTGCCCGCCCATATCCGCGTGGTGGAACTCTCCAGCAACGACGCCTGGATGCGCGACATGGGCCCCACCTTCCTGACCCACCCGGACGGCCGCCTGGCCATGGTCGACTGGGTGTTCAACGCCTGGGGCGGCCTCAAGGGGGGGCTCTACTTCCCCTGGGACAAGGACAAGCGCATCCGCACCAAGGTCGCCGAGATGCTCGGCATCCCGCGCTTCGAGGCGCCGGTGGTGTTGGAGGGCGGCGCCATCCACGTGGACGGCGAGGGCACCCTGATCACCACCGAGGAGTGCCTGCTCAACGCCAACCGCAACCCCGAGATGGGCCGCGAGGGGATGGAGACGGTGCTCAGGGAGTACCTGGGCATCGACAAGGTGATCTGGCTACCGCGCGGCTGCCACCTGGATGAGACCAACGGCCACGTGGACAACCTGTGCTGCTTCGTGGCCCCCGGCCAGGTGGCCCTGAGCTGGTGCGACGACGCCGCCGACCCCCAGGCCGCCATCTGCCGCGAGGCGCTGGCGGTGCTGGAGAGCGCCCGCGACGCCAAGGGCCGGCCGCTGAGCGTGCACAAGCTGCCCCAGCCGGGGCCGCTGACTATCGCCGAGGACGAGGCCAGCGGCCTGGATCGCCTCGACAGCTCCCACCCGCGCCAGCCCGGCGACCGCATGGCCGGCTCCTACGTCAACTTCTACATCGGCAACTCGGTGGTGGTGATGCCCTTCCTCGACCCCGCCCACGACGAGGAGGCCAAGGCGATCCTCCAGGGCCTCTTCCCCGACAAGCGGGTAATCGGCATCCCGGCCCGGGAGATCCTGCTCGGCGGCGGCAATATCCACTGCATCACCCAGCAGCAGCCGCGCGGTGAACCTGCGTTATCCCCTTGGGGACAATGCGGGCGACGCCCCAGCGGTGCTACCAATAGCAGACCGCATAACAACAAAGGTCATCTACCATGTCGCACAACGCTTCGGGCCTGACGGGCCGTTCTCAGCGCTTCGGCAGTGCCACCAAGGGCGGCCTGCTGTTTCTCGCTGTCGTGTTGGTCGCCAGCCTGAGCGGCTTCGCGCTGATCGATAGTGACTATTACGGGCTCTACAGCCTGCTCCCTACCACCGTGGTCATCAGCATGGCGCTGCTCACGCGGCGTACGCTGGAAGCCCTGCTGGCCGGAGCACTGAGCGGCTTCATCATGCTCTCGCCCAGCACCGCCGTACAGGACATGGCGGCCAGCGGCCTGGGGGTGATGCAGGACCCCACCATGGGCTGGATCATCCTGGTCTGCGGCCTGCTCGGCAGCCTGATTGGCCTGCTGCAGTTCGCGCGCGGCACGGAAGCGTTCAGTCGTGCCGCCGGACGCTACTTCACCACGCGCCGCAGTGCGCTGCTGGGCAGTGTCGGGCTCGGCGTGCTGATCTTCATCGATGACTACCTCAACGCCATGACCGTCTCGGCGGCGATGAAACGGCTGGCCGACAAGCTCAAGATATCGCGCTCGATGCTGGCCTATATCGTCGACTCGACCGCAGCGCCCATCTGCCTGATCATTCCCTTCTCCACCTGGGCCATCTACCTCTCGGGACTGCTGGAGAGCCATGACGTTGCCGACACCGGCCAGGGCTTCAGCTACTACCTGACGCTCATCCCCTATCTGTTCTACCCCTGGGTGGCGCTGATCGTGGTGCTGCTGGTCGCTGGCGGACTGATCCCGGCGCTGGGCAAGATGAAGCGTGCCGAACAGGGCGACGAAGAGCGGTTGCCCGAGAACAACGAAGAGGAAAATCCCGAGCAGTTCACGCATCGTCCCGCTAGGTTGATCAATTTCCTGCTGCCGATGGCAACGCTGATCTTCGCCACCTGGTGGTTCGAGATCGATGCACTGATCGGTGTGGCGTTCGCCCTGCTGGTGACCCTCGGGCTTTACGTGGCCCAGGACATGGCACCGCTCAACCGCCTGTTCGACGAGATCATCAAGGGACTGCAGTTCATGCTGGTGCCGCTGGGTATCGTCTTCGCCGCCTTCATCCTGCAGGACGTCAACGAGCAATTGAGCCTGGCCGAGACACTGATCGACTGGGTCATGCCGGTCATGGCGGGTCAGTGGCTGCCAGCAGTGACCTTCGTGATACTCGCCGGCCTCGCCTTTGCCACCGGCTCCTTCTGGGGCGTCTATGCCATTGCCTTTCCCATCGTGGTTCCGCTGGCGCTCGCCACCGGCGCCTCGCTGCCACTGACCCTAGGCGCCATGATCTCGGCGGGAGCCTTTGGTTCGCACGCCTGCTTCTTCGGCGACTCCACGGTATTGAGCGCCCGTGGCTGCAGTGTGACGCCGCTGCAGCACGCCCTGACCCAGCTTCCCTATGTCTTGATCGCCGCGGCCTTTAGTGTGCTGCTATTCATCGTCCTGGCCTGAGGAGTCGACCATGCCACGCACCGGGTTTGCCTTTCATGAACACTGCATGTGGCACGATACCGGCCCGTGTTCGATCTTCGACGCCCCGGGAGAGTTCGTGCAACCCGCCGCCGCGGCAGAGCATCCAGAGACCAAGCGGCGCCTGCGTAACCTGCTGGAGATGAGTGGCCTGATCGATGAGCTGGTCCTGCTCAAGGGTGAACCGGCGAGCGAGGAGGACCTGCTGCGCTTTCACACCTCCGCCTACCTCGACCGGCTGGCAGAGATGAGCGAGCGCGGTTTCGGTGATGCTGGCGAGTGCGCGCCGCTGCGCAAGGACAGCTACACCATCGCCCGCCGCTCCACTGGGCAGGCGATGATCGCCATGCAAGCGGTGCTTAGCGGCCGCTGCGACAACGCCTATGCGCTGTGCCGACCACCTGGCCACCACGCCGAGCGTGACCGAGGCCGGGGCTTCTGCCTGCTGGGCAATATCCCGGTGGCGATCATGGCGATGATGGCGCGCCATCCGCTGAGGCGCGTCGCGGTCATCGACTGGGATGTACATCATGGCAATGGCACCCAGCAAGCGTTCTGGGAGCGTGATGATGTATTGGCCATCTCGCTCCACCATGACAACAACTATCCTCAGGATAGTGGCCACCTCAGCGAGCGCGGCGAGGGTGCCGGATTCGGCTATACCCTCAACGTGCCGCTACCTGCCGGGAGCGGGATCGGTGCCTATATGGCGGCCCTAGACGAGGTGGTCATACCGGCACTCACTCGCTATCGGCCCGAGCTGATCGTGGTAGCCTGCGGCTTCGACGCCAGCGCCATGGACCCCCTCGGCTGCATGCTGCTCAACAGCGGCGCCTATGCAACCATGACCCAGAAGCTATTGAACGCCGCCGAACGGCTCTGCTCCGGGCGATTGGTCATGGTCCACGAAGGCGGTTACTCGGAAGGCTATGTGCCGTTTTGTGGCCACGCAGTGATTCAGACACTGGCCGCGAGTCAGACCGAGGCCTACGATCCGATGGACGCTGAAATCGCCCGCTGGGGGCAACAAACGCTACAGCAACACCAGCAGCCTTGGATCGACCAGGCCGCCGCGCTAGTGGAGGATATTCGCTAGGCTTCTAACAGGCTGATATACCATGCACGAGTCCCGTCACGCCGCCAAACCTCCCGCCAGCCTGACGCCTGTCGCCAAACTGGCGGGGCTGGTACGCTCGCCGGATTTTCTCGATGGGTTGGGGGAGGTACTGGCGGCTTACTTTCCCGGCATCAGCTATGCGGCCTTCCACTTTTCCGCCCGGGGTCGCCCCGCCATCCTGGCACACAATCTCGATGCCACGCGCCATCAACGCGTTCTCATACCGTACATAGAACGCATGTATTTGCTCGATCCGATATTCCAGCACTGGGAGCGACACCGTGCCCGCGGCGTGTGGTCATTGGATGAACTGGCGCCAGCCGGGTTTCGAGACAGCGACTATTTCGCCACCTACTACCGCGAGCTGGGACTGAATGACGAAGCCGGGGCCTTCTTTCCCCTGACCGAGCACGACTGCTTGTCGCTCTCCTTCGGTTTCTATCGACCCTTGGCCACGCCGGCACCCGACGACGTGCTCGCCGTGCTGACCTACCTCTTCCCCTTGCTGGAATCGCTGATAGGCCAGTTCTGGCTGGCCAGCAGCCTGCACCTTCCCAGCATCGACGACCAGGCTCCCAGCCAATTGCACGATTTCGGTCGCGATGTACTCAGCGACCGTGAGCGCGACGTGGCTTGGCTAATCCTGCGCGGCTACAGCTCACCGGAGATTGCCCGACAGCTGGGCATCACCCAAGGGACGGTCAAGAACCACCGCAAGCGCCTCTACAGTCGGCTCAACATCAGTAGTCAGGGCGAGCTTTTCCGCCAGTTCATGCTATTCCAGCAGCCTCACTCCTGACCCCACATTGCCCCAACGCCCATCTGCTTCTAGGGTGAAAAGGCACACCATGGAAAAGGAGAGCTGGTATGCATGTGCACGGAGCAAAGATGCGTCACAAGACCCGCGGCCTGCTGAGCCTGGCGGCCATCGCCTTGACTGCGCTGGTGCTGGCCGGCTGCGGCGCCACCACCGGCGAACGCGCCGCCAGCGGTGCCGGCGTCGGGGCCGCGGCGGGTGCCGGGGCAGGCGCCGCCACCGGCGGCAGTGTCACCCGCGGTGCCGTGATTGGCGCTGGCGTGGGTGCCGCCGCCGGGGCGCTGACCGACGAGGAGGATATCGATCTCAGCCAGTGACCTCAGCCACAGGATCCCCTAGCGGCACAGCCGGAAGCCGCGCATGCCGAAGTGGAAGTGATCGGCATGCGCGGCGTTGTAGTCCGGTCCCAGCACGTTGCCGAAGATATCGCAGGCGCCGTCCCGCGCCTCGCGCAAAAACGCCCCTGCCTCGCCGTCATCGTCCCAGTCGCCTAGCAGCGTAATGCGCCGCCCGTCGGCGAAGCCGAACCCCGCCACGTCGAACGCTTCGGCAGTGGCATGTTCGCTCAGGCGCCCGGTCTCACGGCCGTAGACGTTGCGGCAGCTGTAGCTGCCGTAGTGCTCGACGCTTGTCACGCGGCTGCCGAACACCTCCTCGGCGGCGGGCTGCAGACGCTGGCGCTCGTAGATGACCCAGGCCAGTGCCAGCGGGCAGCTGGCGACGAAGCTGGCGTTGAAGTCGACCCCGCTGCCCTGGACCCGCACCACGTTCGCAAGCGGGCACCCCGCCACCGGCTCATGGTCGTCCAGCGCGGTATAGGCAAACTCACCGTCGGGCACCGTATCCAGCGCCGCCAGGCAGCCCTGTCGGTCGTCGGCCAGCTGGCGCAGCTTCCATTTGCTGACCGGCGTCAGCGGGTCATCCACCGCCAACGGCTCCCAGGGCGCCCAGTGCCGGGGCACCGCCTCCCAGACGCGCTGGTGCGCCGCGGTCACCGCCACGGCGATAATCAACAACACAATGAACTTGCCCATTCACTACCACCGGCGAAAGATTCGCCTCCAGCCTAAGCGCTGTGGCTCGCCGATGCGATAACCCCGGATAGCAGCAGGCCGCCCTGGGCGGCCTGTTAATAGAGTGGGATTAGATACAAGACCTACTGCGACTCGGGCGGCATGGCCGCCTCGGGAATCTCCAGGCCGGCCTCCTGGTAGTAGCGCAGCGCGCCTGGATGCAGCGGCGTGGTGGTGTTGTCGAGGGCGATCTGCGCCGTCATGCCCTCCACCGGGGCGAAGCTCTCGGCGATGGCCTCGACGTTCTCCCAGTAGGCGCGGGTCAGGTCGTAGGCGGTCTCCTCGCCCATGCTGCTGTTGGCCACGATGCCGATGAAGGTGCCCAGGGTGGTGGCCTCGGGCATGTCGCGGTAGGTCTCGGCGGGAATGGTCGCCGGTGACAGGAACGGCAGCGCTTCGGTCACTGCCTCGAGCTGCTCGTCGCTGAACGACAGGATATGCAGCGGCCGCGACGAGTGCACCTCGGTGAAGGCCGGGATCGGCGGCACGCCGTTGTAGCTGAAGCCGACGATGCGCCCGTCGACCACCGCTTCGGCGGCATCGTCCATGCGCATGCGCTGGAAGTCGGGCTGGATGCCGAGCACCTCGAACACCATGTCGGTGATGTACTCGCCGCCGCCGCCAATGCTGCTGGGGTTGAAGCGCTCGCCCTCGAGGTCCTCGAAGGTCTCGATATTGCGATCCTGGCGCACCGCCCAGTGCATGGTAGAGGGCGCGACCCAGGTGATCACCCGCATGTCGGGGTTATGGTGGTCGGTCTGCTGGCCTTCACCATGGTAGCCCTCGTAGGCGCCGATGGCGTCGATCAGCGCCAGGTCGATCTCACCGCCGCGCAGGCGAATGGCGTTCTCTCGCGAACCGCCGGTCTCGCGTACCGAGATCTCGTGGTCGGTGGCGCCGCTGACGATGCGCGAGACCTCGGAGTAGCCGAAGTACCAGCCGCTGGCGCTGGGCGCCACGCCGATGCTCAGCGACTCGCCGGCCAGCGCCGGGGTAGCGGCAACCAGGGCCGCGGACATCAGCGCCGTGCCCAGGTGGCGGCGCAGGGATAGGGTGGCGTGCATGATCCTTCCTCCTGTCTGGTTGTTATTGCTGCACTGTCTCACTCGCCATCGCGGAACGCGATGCCCTCTTCGGCGAGTACCTCACGAGCCACGCGGAAACCGTCGATGGCCGCCGGGAAGCCGCAGTAGGCAGCGCTCTGCAGCAGCACCTCGCGGATTTCCGCCGGCGTGCAGCCGTTGTTGAGCGCGCCCTTGAGGTGAATCTTGAGCTCATGGGGGCGGTTGAGGGCCACCATCATGCCCAGGTTGACCAGGCTGCGAGTCTGCCGCGGCAGGCCCTCGCGGGTCCAGATATCGCCCCAGCAGTTGCGGGTCACCAGCTCCTGCAGCGGCCAGCTGAAGTCGTCGGCGCCGTCCAGCGAGCGGTCGACGTAGGCATCCCCCAGCACCTCGCGGCGCGCAGCGATCCCCTGCGGGTCGAGCTCGTCGTTACGATGGCTCATGGTGCATCTCCTTACTCGCTGGCGGCGGCCAGCAGGTTGTCGAAGGCATCGCCGAAGTAGAGTTCGTAGCTATCCTTCTCGACGTAGCCCAGGTGCGGCGTGGCCACCAGCCCCGGCAGGGCCAGCATGGGATGCTCGAACAGCGGTTCCTGCTCGAAGACATCGATGCCGGCGCGTCCGGGGCGGCCAGCGCGCAGCGCTGCCTCCAGCGCTCCGGAGGCGATCAGCTCGGCGCGGCTGGTGTTGATCAACACCGCCTCGGGCTGCATCAGCGCCAGATGCTCTGCGCCGACGATGCCGCGGGTGTCGTCGTTGAGGCGCAGATGCAGGCTGAGCACGTCGCTGCGAGCGAACAGCTCGTCCTGGCTGGCGGCGACTTCGAGTCCCGCCTCGGCGGCGCGCTGGCGAGTCCCCTCGCGGCCCCACACCAACACGGGCATACCGAAGGCCTGGCCGTAGCCAGCCACCAGCTTGCCGATCTTGCCATAGCCGAAAATGCCCAGGGTGCGCCCCTTGAGCCCGGTGCCCAGGGTGCGCTGCCAGCGCCCCGCCTTGAGGTTCTCGACCTCTTGTGGAATGTGGCGAGTTGCCGCCATCACCAGGCCCCAGGTCAGTTCGGCAGCGGCCACCGGCGAGCCGGTACCGGTCACCACCTTGACCCCGTGGCGCGCGCAGGCGTCTTGGTCGATATGGGCCGCACCACCGCCGGTCTGGCTGATATAGCGCAGCTTGGGCAGCCTCGACAGCAGCGCCTCGGTGATCCAGGTCCGCTCGCGGATCAGCACCAACGCCTCGGCGTCCTTGAAGCGCTCGGCCAGGGCATCGATATTGGTCAGGGTGTCGTGGTGGATCGTCACCTCATGGCCCTCGAGCTTGCCGAAGGCGTCCAGGGTGCGTACTACGTCTTGATAGTCGTCGGGGATCACGATCTTCATTGCGCGGGTTCCTTGCCTGCTGCTGGTGAGGAGGAGCGAGATAGCGTCGCCCGATGGTGGCGATATTGCCAGCCAAACAGGCCAACGATCAGCACGATGCCGATCACGTCGGTGACCAGCTGGCCGGTGATCAACATCAGCGCCGCGGCCAATAGCAGCCCGCGCTCGAGCCAACTGCAGGGGCGCAGGAAGTAGCCGATGGTCGAGCCGGCCAGGGCGATGATCCCCAATACCCCGGAACCAACCGCCAGCGCGATCTCCAGCGGCGTGCCGTTGCCCAGCAGCGGCGGGTGGTAGATGAACATATAGGGAATCAGGAAGCCGCCCAGCGAGATCTTGGTGGCCGTCAGCGCGGTCTTGAACCAGTGCGACCCGGCAATCGCCCCACCGATATAGGCCGCCAACGCCACCGGCGGCGTCACCCCGGAGAGAATCGCGAAGTAGAGGATGAACAGGTGAGACGAGAGACTCGGCAAGCCGGCTTCGATAAACGCCGCCGCCACTACCGAGGCCGCCAGCATATAGGCAGCCACCGTGGGTAGACCCATGCCGAGAATGATCGCCACCACCATGGCTAATACCAGGGTGATCAAGACATCACCGCCGCTGACCACCAGGATCACCGAGGAGACCTTGAGGCCCAGGCCGGTAAGGCTGATCACCGAGGCGATGATCGCCACGCTGCCGATGATCACCGCAATCATCGCCGCGGTCATGGCGCCGGCCTCGAGGGCCGCCGGTAGCGACTTGATGCGCTCCCACAGGGTGCCCGGACTGCGCCACGAGAACAGATAGATCGCTACCGCCGTGAAGTAGGCCGCCACCGCCGCGGTGGTCGGGGTATAGCGCAGCACCAGCATCGTCACCAGCACCGCGATCGGCACCAACAGGGTCTCGATGTTGAACAGCCCCTCGCGCAGCGTCGGGCGCTGCGACTTGGGCACCGGGTTGAGGCCTAGCCGCTTGGCCTCGAAGTGCACGCTCATCCAGATCGCCAGGTAGAAAAGCAGCGCCGGGATCAGCGCGGCACCGATGATCTCCAGATAGCTGGTCGAGATCACATCGGCCATGACGAAGGCCGCCGCGCCCATGATCGGTGGCAGGATCTGCCCGCCGGTGGATGCCGAGGCCTCGGTGGCTGCGGCAAAGCGCGGGCTATAGCCATTTTTCTTCATCAGCGGGATGGTGAACACCCCGGTGGTGGCCACGTTGGCCGCGGTACTGCCACTGATGCTGCCGAACAGCGCGCTGCACAGGGTAGCGGCCTTGGCCGGCCCCCCTGACATGCGTCCGGTGGCGGCATTGGAGAGGCGCATGAAGGTATCGCCGCCGCCAGTGGTGACCAGCAGCGCGCCGAACATGATGAAGATCACGATCACCGTCGACGAGGTACGCATCAGGCTGCCATAGATCCCGGTGGGGCTCATGTAGAAAGTCGCCACCAGGTCCGCCCAGCCGTAACCGCCGTGGCCCCACACACCAGGCAAATAGCGCCCGAAATAGGCGTAGGCCAGCGCCACCAGCACCAGCACCGGAAACGCCAGGCCGATGGCCCGTCGGCACGCCTCCAGCAGTAGCAGGATGGCGGCGATACCGAAGAACAGATCGGCAGTGGTCGGCATCAGATAGCCGAGATCATAGAGGATACGGTCGAAGTGATAGATGTAGTAGGCGCTGATCGCTACCCCTACCACTACCGGGATCACGTCGTACCAGGGCAATCGATCGCTATCGCGCACTCGACAGGTGTAGGCCAGGAAAATCAGCGGCAGAGCGAACATCAGGTGGATCGCGTTCTGAGTGTTGACCGCACCAGTGATCGCCGCATAGAGGTGAAACACGGCCATGGACACGGCGGTGACGCGCATGACCAGGAACCAGATGCCGGTCAGCTTGCGCTTTCCAGCATCCTCAGCATATTTCTCGACAACCTGCTGCTCTCGAGGCGTATCCATTTCTTAACTCCCGCATCAGCGAATCTACGCCGCCGACGACGAATGGATGTAATCAAACGATACCCCGCCGACGGCCTGGCCGCCGACGGGGCAGTGACGGTGTTACTGCGCCTCGGGGGGAATTACCTCATCGGGAATCTCCAGCCCGAGCTCCTGATAGTAGCGCAGGGCGCCAGCGTGGAGTGGGAAGGTCGCATTGTCGATCACGTCCTGTGGAGTGACACCATCGGCCGGGGCAAAGGACGCCGCCACCTGCTCATGGTTCTCCCAGTAAGCCTTGGTGATCTCATAGACGATATCGTCGTCGAGGCTGGCATTGGCGGCCACACCCATATAGATGCCCAGCGACGTGGCCTCCTCCATATCGCGGTAGGTGCCGGCCGGGATCACCGATGGCGCCAGGAACGGTAGTTCTTCGGTCACCAGATCGAGCTGCTCCTGGCTGAGCGACAGCAGCTGCAGCGGACGCGACGAGTGCACCTCGGTGAAGGCCGGGATCGGCGGCACGCCGTTATAGCTGAAGCCTACCAGGCGTCCGTCGGTCACGCCCTCGGCGGCATCATCGATGCGCATGCGCTGGAAATCGGGCTCGACACCGAGGATATCGAATACCAGTTCGGTAATGTACTCACCGCCGCCGCCGATGCTACTAGGGTTGAAGCGCTGGCCGTTGAGGTCTTCGAAGGTCTCGATATTCGAGTCCTGGCGCACCGCCCAGTGCATGGTCGAGGGCGCGATCCAGTAGACCAGGCGGGCATTTTCGTTAGGCGTATCCTCGAAGCGGCCAATGCCGTTGTACATTTCGTAGCCGACCAGTGCCTCGGTAAAGGCCAGATCCAGCTCATCACGCCCCAGGCGGATGGCGTTCTCACGAGTGCCGCCGGTCTCGCGCACCGAGATCTCGTAGGGGGTGTTGGCGCTGATCACTCTGGCACCTTCAGAGATGCCGAAGAACCAGCCGGTGCCGGTGGGCACGGCACCGATGTTCAATGACTCCTGAGCCTGGGCGACGCCGGCGGTGATGCTGCCGACCGCGAGCAGGGAGATTGGCAACAACTGGCGGGCCTTGCGGAAGGTTTTGAGCGTAGCGTTCATCGGGTTTACCTCGACTGTGTTGTTATAAAGAACATTTCAACAATGGATCTATGTGATAGTCGTGTCTCGGCGTCCGTTCGGTTTGGCGTAAATGGCCTCCTTGGGCAACCACTGGCCCTTGCTCAGAATATAGTGGAGTCGCCAAAGGGGTTGAAGATGTAAAATCATTCCAAGGAATAGTGATTCATGACCCCGCCATCGCGAAATACGATGGCAAAAAATCTCAGGCACTATCTATAAGCTCCAGCTTGTTTTGCTGCGAAGACTCCAGCAGATGCTCGACGAAAAGACGTGCTGCCATGGGCAAGGATTCCAACGAGTTGACGAAAATAGCCAGCTTGCGCCTGGCCCACTCATCGTGCAGTGCAATCACCTTGATCCCGATCCCTCCGGCATAGGGACGCAGTGCACCGCGCGGCACCACACCAATCCCCAACCCCGCCTCCACCATCACACACAATGCGTCATAACTGGTCACCTGAATGCGGATATTCAGCGGCCGATTGGCCTGGCTGGAAGCCTTGATCAGTTCAAGATTAATAGCACTCGCCGACTGCAAACCGACATAGGCATACCCCAAGGTTTCTTCGAAACGAATACTGTCGTTGACTGCCAACGGGTGATCATGGGGCGCCACCACCACCAACTCATCGGTGTGATAAGGGAAGGTTTCCAGATTATGGCCATGGGGCAGCAGCGCACAGACACCGACATCGGCCCCATTGCCTGCCACCTCACGGGTGATGATAGGGCTGACCTTTTCCTCGAGATGAATATTGATTTCCGGATGCTTTAGAAAAAAAGACTGTATCTCACCTGGAAGATATTGGGTAATGGCCGACATATTGGCATAGACCCGAACATTACCGCGAACGCCGCTAGAATACTCGCGCATTTGCACGAAGATATCGTCGAGATTATGCAGCACTCCTCGTGCCATATTGAGCAGGGCAATACCTGCGGCTGTCAGCTCGACCCCCTTATTGGTACGCAACAATAACGGGGTATTGAATACCTCTTCCAGCTCGCTGATGCGCTTGCTAACCGCCGAGGTAGCGATGAATTCAGCCTCTGCGGCAGCGGCGATAGTGCCCTTCTCGGCGACTCGGACGAACAGCTTGAGTGAGGTGGTATCAAGCTTCATGGCAGCGTCTCACCTCGGTCCCTCATCAGCGGATCGCCGGGCCATCATGCACCGCTTGGTGGTTGCGGTCTCGGCGCTGTCGTTATGTGAAGAGGTGGGCTTAACCTAAAATGGTATACAACTCTTCTCGTTTTGATGCCAATATAGGCCTATATTGTGCGATATTTCAAATAATCGTACACAATAATCGATACGACCTTAGTCCTGCTTCGTCGCGCCATGCCCGACACGGAGTTCGCCATGACCGCCGCAGACCGCGTCTACGCCATCATCAAGCAGCGCATCCTCGACGGGCAGTATCCAGCCGACAGCTATGTCCGTGAGGCCACCATCGGCCACGAACTGGAGCTCAGCCGCACGCCGATCCGCGAGGCCCTGCGCCGGCTAGTGTCCGACGGCTGGGTCGAGGTGATCCCCCACCACGGGGCGCGGGTGGTCTCCTGGACCCAACGCGACGTGGAAGAGGTCTTCGAGCTACGCGTGCTGCTCGAACCCCAGGTGGTAAGGCGCGCGGCCTCGCGTATCGACGCCACGCAGCTCGATTCGCTGGGCGAGCTGGCCTGCCATATGGAGCAGCTCTGCGAGCGCGGCGACGACCAGGCCATCGACGAGATCGCCGGGCTCAACAACCGTTTTCACGCCGAGCTGATCACCGCCGCCGACAGCCCGCGACTGCAGCGTCTACTCGAAGCCATCGTGCAGGTGCCGGTGTCGCGGCGCAGCTTCCATCACTACAGCGACGAAGAGCTCCACGGCAGCATGCGCCACCACCGCGAGATCATCCGCGCGCTGGCGGCCGGCGACGGTGAGTGGGCGGCATCGGTGATGCGCGCACACATCCTTGCCGCCCGCGCTGCGCAGTTGCATCCCCCGGCGCGCCAGGCCCATGAATCACAACAACAGCAACGCCGCTCAGCGAGGTGACACTCCCATGCAACCCCTCGACGACATTCGCGTCATCGAACTCGGCCAACTGATCGCTGGCCCCTACTGCGGCCAGATTCTTGCCGACTTCGGTGCCGAACTGATCAAGATAGAACCCCCGGTCAAGGGCGACGCCATGCGCCAGTGGGGCCAGCGCGACGCTGACGGCAACACCCTGTGGTGGCCGATCATCGCCCGCAACAAGCACTCCATGACCCTCGACCTGAGGACCGCCGACGGCCAGTCAGTGCTGCGCGACATGGTCGCTCACGCTGACGTGCTGGTGGAGAACTTCCGCCCTGGCACCATGGAGCGCTGGGGACTCGACTATGACAGCCTGGCGGCGATCAACCCACGCCTGATCATGGTCCGCGTCACCGGCTTCGGCCAGAGCGGCCCCTACGCCAGCCGCGCCGGCTACGCCTCGGTGTGCGAGGCGATGGGCGGGTTGCGCTACGTATCGGGCTACCCCGATCGCCCGCCGGTGCGGGTGGGGGTCTCGCTGGGCGATACCCTGGCCGGCATCAACGCCGCCATGGGCACCATGATGGCGCTCCATGAGCGGCATCGCAGCGGCCGCGGACAGGTGGTCGACAGCGCCATCTTCGAATCGGTGTTCGGCGTCATGGAAAGCCTGGTCTCGGAATATGCCCGCGCCGACTACACCCGCGAGCGCGCCGGCAGCTTCCTGCCCGGCATTGCACCGTCCAACGCCTATCCCTGCGGCGACGGCCGCGACATCATCATCGGCGCCAACCAGGACAGCGTGTTCGCCCGCCTTTGCCAGGCCATGGGCCAGCCGGAGCTGGCCAGCGACCCGCGCTTCATCGACCACCAGGCCCGCGGCGAGCACCAGCACGCCCTCGACGCGCTGATCAGCGACTGGACCCTCCGCCACGACGCCGACCAACTGGTCGAGCAGCTTGCCGACCAGGGCGTTCCTGCCGGGCTGGTCTACCGCGCCGCGGAGATGCTCGAGGACCCCCACTTCAGGGCCCGCGAGACGATCATCGAGCGCCAAGATGCCAGCGGCCAGCCGCTACCGATGCAGAACGTCTTCCCGCGATTGTCGCGCACGCCGGGCGTGGTCAAGCACTGCGGGCCCAGCCTCGGCGAGCACACCCAGCGCGTTCTCGAGGAGTGGCTGGAATACTCGCCGCAACGCATCGACGCCCTGCGCCAGCAGGGTGTGATCTAGACAACAAAGACGATATCCCGATCCGACTCGACCACAACAACATCCCCGAGGCACTCCCCATGACGCCCCCCAGCGCCCCGCTCAACCTCGCTCAGCAACTGATCCGCAACCACCTCGTGGAGGGTGAAATGACGCCCGGCAGCGAGATCGCCCTGCGCATCGACCAGGCCCTGCTGCAGGACGTGCTAGGCACCCTGGTGATGCTCGAGCTCGAGGCCATGGGCCTCGATCGCGTGCATACTTCGCCCAGTGTGCAGTACATCGACCACGGCCTGGTCCAGGCCGACCAGCTCAACGCCGAGACCTACCTGTTCCTGAAGAGCGCCTGCGAGCGCTTCGGGGTCTGGTACTCCGGCCCCGGCAACGGCATCAGTCATCCCGTGCACATGGAGCACTTCGGTGTACCGGGCCAGTCCATCGTCGGCTGTGATAGCCACACCACTGCTGCCGGCTCGCTGGGCATGCTGGCCATCGGTGCCGGCGGCATCGAGGTCGCCATGGCCATGGCCGGCGAACCGCTCTACCTGAGCATGCCGGAGATCTGGGGTATCCGCCTCGAGGGCCACTTGCCTGACTGGGTCTCGGCCAAGGACGCGGTGCTCGAGCTGCTGCGCCGCCACGGCGTGGCCGGTGGCAAGAACACCATTATCGAGTACTACGGCCCAGGCCTCGCTAACCTCTCCGCCATGGATCGCCATGTGCTGGCCAATATGGGTACCGAGATGGGCGCCACCGCCACGCTCTTTCCCAGCGACGAGGAGACCCACCGCTTCCTGGCGGCCCGCGGCCGCGAGGCGGACTGGCTGCCGCTAGCCGCGCAACAGGGCTGTACCTACGACCGTGAGGAGACCCTCGACCTGTCGAGCCTGGAACCACTGATCGCGCTGCCGTCGAGCCCCGACAAGGTGGTGCCGGTGCGCGAAGCGGCCGGTGAACCGCTGCACCAGGCCTATATCGGCTCGTCGGGCAACCCGGGCTACCGCGACTTCGCGGTGGTGGCGGAGATGGTGCGCGGCCGCCGCGTCGCCGAAGGCGTCTCGCTGGACATCAATCCGTCGTCGCGACAGGTGCTGACCACGCTGATCGACGAAGGCTACCTGGCCGACCTGGTCACCTGCGGCGCGCGTCTGCACCAGACCGGCTGCAACGGCTGCATCGGCATGGGCCAGGCCCCGGCGGCGGGCCTCAACAGCCTGCGCACCGTGCCGCGTAACTTCCCCGGCCGCTCCGGCACCCGCGAGGACAGTGTCTTCCTGTGCAGCCCCGAGACCGCCACCGCCTCGGCGCTGGTGGGGGTAATCACCGACCCACGCAGCCTCGACATGGCCTATCCGCGCATCGCCGAACCGGCGCGCATGGTGATCAACCGCGACCTCTTCACGGCACCGCTGCCTCCCGCCGAGGCGCGCTTGAAGCCACTCCAGAAGACCGACAACACCCCGGCGTTGCCGACCCTCACGCCACTGCCCGATACGCTGGAAGTACCGGTGCTGCTGGTCACCGGGGACAATATCTCCACCGATGACATCATGCCGGCAGGCCAACGAGTGATGCCCTATTGGAGCAGCGTCTACGCCTCGGCGCCATTTACCTTCGAGGCGGTCGACCCGGACTATGCGGAACGCGCCGAGGCGACCCGCGAGAAGGGCGGCCATGCCATTGTCGGGGGTCACAACTACGGCCAGGGCTCGAGCCGCGAGAACGCCGCCCTGGTGCCCCGTTATCTTGGCTTGCAGGTGGTGCTGGCACGCAGCTTCGCACGCATCCACTGGCAGAACCTGATCTGTTTCGGAGCGCTGCCGCTGACCTTCTTGGACGATGCCGACGCCGAGCGCCTGGTGCAGGGCGACTGCATCATCATCCGCGACCTGCACGCCCAACTGGCCGCCGGCCCCACGCTCACCGCCGAGCTGCCAGGCAAGGGCGAACTACACCTGCACCACGGCCTCAGCCAGCGTCAGCGCACGCTGCTGGCCGCCGGCGGCGTGATCAACCATCTCAAGTCGCGGCCCACCAGCGACCAGGAGGCGCTATCCTCATGAGCACCCAACGCGACACCATCGAGGTCATGGAGGTCGCCCCCCGCGACGGCTTCCAGTCGATTGCCGAACCGCTGCCCACCGCCGACAAGGTCGCCATCATCCAGGGCCTGATCGATGCCGGCTGCCAGCGCCTCGAGTTCGGTGCCTTCGTCAGCCCCAAGGCGGTACCGCAGATGGCCGACATGGGCGAGATCGCCGCGCATTTCGCCCCACGCCGCGACCTGCGGCTGTGTGTGCTGGTGCCCAACCTCAAGGGCGCCGAGGCGGCACGGCGTCATGGCCTGCACGACCTGGGCTACGTCTACTCGGCCTCGCAGACCCATAACCAGCGCAACGTGCGCCGCTCCCGGGAAGCCTCCATCGACGGCCTGCGCGAGCTGGTAACCTTCATGCAGGACGCACCCGAGTTCCGCCTGCGGGTCAATGTGGCCACCTCGTTCGACTGCCCGTTCGACGGCGCGATCGACCTTGCCACCCTGCGTGAAGCGGTCACGCCGATCTGGGATATCGTCGGCGACGCTGAGGTAGCGCTGTGCGATACCACCGGCCGCGCTCATCCCCATCAGGTACGTGCCGCCTTCGAGGCGATGATGGCCGAGTGCCCCCACCCCGCCACCAGATGGGCCTTCCACGGCCACGATACCTTCGGCATGGGCGTAGCCAACGCACTATTCGCCCACCAGGCCGGGGTGCGGGTGTTCGACAGCTCGGCGGCGGGGCTCGGCGGCTGCCCGTTCGCCCCGGGCGCCACCGGCAACACCGCCACGGAAGACCTGCTGTTCGCCTTTCACGAGGCGGGCATCGACTCCGGCATCGACCTGCTCCGCCTGCTGGACGTCGCCGACCGCATCGCCGAACTGCCCGGCGGGGTAACTGCCAGCCACCTGCGCATGGTGCCGCGTCGCCGCGTGGTTTGATGCACAACGCAAACGGGCTGCCCTCGACGAAGGCAGCCCGTGATAGAGCGATTGGATAATGAGACGCCGCAGATAGCCTTACAGCAAGAGATGTACCACCAGGGCGATAACACCGACCAGCAGCGCCAGGACCACCGCGATGTCGACGCAGCGGTTCAACCAGTCGTCGAAGCGCGAGTGGCGCCGCATCGGCATTAGCCGTGGCGTCGCGCCGTGTGAGCGTCGCGATCCGAAGCGGCGCTTTCTAAACAGCGGCATGGTCAGCACGGTGCTCCGGTTATTATCGTAATGGTTCCGGCCACCATCATAAAACGCCGCGCCCGCGTCTGCCATGGCAGACGCGGGCGCGACGCATATCGCACGTCTTTCAGTTGTCGCGGGTATTGATACGGCGGTTGACCACATTGGGAGCGCGGCGCACCCGCTCCTCCTCGCTGAGCATCTCGGCCTCGAAGGCATCGGCTCCCACCGGCGTCTCGCCGTGGCGGCGGTAGAGCTGGGTCAGCATCGCCTTGCGGTCGGCGCGCAGCTCCTTGATCAGCACGTAAACCATGCCGTAGAGAATGAAAGTGAACGGCAGCGCCGAGAGCACCGCGGCCGACTGCAGGCCGGTGAGACCGCCAGCGGCGATCAGCGTCAGGCAGATCGCGGCGATCAGCACGCCCCACGCTATCCGCTTGTAGAGCGGCGGGTTGATCGAGCCGTTATCGGTCATCTGGGCGACGATATACGACGCCGAGTCCGCCGACGTCACCAGGAAGATGAAGATCAGGCACATGGCGATGATCGACAGCACCGGGGTGAACGGCATCAGCGCAAACATCTCGAACAGCGCCACGGTGATATTGGACTGGGTGACTGCGGCCAGGCCGACATCGCCGCCGAGCTCCATGTTGAGCGCCGCGCCGCCGAATACGCCGATCCACAGGCAGGCCAGCAGCGGCGGTACCACCAGCACGCCGAACACGTACTCCTTGATGGTGCGCCCCCGCGACACCCGCGCCACGAAGGTGCCGACGAACGGCGACCAGGCGATCACCCAGGCCCAGTAGAAGATCGTCCAGGAGCTGGCCCAGGTGTTATCGGTATACGGCGAGATGCGCAGGCTCATGCCGATGAAGTTCTGCAGGTAGTCGCCGATGCCCAGGGTGATGGTCTCGAGAATCGCCAGGGTCGGGCCAGTGACCAGCACGTACAGCATCAGCCCGATGCACAGAATCATGTTGAGATTGGAGAGCCGCTTGATGCCCTTGTCGAGACCCGACCAGGTCGACGCCATATAGGCCAGGAACATCACCAACAGAATGATGAACT
Source organism: Franzmannia qiaohouensis (assembly GCF_031451695.1). NCBI lineage: Bacteria > Pseudomonadati > Pseudomonadota > Gammaproteobacteria > Oceanospirillales > Halomonadaceae > Franzmannia > Franzmannia qiaohouensis. The sequence continues at coordinate 163,527 of NZ_JARWAM010000005.1, forward strand.
GCCACAGCACCCCTTCGGGCAGGCCGAAGACCGCATTCAGGCCACCGTTCATCTGCAGCACGCCAAGCCCCAGCGAAGTCGCCACGCCCATCACCGTGGCCACCACTGCGAACACATCCAGTGCCGGCGCATAGGGCCGCGCCTTGGGGTATTTGGCGGTTACCGACGACAGCACCGACGAGACCAGCCCGGCCTGGCCCTTGCGGAACTGGAAGTAGGCGATGATCAGGCCGACCAGCGAGAAGGCCGCCCACTGGTGGATGCCCCAGTTGAAGTAGCTGTACTGGATGGCATAGCGAGCGGCATCGGTAGTTTCGGCCTCGACGTCACCGTAGGGCGGGTCGATATAGTGGAACATGGGCTCGGCCATGCCGTAGAACACCAGGCCAACGCCGAAGCCGGCGGCCAGCAGCATGCTGACCCAGGAGAAGAAGCTGTAGCTCGGCGTGCTGTCCTGGGGACCGAGGCGAATCTTGCCGTATTTGCTCAGCGCCAGCGACAGCAGGAACACCACGAAACCGAACACCGAAAACAGATAGAACCAGCCGAACAGCTGCGTGACGCTGGCCAGGGCGGCCTCAGCCCAAGCGCCGAAGCGCTCGGGGAAGGTGGCGCCCACCGCCACCAGCGCAACGATGATTACCGCTGACACCGAGAAGACCCGCTGCCCTCCGGGGTTGGCCATATACGACACTCCCTATCGATTTGTCACATTTCTGTACAACCTAGCATACCCCTCTAGCAGTAACACCTGCTGCTGAGGTGCCGCAAGAAGTCGTCCCTGGCCAATCGAGCGAGGGGCGCCGGGGGCAGGCCGAGACACAAAGCATTTGCAAATTATCGCCGTCACCCCCATAAGGAGGTGATAGATAGCAAGCACGCTAAGGAAATGCTGAACAAATCGCCGAGCGAGATGAAGCGGCTAGGTTCGTTCCCGACGAACCAACGCACTCCCCACATCCTTGTGGGTCGCAAAGCGCACGGAGCACAGAACCGAGCGAAGCGACAAACAGCCGTAGGCTGGTCCCGAAGGGGCGAGAAGCCGAAGGCTGCGAGTCAACCGGAGCATATGGGGTATATGTAAGGATCCGCCGGTCCGACGCTTCGGCACCGCGCAACGCAGTGATTCGCTCGTATAGGCATTTGTGCAGTGTTTCCTAATGACTTACGGGGGCCCCCATGAGCCAACTCGCCACCACCCGCCTCTCGATGCTCGACCTGGCGGCGATTCGCCACGGCGGTAGCATCGCCGACAGCTTCGCGGATAGCGTGGCCACAGCGCGCCACGCCGAGGCGCTGGGCTTCACCCGCTACTGGCTCGCCGAACACCACAGCATCGACGGTATCGCCAGCGCCGCGACCGCGGTGCTGATCGGCCATATCGCCGGGGCGACCCAGCGCATCCGTGTCGGCAGCGGCGGCATCATGCTGCCCAACCATCCGCCGCTGTTGATCGCCGAGCAGTTTGGCACCCTCGAGACGCTCTATCCCGGGCGCATCGACCTGGGGCTGGGCCGTGCGCCGGGCTCCGACGGCGCCACCATGGCCGCGCTGCGCCGCCACTCCCAGGCCGGCGTCGACGACTTTCCCGAGCGCCTGGAAGAGCTGCGCGGCTACCTCGATGACGCCAAGCCCGGACAGCGGGTACGGGCGATCCCCGGCCAGGGCACTCAGGTACCGCTGTGGCTGCTCGGCTCCAGCGGCTACAGCGCCCAGCTGGCCGCCAAGCTGGGGCTGCCGTTCGCCTTTGCCGCCCAGTTCGCGCCCGGCTACCTGCACGAGGCGCTGCGCCTGTACCGCGACAACTTCCGCCCCTCGGCGGTGCTCGATGCCCCCTACGTGATGATCGGCCTGCCGGTGATCGCCGCCGACAGCGATGCCTATGCCGACTACCTGGCCAGCACCGCGCGGCAGAAGTTCCTCAACCTGATCCGCGGCCGCAGCACTCGCGCCCAGCCGCCTCAGGAGCAGCTCGACTGGTCGTCCATGGAGCAGGCCCAGGTGAGCCAGTTCTTGGGGGCCGCGGTGATCGGCGGCCCCGAGACGCTACGTGAGCAGCTCAGCGAGTTCGTCTCCCGCACCGGCGCCGACGAGCTGATCATGACCACCGATGTCTACGCCCAGGAGGACCGCCTGCACAGCCTGTCGCTGGTCGCCGAGGCCTGGCAGGCATGAGCGCCCGGCTCGACTGGCCGGGCACCCTCAAGGGCCTCAAGCGCATGGCCCCGCTGTCACTGTTCGTGATCGCCTTCGGCCTGGCGTTCGGCGTGGCAGCGATCCAGCGCGGGCTGTCGGGCCTCGAAACGCTGCTGATGAGTGGCACGGTCTTCGCCGGCGCCTCGCAGTTCGCTGCCCTCGAACTGTGGGGGCCACAGATTCCACTGGTCGCGCTGATCGCCTCGACCTTCGCCATCAACGCCCGCCACCTGCTGATGGGCGCCGCCCTCTACCCCTGGCTGCGTCACCTGCCGTCACGCCAGCGCTACGCCAGCCTGGCGCTGATGAGCGACTCCAACTGGGCAATGGCCGCCGCCGACTACCGCCGCGGTGAGACCAACGTCGGCATGCTGGTCGGCGGGGGGATCGCGCTGTGGCTGGCGTGGATGCTCGGCACCCTGCTCGGGGTGGTGTTCGGTAGCGGCATCAGCGAGCCCGAGCGCTTCGGCCTCGACGTGATCATGGGCTGCTTCCTGCTGTCGATGCTGGTCGGTGGCAAGCTCGACCTCGGCGTGCTGGTGCCCTGGGTAGCGGCGGCGCTGGCCGCCCTCGCGGCCCTGGCCTGGCTGCCGGAGAATTCCCACGTGATCGTCGGTGCCCTGGCCGGCGGTATCGCCGGGCTGCTGATGCCACCGCGTAGCAAGCCCAAGGAGGCCTCGCCATGAGCCTGCCGCTGACGCCACTCGGCGCCATATTGGCCATCCTGACCATGGCGCTGGTCACCTTCCTGACCCGCAGCGGCGGCGTACTGGTAATGTCGCGGGTGCCCATCGGCCCGCGGGTCGAGCGCTTTATCAACGCTATGGCCGGCTCGGTGCTGGTGGCGGTGATCACGCCGATGGCCGTCTACGGCGACTGGGGCGCCCGGCTGGCGCTGGTCGCCACCTTCGGCGTGATGCTGGCCAGCCGTAAGCCGCTGCTGGCGATTGCCGCCGGTATCGCTATCGCCGCCGGCTGGCGGCTTATCCAGCCCTAGGCTCTGTACGAAAAATGTCTGCGCTCGCCCATACGGCGTTAAAAATCGGCTCAAAGTACTCATTTACACCCTGTAAACTCCGCTTTGGACTCGCGACATCCTTGTCGCTCACTCTTCGAGCAGCGGAGCTGCCCAAATCGTCTATCCTGACGATTTGTCGCCGATTTTTGCTTTGTGACCCACATGGATGTGGGAAGTGCGTTGGCCCGTCGGGAACGGGCCTAGCCCTGGCCATCGCTCGTCGACTTTTCGTACAAAGCCTAACGGAACGATCCAAAGCGAGTGGCTTCCAATAGCCACACGCTCAACTTGATGTTTTCCGGAGCCGCTAATGCCCAACTCTCGAGACCCGCGCGACAACCCCGCCTGGCAGGCCGCCCAACAGTGGCGGGAACGCGCCCGCCAGGACCGGCCCAGCGGCCTGCGGCTGTTCTTCACCTGGCTGCTGTTCGGCACCCTGATGATCGTCGGTACCGTCATCGGCCTGTTCTTCCTGCTGGTCGGCTGGGCCATGCTGCCGTTTATGCGCCACCGCATGAAGAAACGCATGGAGCGCATGCGCGCCGAACAGGCCCAGGATATCGGCGGCGGCGAGGGCACTCGCCACCACCACCAGCAGGTGCTCGAGGGCGACTACGTGGTCAAGGACGAGCCCGAGCGGCGGCGGTCTCGATAGGTTGGTATTGTCGCAGCGCCTAGCCTTCTCCGAGGGGATCGACGCTGGCATAAGCGCCACTCCTGGCATAACGTTAAGGAGTCACCACGCCGACTCAACCGAGGTACTAGATGCGCCATAATAACAAGATGCGCCACGCCACCCGATGTGCTGTCATGTTCGCCTTGCTGGGCGCAGCACCGCTGGCCTTGGCCAATGACTATCCCACCTCGACCCGCGTCGACTACGTACTCGGCTGCATGGCCGCCAATGGCCAGAACCATCTGGTAATGCAGCAGTGCTCATGCAGCATCGACGTGATCTCCGAGCTGATTCCGTACGAAGAGTACGAGTCCGTCGAGACCGTGATGCGCATGAACGATCAGCGCGGCGAACTCGGGGTGCTGTTCCGCACCGAGCGCGGCCTGCAGGACCAGCTGCGCCAGTTCCGCAGCGCCCAGGCCGAAGCCGATTTGCGCTGCTTCTGACCTGCCAACATCAAGGAGCGCTGACTCGATGACACGCGTCTTGCCGTCGGGCACCCTTCTGCTTTGCGCCGCTTTTTTGAGCGCTACAACGACGACCGCGCTGGCCAGCGATATTCGCGAAGGCGAGCGGGTGTTTCGTAACCACTGCCATGGCTGCCATGCACTGCAGGAAGGTGTCCATCGCGCCGGCCCCAGCCTGCACGAGGTAATCGGCCGCCCGGTCGGCGGCCTTGAGGATTTCGACTATTCCACGGTGCTGGACGCGGCAGGCTTCCGCTGGGACGCCGAGACGCTGGACGCCTTCCTGGCCGACCCCGAGGGGCTGCTGCCAGGCAACCGCATGGTGCTATGGGGGCTGGATGAGGCCCCGCGCCAGGCGGTGATCCGCTATCTCGAAGCACAATCCAGCGACTGACACTACCGTTCTCGAACTCAGTCGCTGCCCCCGCCCTTGCGCGCCATCATGCCCCGCGCCGGGTTATAGCCCAGAATCGCCAGCGCCAACAGCACCAGGGTCGTGGCCGCCACGATCAGCACCGCATCAACGTTGAGCTGCTCGTAGAGTGCGAAGCGAATCATCTCCACGGCGTAGGTGAAGGGGTTGAGCGCGGCGATCTGATAGACCAGATAGCTGCCCTCGCGGATCCGCCACAACGGGTAGAGCGCCGAGGAAAGGAAGAACATCGGGAAAATCACGAAGTTCATCACCCCGGCGAAGTTCTCCAGCTGCTTGACGAAGGTCGACAGCAGCATGCCCAGGGCGCCGACCATGAAACCGGTGACCACCAGCGCCGGCAGGATCCACAGGTAGCCCATCGGCGGCGCCTTGATGCCGTAGAACCAGGCGATGGTCAGGAACACATAGACCTGCACGATCGACACCATGGTGCCAGCCAGCAGCTTGCACAGCAGCAAGTACCAGCGCGGGAAGGGGCTGACCAGCAGCACGCGCATGCTGCCCATCTCGCGGTCATAGACCATCGACAGCGAACTCTGCATGCCGTTGAACAGCTGAATCATGCCCACCAGGCCGGGGATGATATAGACCTCATACAGGATGTAGGTCTTGTAGGGGTCGGTCATCGCCACGCCCAGCGCCATGCGAAAGCCGGCGGCGAACACGAACAGCCAGATCAGCGGTCGCACCAGCGCCGCCACGAAGCGCGTGCGCTGGTGCAGGAAGCGCAGCAATTCGCGGCTGACCACGCCGCGCAGGCAGTGCAGGTAGCGGTTCATGTGGCCACCTCGGCGGGACCGCGGGTCAGGGTGTCGAAGGCATCGCCGATGCTGGTGGCGCCGCTGGCAGCGAGCACCTCGCTGACGCTACCGCTGGCGCGTACGCGCCCGGCATCCAGCACCACCACGCGGTCATCAGGGTAGACCTCGTCGATCAGGTGGGTGGCCCACAACACTGCAACGCCCTCGTCCACGCACAGCCGGTGGACCCGCTCGACCAGATCGCGGCGCGCAGCAATATCCAGCCCCACGGTGGGCTCATCCAGCAGCAGCAGGCGCGGTCGGTGCAGCAGGCCACGGGCAATCTCAACCCGCCGTCGCTGGCCGCCGGAGAGCTGGCGCACCCGGGTCTTGAGCGCTTCGCCGAGCCCGACCCGCTGCAGCTGCTCCTCGGCACGACGCCGCGCCTCACGAGGGCCCATGCCGTGCAGGGCGGCGTGGTAGGTAAGGTTCTGGCGCACCGTGAGATCGAGATCCAGGGTCGGCTGCTGGAATACCACGCCCATCCGCGCGTGGGCCGCCACGGCGTCCCGCCGCAGCTCGAACCCGCCGACGCGAATGCTGCCCACGCGGCGGTCGTAGAGCCGCGTGATCAGCGAAAAGAGGGTGGTCTTGCCGGCCCCGTTGGGGCCCAGCAAGACCGTGAACTGCCCCGCCTCGAGGCGCAGGCCAACCTCCTGCAACACCGGCTTGCCGCTGTAGCTGAAGCTCAGCCCTTCCACCTCGAGCGCGGGAACCTCTGTGCTCTCGCCCACCGTCATGGCTGGACGATCACCCCCCACGGAAAGCGCCCTACCGGGATCGACTGCAGCGCGGTGAGGTTATCTACATCGATCACCGTGACGTCGCCGCTGACGCCATTGGTGGTGTAGAGCCGCGTCTCGTCCTCGTTGAGCGCCAAATGCCAGACCCGCTGACCGACCAGGATGTAGTCGAGCACCTCGTAGGTCTGCTGGTCGACCACCGCCACGCGGTTGGACGGTCCCAGCGCGACGAAGCCGTAGCGGCCATCAGAGGTCAATTGCACACCGACCGCCTGCACCGTCTCCCGCGGCACCCCGGGCACGTCGAAGCGAATGGTATGCTCGACGTCGAAGCTGTCGACCATGTCGATGATCGACACCGTGGCGGCGATCTCCGCCGAAACCCAGGCCTCGCTGCCGTCGTGGTTGAACTCGGCGTGGCGCGGTCGGGCACCTACCAGCCGGTGGTGTACAGCCTCCATGATCTCAGCGTCGATGATATGCGCCATGTTAGAGGTCTCGGTGGTGGCGATCAGCCAGCGTCCGTCGGGGCTGATACCCAGGCCCTCCGGCTCTACGCCCACCGGAATCTCGGTAACCAGGGTGCGCCGCTCATAGTCGAGCACCGAGACAATATTGTCGTCCTCGTTGGAGACGTAGATATAGGGCCGGTTAGGATCGACACGAATGACTTCAGGGTCCTCCCCCGACGACTGGCTACGTACCACCTGCAGCGTCTCGAGGTCGATCATATCGATCGCCTCGTCGTCGCCCACGGCGACGAACAGCTCGCTGCCATCGCTGCTGAAGGCCATGGCTCGCGGCCGGCGCCCCACATTGATGGTCTCGATCACCTCGAGGCTCGCGCCGTCGATCACCGAGACGGTGTTATCCTTCTCGTTGGAGACGAAGATGCGCTCGGCGCTGGCGACCAGCGGGGTCAGGGCAAGCGCGCCCAGCGCCAGCCCGAGGAGCGTCGGTTTGAACATGGCGGCAGTCTCGCGGCTTAGAATTGGCATTGTGATTCCCCCTCATCGGCACCCATGGCATCCAGCGGCGTGCGTGGATGCAGATAGCCCTCCTGGGGCGACACCGAGGCCACCATCCGCGGGCCGCTGATCAGGATCGGCTGGCGCAGCTGGTGGTTCCAGGTGCGGTAGCTGACCGGGAAGCCCAGGTAGCCGGCGAGCTCGAACTCGTCGCTGAGCATGTAGTCGACTACCTCACCGCGCTCCACCGAGCCGGTGCGCGCAGCGGCCTCGCCCAGCGAACGCACCGCCAGCCAGGCGCCGAAGTCCTGGGGCGTCATCCAGCGCTCGGCGAGGCGCTCGAAGCGCCGCTGCAGCTGCACCGCGCCCCAGGATTCATGGGAGCGATGCCAGGCAGTGGCCATCAAGCCTTGGGTGCCGGCCACCGGACGCGGCAGCCAGGTCTGGTTGGGGAAGAACTCGCCAAAGTAGTCGGTCTCGTCGGAGATCACCAACACGTCGTGCTCGGCAAACTCCTGCAGGAACACCGGTATCTCGCGCTGGATATCGTGGAAGCCGCCCTCGGAACGGCGCGCCATGGCCTCGTAGGGCCACATTTCCTCGCTGACCACCTCATGGCCGTAGCGCTCGGCGGACTCGCGCAGCGTCTCGGCGAACAGCCGGTCCTGATCGGTATTGCCGTAGACCAGTCCCCAGCGGTCCCACTGCTTGTAGCCAAGGAACTGTGCCAAGGCGTCGGCCAGCATGCGCCGGCTGGGCACGCTGTGGAACAGCTGAGGGTGGCACGACTCACCGCGCAGGTGGTTATCGCGTGCCGCGGCGTTGAACACCACCCGCTCGCCAAGCGACTGTTGCTCGAGCACAGTGCCGAGATCATCGGCACTCAGACCGCTGATGATCCAGTCGGCGCCCTGCTCGATCAGCTGTTCGAGGCCGGCGGCCACATCCCCGCCGGGCTCGACCATGGCCTCGACCAACACGAACTCCTGGCCGAGAAACTGGCCAGTAGCGTTGTTGTCATTGACCGCCAGGCGCGCACCCTGCACGCCGTCATCGTCGATCACCGGGTCGAGCACCGAGAGCGGCTCGAGATCGTCGGGTCGCTCCATGCCCAGATAGCCCAGGGTAATGGTGGCGACCTCCTCGTCCTGCGCCAGCGCCGGCCCCGCCAGCGCCACGCTGGCGGCTAGCGAGCCTGCCACCAGCCAGCCCGCCAGCGGGCGAGCCCCTACGTTATCAGCCCACATATGCACTCCCTAGCGGGGATCGCCCGCGTCTATTGTCGTTGTTAGCTCGCCTTGGCGGCCTTACATCCCGGCGTCGATGATACGTACCATCTGACCGAGCCGTTCCTCGAGCAGATAGGGCTGCTCGCATAGCGCCGGCAGGGCCTGCTGGCGCGTCTGGAAAGTGCGCTGCTCCCAGAACAGCGCCTTGGAAAGCTCCTCCTCCTCGAGTGGATCGACCTGCTCCTCGCTGCGCAGCGCCTCGAGTTCATCGACCATCTCGGCAACCTTCTCGAGCCGCGCGACCTGGGCCCGGGACGCGCCCCGGATACGCTCGATGGTGCGGCTACGCTCGCGCTGGGTGAGTTCGAAGAGGCCCGAGAACAGCAGCGTCAGGCGCTCTTCTCGCTCGGCGGGGTCGTCAGCGGCGAGGCTATCGACGAACTCGCGTACGCGCTGCATGGCGTCGTCGCTGCGCGTCTCGCGCGCCATCGCATAGCGCACCACGCGCCCCACTTCCTCGTCGTCGTACCAGGCCTCCTCAACCTCATCCAGCGAAGGTCCGGTCCAGATCGCCCCCCAGGCCAGCTCCGGCACCAGCCGCTGCACGCAGGGCCAGTCGGGAGGGCCAGTCGCGGCACGCTGGGCCTCGGCAGGAGAGGGTAACGACAGCGCCAGCAGCAAGCCCAACGGTAGGCCTAGCAGCAGCCCGGTAGTAGTGCGAGACAGGCAGGCTCTCATCACGACGCCTCCGCGTTGAGCGTGTCTGGATCCAGCAGCGCACCGCGGCGATCGAGAAGCGGCACCTGGTACTCGATCAGGATGGCGTTGATCTCATCCTGATGTCGGGCGATGAAGTCGTTGATCCAATCCTTCCACTGCGGTTCGCCGCGGCGGATCCCCATGGTGATACGGAAATCCAGGCGCACGTCGCCGTCGTTCTCATGCAGCGGCAGCACCTTGAGGGGAGGATCATGGCGAGCGGCAAAATAACCTGCCATCGGCCCCCAGATCACCGCGCCATCCAAGTTGCCACTGGCCACATCATCGACCGCGTCACGCACCGGGGCACGCTCGCGAGTGTCGACCTGCAGCAGGTAGTTGCGCACCGTGGCGCCGCTGCGCCGCAGCGGCACGATGGGCGGTGTCTCGGCGACCACGCCAATATCGAGCCCGCTCAGTGCCGGGTCGTCTAGGCGGGTGATCTCGTGCTCGAAGTCTTTTGGCACCACCAGTGAATACACCGAGCGGTAGTATTCATTGGTGTTCTGGAGATGCTCGTAGCCCGCCACCACCCCGATCATTACATCGCAGACGCGCAGCTCGAGAGTGTTACGCACGAAGCCCATGACCTGTGGCGCCCAGACGTAGCGCAGCGGCACGCCCAGATCGTCGGCCATCAGCTCGGCAATGCGATTCTCGAATCCCTCGCCGGCGCTATTGGTAAACGGCAGGTTATTGCCATCGGCGCAGACCCGCAGCTGGTCACGCTCATACAACTCAGGCAGGTCGGCGTGGGCCGAGCCGATGCCCTGGGTCAGCAGCCAAGTGGCTGCCGTCAGACATGTCAGGGAACCGCATAACCTCATGACGCTCTCCGCTTGCCAGGGTGCAGGTGGGATGGCGTGCTCAGCGCTCGCCGCGTCAAGATTCCTCGTTCTCGAGCTCCTCTTCGGCCTCCAGCGTCTCGTCGCTGACCTCCTCTTCCAGGCGTTCGATGATCCGCGGCCGCCCGCGTCCGATATCGCCCGCCGCACGGCCACGCATGTAGCTGTAGATGTTCTCGAGGTTGCCGAGCACGTAGGGGTCGTCGGCAAACGCCGGCATCACCTGGCCCGGCTGTACTTCACGGCCACCGGCGATGGTCCTCGCAAACTCGGCGAAGTCGCGCCGCTCCGAGGCACGCACCAGGTTGGGCGCAAACGAGGAACCCAGCCCATCGGGTCCATGGCAGGCCTGACAGGAACGTGTGTAGGCGATATAGCCTTCGTAGGTGTCGGGGTCGACCTTGCCGTCCTCGACCAGATACTCACCGGCGGCACTGGTATCGACCGCGTCAGCGTCTTCATCATTATCACTGGCCAGGGCCAGTGCGGAAATACTCAAGCCAGCCGCCATCAGCGTGGCGACCAGCGAGGTAGTGGCAAAACGGGACGTCTGGCGTGACGTGAAGACTCTCATCATGTGCGTGCCCTTACTGTTCGAGCACTGCCGCGAGCGACGCAGCAGCGCTCGTTATCTGGCCGGGCAGCGCCCGGCGCCAATTGTCACTGTATTGCTGTCAGGGACTTGCCGCTCCTCCTTGCAGAATTAGGCGCCATGACGCCACAGCGCCATGGCGCCCGGCCGGCTTAGGAGTCGGGCAGTTCGAACACGGTCAGCACGCCACCCAGTTCGGTGTAGTCCGACAGGGCAGAGAACACGCCTACCGCACCGAGCCCCTCTTCGGGATCCTCGAGACCTGCGGCGAGACCGATGCCGGCCCAGCCACCAACCCCGGAGAGCACGGCGATATACTGCTTGCCCTCATGGCGGAAGGTGTTGACGTTGCCGATGATCCCGGAGGGGGTCTTGAAGCGCCACAGCTCCTCACCGTTGTCGATGTCGACCGCCTTCACGTAGCCTTCGAGGGTGCCATAGAAGGCCAGATCACCGGCGGTGGTCAGCGCGCCACTCCAGACTGCGAAGCGCTCATCGACCTCCCATACCACTTCCCCGGCAACCGGGTCCCATGCCATGAAGCTACCCATGCGGCCTTCCATGCCACCGTTCTCCACCGGTGCCGGCATCATGGTCAGGGTCGCGCCTACATAGGGCTGGCCCGCCACGTAATCGGTCTCGAAGGGCTCATAGTTCATGCAGATGCGGTTGATACCGGCATAGATCAGCCCGGTCTCCGGCGAGAACGAGCTCGGCTGCATGTTCTTGGCGCCCATCGCGGTGGGGCAGATATCGGTGGTGTTGACGTCCACGCCCTGGTTGAAGGGGCTGAACTCATCGGCAACGACCGGACGCCCGGTCTCCATGTCATAGTGGGTGGCCCAGTTGGTCTCCGGGGCGAACTTCTCGACGGTGATCAGCTCACCGGTCTCACGGTCCATCAGGAAGCCGAAGCCGGTACGGTCGATGATCGACAGACCCTTGCGCATCTCACCGTCGACCTCGACGTCGATCAGCACGTTCTCGTTGACGCCATCGTAGTCCCACTCGTCGAACGGCACCTTCTGGTAGACCCACTTGGTTTCGCCGGTGTTGGGATCGCGGGCGAACACCGTGATGCCCCACTTGTTATCCGCCGGCTCACCGTCGATGGCGCGCTGATCGGGGTTCCAGGTGCCCGGGTTACCGGTACCGTAGTAGATCAGGTCGAGCTCGGGGTCGTAGGTCACCCAGCCCCAGGGCGCGCCGCCGCCACGTTCCCACTCGCCGTCGGGCCAGGTGGTCACGCCGAGGTCGGCCTCGCCGATCGGCTCGCCCATCATCAGGGTGGTCTCCGGGTCGATCAGCACCTCGGAATCGGGACCCTGGGAGTAGCCACGCCAGGCCATCTCGCCGGTCTCGATGTCGTAGGCGGTGAGGTGGCCACGGATCCCGTATTCACCGCCGCTGACCCCGACGATGACCTTGTCATGCACCACCAGCGGCGACATGGTCATGGTCTCGCCCTGGGTGTGGTCGCCGTTGCTGACTTCCCACAGCACCTCGCCATCCTCGGCGTTGAGTGCTACCACGGTGTTGTCGGCCTGGTTGAGGAAGATCTTGCCGTCGGCGTAGGCCACGCCGCGGTTGACGGTATCGCAGCACATCACCGGAATGACGCGCGAGTCCTGGTCCGGTTCATAGGACCAGATCACCCGACCATCCTCCTCCAGGTCGAGGGCGAATACCTTGTTGGGGAAGGGAGTATGGACGTAGAGCCGACCGTCGCCGACGTACAGCGGCCCGCCCTCATGGCCGCGCAGCACGCCGGTAGAGAACTGCCAGGCGGGCCGCAGGTTGCTGACGTTGTCGCGGTTGATATCACTGAGCTTGCTGTGGCGGTGACCTTGGTAGTTACCGAGCTGGGTGGCCCATAGGTCATCGTTCTCGAGTAGTTCCATCAGGCTGTCATTGGCGTGGGTAGTCGCCGCTGTGACAGTCAGAAGCCCCGCAGCTGCGAGTGCGCAGCTCATCTTGAGATGCATGGCGTTGTCTCCTAGCACTGAAGGTGCATCCCCTCGCCCGGGACTGGGCCACGGATGCATCTTTCATTGTTATGGTATTCCTAACAGCACACTGAAGGTCTAGCACAAGAAACGGCCTTGCACCGGGGTGTTAGCGCAGGTTTTCGCCTCACGGGATGGTCAAAAGACTTTTGCCGTGGCGGCATAATCCGTAACAAGCATCCCACCTCACTGAAAAGTCCCTGTAATCTCATGCTTTATAAGCGATACCGGGATCGCACAACATTTGCCACACGCCTTGCCCAGACCCGAGCCCAGCGGGATGCGACTTAGGTAGCAAGGCGAGGAACCCACAACGTGCTTTACTGGTCAATGCAGTACACGCACACCGCCAACAGGAGTATTCCTATGTGGACCAAACCGACCTATCAGGATCTGCGTCTAGGCTTCGAAGTCACGCTCTACATCTCCAATCGTTGATCACGGCCTACTGGTAAGACGCTCCGATTTTCGGGGCGTCTTGCTTTTGGTGGGTATGAAATGCCGGCGGTTGATGATTAGCTTCGCATCAAGACTTCATTAACGGTGTGCCATGCACGGCACACAGCAAGACGCCGGGAGGTGGCATGCAGATACTGGTACTCGGGGCGGCGGCGGGGGGCGGTTTCCCGCAGTGGAACTGCAACTGCCGACTGTGCCGTGGCGTACGCGATGGCAGCATAGAGGCCACGCCTCGCACCCAGTCGTCGATCGCCATCAGCAGCGACGGCGAGCACTGGCTGCTGTGCAACGCCTCGCCGGATATCCGCGCCCAGCTGGCCGCCAACCCCGAGCTGCACCCCAAGCGCATCCCCCGCGACAGCGGCATCTCCGGGGTGGTGCTGATGGATGCCCAGATCGATCACGCCACCGGCCTGCTGTCGCTACGCGAGGGCTGCCCGTTCGAGGTGTGGTGCACCCCCAATGTCCACCAGGACCTGAGTACCGGCTTTCCGCTGTTCCGCATGCTCGAGCACTGGCAGGGCGGGCTCGAGTGGCAGCGCATCGGCATCGACGACGGCCACTGGGAGGCCGAGTTCAAGGTGCCGGCCTGCCCGGGGCTGACCTTTACCGCGGTGGCCTTGACCAGCAATGCCCCGCCCTACTCGCCGCGCCGCGGTGCGCCGACGCCGGGCGACAATATCGGCCTGATGGTCGAGGACGCCAGCCGTGGCACGCGGCTGTTCTATGCGCCGGGCCTGGGCGAACTCGACGAGCGCACTCGCGGCTACCTGCAGCAGGCCGACTGCATCATGGTCGACGGCACCCTGTGGCAGGACGACGAGCTGATCCAGGCTGGCGTGGGCCGCGCTACCGGCCGAGACATGGGCCATCTGGCACTGTCAGGCGAGCACGGCCTGCTTAGCGAGTTCGAGGCCTTGCCGGATTCCACCCGCCGCGTGCTGATACATATCAACAACACCAACCCGATCCTCGACGAGCGCTCAGAGCAGCGCGCCGAGCTCACCGCGCGCGGCATCGAAGTGGCCTTCGACGGCATGCGCCTGGAGGTGTGAACCCTTACCCTGAATGCCGCGTCACAGATAACAATATCGCCGTTGTCAGTAGGGAGCCTCATATGACCGCCATCGCATCACCGCTAAGCGACACCTCGGGAGAGGCCCTGAGCCCCGACGCCTTTCGCCAGGCGCTACTGGCCAAGGGCGACTACTACCATATCCATCACCCCTATCAGGTCGATATGGCAGCCGGTCGCGCCACGCCCGAGCAGCTGCGCGGCTGGGTGGCCAACCGCTTCTACTACCAGATCAATATCCCCCAGAAGGACGCCGCGCTGCTGGCCAACTGCCCGGATGCCGCGACCCGACGGCGCTGGATCCAGCGGCTGCTCGATCACGACGGCCATGACGATGACGGCGGCGGCATCGAGGCCTGGCTGACCCTCGGCGAAGCCGTGGGCCTGTCCCGCGACGAGCTGTGGTCCCAGGAGCACGTGCTGCCCGGGGTGCGCTTCGCGGTGGACGCCTACGTCAACTTCGTGCGCCGCGCCGACTGGCGCGAAGCGGCGATCTCGTCGCTCACCGAACTGTTCGCGCCAGAGGCCCACAAGAGCCGCCTGGATACCTGGCCGACCCACTATCCGTGGATCGACGAAGCCGGCTACGGCTACTTCCGCAAGCGCCTCAAGGAGGCCCGCCGCGACGTCGACCACGGCCTGGAGGTGGCCCTCGCCGTCTGCACCACCCGCACCGCCCAGGAGCGGGCGCTGGAGATCCTGCAGTTCAAGCTCGACGTGCTGTGGAGCATGCTCGACGCCATGACCCTGGCCTACCAGCTCGAGCGGCCGCCCTACCACAGCGTCACCGACCAGCGCGTCTATCACCGGGGGCTGTCATGAGCCAGACCGTTATCAACACACACGTCTATCGCTTGCGCCCCGGCTGGCGGCTACAGTGGGAAGAGGCCCAGCAGCGCCACGTACTGCTCTACCCCGAGGGCATGGTCAAACTCAACGACAGCGCCGGCGCGATTCTCGGCCAGCTCGACGGCCAGCGCGACGTCGCCACGCTCATCGAGCGGCTGCAGGTGCAGTTCCCCGAGGCGCCCGACGGCGCCATCGCCGAGGACGTGCACGCCTTCCTCGTCGACGCTCAGCAACAGGGCTGGATCCAGCATGACTGATCGCACCGATACCGCCACTGCCAACGGTGAAACCGGCGCGCCGCTGTGGCTGCTCGCCGAGCTCACCTACCGCTGCCCGCTGCAGTGCTCCTACTGTTCCAACCCGCTGGACTTCGCCGCAGTCAAGCAGGAGCTGACCACCGCGGAGTGGATCGACGTGCTGACCCAGGCCCGCGCCATGGGTGCGGTGCAGCTGGGCTTCTCCGGCGGCGAGCCGCTGGTGCGCAAGGACCTCGAAACGCTGGTCGCCGAGGCGCGCCGGCTGGGCTTCTATACCAACCTGATCACCTCGGCGCTGGGCCTCGATGAGGCGCGCATCCACGCCCTGCGCGATGCCGGCCTCGACCATATCCAGATCAGCCTGCAGGCCTCCGATCCCGACGTTGCCGCCGCGGTGGCCGGCTCAGCCAAGGCCCATGCCAAGAAGTTGGCCATGGCGCGGGCGGTCAAGGACGCCGGCTATCCGATGGTGCTCAACGTGGTGCTGCATCGTCACAATATCGACCAGCTCGACACCATCATCGCCCTGTGCGACGACCTCGGCGCCGACGCCGTGGAGCTGGCCAACTGCCAGATCTACGGCTGGGCGCACCTCAACCGTGCCGGGCTGCTACCCAGCCAGGCCCAGCTCGAAGCCGCCGAGGCCACCACCCAGCGCTGGCGCCAGCGCCTCGCCGAGCGCGGCCGCGACATGCGCCTGCTGTTCGTGGTGCCCGACTACTACGCCGACCGGCCCAAGGCGTGCATGGGCGGCTGGGGCTCGATCTTCATGACCGTGGCGCCGGACGGCGCGGTGCTGCCCTGCCACAGCGCGCGGATGCTGCCGATGGACTTCCCCAACGCCCGCGAGCGCCCGCTGCAGGAGATCTGGTACGACAGTGCCGCCTTCAACCGCTACCGCGGCGACGACTGGATGCAGGAGCCCTGCCGCAGCTGCGACGAGCGTCACAAGGATGTCGGCGGCTGCCGCTGCCAGGCGTATATGCTCACCGGCGATCCGGCGGCCACCGACCCGGTCTGCGACCTCTCGCCGGATCATCACCTGATCGAAGCGGCGCGCCGCGAGGCCGCCGACGACGGCCGCTCGGCGCAGGCGCTGACGCTGCGCAACACTCGGGAGTCGCAGGTCTTCTGTCGCACCTAGGTTTTGTACGAGAAGTCGGCGAGCGATGGCCAGACAAGGCAAAAATCGGCAAAAAGACGGAGTTTACGGGGTGTAAATGAGTACTTTGAGCCGATTTTTAACGCCGTATGGGCGAGCGCAGGCAGTTTTCGTACAGAGCCTAGGCGAGGACGCAGCATGTGCGCGAACCACCGCGACCTGAGCCAGGGCCTGCCCCCGGGTAGCCGCTGTCGCTCGCGGCGGCTCGCCAGCGGGCTATGGCTAGTCGCGGCCGAGGTGCCCGGCGCCCACCTGACCCGGCTGGCCGGCGCCGTCGATGTCGGCTACCTCGACGAGCCCGCCGCGCGCCCGGGGCTTGCCCATCTGCTCGAACACGCCCTGTTCCTCGGCAGCCGCCGCTGGCCCGAGAGCGATGCGCTGAGCCGCTGGGTCGGCGAGCAGGGCGGACGCTACAACGCCTACACCGGCGACACCGCCACCGACGTTCACCTGCAGCTGCCGCCCGCGGCAGCCGAAGACGGCCTCGCCCGCCTCTGCGAGCTGCTGGCCAGGCCCTGCTTCGATCCGGCGCTGGTCGAGCGCGAAGTGGCGGTGCTCGACGCCGAGTTCCGCGCCCGGCTCGCCGACCCCGCGCTGCATCGGCTCGCCGCCCTCGGCCAGCTGTGTCGCGCGGGGCATGCTGCGCAGGTCTGCCACGCCGGCCACGCTGCCAGCCTGGCCGGCAGCGGCGAGGCGCTGGCCGCCGAACTGCGCGCGCTGCACCGCCACTACCGCCCTTCGCGCATGGCGCTGGCGATACTCGGGCCGCAGCCACTCGAGGAGCAGCTTGCGCTGCTTTCACGCCACGCCGCCGCACTGGTATCCGACGAGAGGCCGGCTGAACCAGCGCCCTCGCGTACCTGGCGCTGGGCCGAGCCCGGCGGCGTGGCCTGGCAGTTACCCTACACAGCGGCCGACTCAGCCCACGACGCCAGCCACTGCGTGGAGCTGCTGTGGCCGCTGCCCGCCGATCTGGCCAACGCCTACCGGCCCTATCTCGACCGCGTGGCGGCACGCCTCGCCGACGGCACCCTGGCCGCGACCCTTGGCCAGGCAGCAACGCTAAGCGATATGCAGGCCACCAGCGAGCCGGCCGGCAGCGGCCCGGGACTCTCGCTGCGTCTTGATTTCGCGTCTCCCCCTCCGCCCCTGAGCGAACTGCTGGCCTGTCTCTACCCGGCCCTGGGCGAGGCCCTGCGGGATCCGCTGACACCTCCCATTGGCCTTGCCGGTAACAGCACCGCAGCCCTCGACCAGTGGCCGCGACGCCAGGCCCGGCGCCTCGCCGGGCAGGCCGCCAAGCCACCGGCCTCAGCGTCCAGCAACGGCCAGGCAGCCCTGGCCGCCTGGTTGGCAGCGGATCAGTGTAGGCTGCTCTGGCAGCAGCCGGCCGCAGCACGGCAAGCGTCCGACTGGCGCCTCCTCGACGAGACCGCCACGCGGGTGCAACGCATCGCGCTACCGGCCGCTAGCCCGCCGCATGCCCCAGCGCCGCGCCCGGCACCGCGACTCGACACGCCATCGATGGGCGCCCCTGCGACCTCGAATAAGCGTCGACGCTGGCTCGGGCGGCCGCCCTGGCCCGCGGCCGAGCAAGAGGCCGAATCCGTCAGCCACTGCGCCCTGGGCTGGCCGGCGCCAGGCAGCGCAGGCGCCCGGCTACACCACTGGCGCCAGCGCTGCCTGGCGCTGCGTCAAGCGGCGCAGGCTCAGGGCGCCGGACTGCAGCTCGGCGGCGACCGCCTGGGCGACTGGCTGATCGCCAGCGGTACGCCGGCCCAGGTCCACGCCTTGGCCGAGCAGGCCCTGGAGGCCTGGCCGGCTGACGGGCCTGACCACGCTGCCGACTCCCCTGCCGCCGGACTGGTCGCCCAGCGCCTGCTCGGCCGACTGGAGAGCGCGCCGCCACCGGTCACTACCGAAGCCTCCCCCGCCCCTTTGTACTGGGCCAGTGATGCCGCCAGCGCCGTCGACCTGCTGGCGCGGTGCCAACCCGTCCCGGGCACGCCGGCGCCGCCCACGAATCCCATTGATACGGTCTGCCTCGCGCCCCTGGTCGCGGACCACGCAGTGATGCTCGAGGTGATGGGCGCGGACGCCAGCCCGCGCAGCCGCTGGCTGCTGCGCCTGCTAGGCAAGTGCCACGATGCGGCCTTCCAGCAGGCGCTGCGCCAGCGCCAGGGCCTCGGCTACGCCGCCGCGGTGCGCTACCGCGAGGCGGCGGGCTGGCCGCGGCTCGGCTATGTGGTGCAGTCGCCGCATGCCGATGTCGATACCCTGCACCAGGCCATCGAGGCCTTTATCGCCTCCGAGGCGGTGCCGCTCGCGCACCTTCCACCCGCGGCACTGGACGCCCAGCGCCGCGGGCTGCTGGCCCGCCACGGCCCACCGGAGACCTATCCGGCGGCCCTCGCGCGGGTCTGGCAGGCGCTGCGCCAGGAACCGCGCCCGGCCGGCGAGTCCGCTCTGCCAGGGCACTTGGCCAGCCCCTGGCAGCAAGACACGCAAAGCCTCGCCGCCTTGACACCCAAGGCGCTGCTCGGTGTCGCCGAGGCCCTGCATGCCGGCACGCTGCCGCGACGCTGGTGGTATCACTGCCCGACTGACTGACCCTGGCCGGCAGTGCTGACCCACCGCCACTGTTGCCGCTCAGCAATATTGTCCATCGGCAACGCAGTTATGCCGCTGCCGCACAATCCCCCCTCCGAAGCTCACCTAGACTGTGATCAGCATTCAGCGGTCCAGTATCGACGACCGCAGCGGGTCATTCACCACCGCATGGATAACAACAACAGGAGTCCGCCAATGAAGTCACGTGCAGCAGTCGCACTTGAAGCCGGCAAGCCGCTGGAAGTCACCGAGGTCGACGTCGAAGGGCCCAAGGCCGGCGAGGTGCTGGTGCGCATCAAGGCCACCAGCGTCTGCCACACCGACGCCTACACCCTGTCCGGCGCCGACCCCGAGGGCAACTTCCCGGCGGTGCTTGGCCACGAGGGCGCCGGCGTCGTCGAGGAGGTCGGCGAAGGCGTCACCTCACTGGCCGTCGGCGACCACGTCATTCCGCTCTATACCGCCGAGTGCGGCAAGTGCAAGTTCTGCCTCTCGGGCAAGACCAACCTGTGCGGCAGCGTGCGCGCCACCCAGGGCAAGGGCCTGATGCCCGACGGCACCAGCCGCTTCTCGCTGGACGGCAAGATGCTGCACCACTACATGGGCTGCTCGACCTTCTCGGAGTACACCGTGCTGCCCGAGGTATCGCTGGCCAAGGTCTCCAAGCAGGCGCCGCTGGACAAGATCTGCCTGCTCGGCTGCGGCGTGACCACCGGCATCGGCGCGGTGCTCAACACCGCCAAGGTCGAGCCGGGCTCCACCGTGGCGGTGTTCGGCCTGGGTGCCATCGGCCTGGCGGTGATCCAGGGCGCGCAGATGGCCAAGGCCAGCCGCATCATCGCCATCGACGTCAATCCCGACAAGTTCACGCTGGCCGAGCAGTTCGGCGCCACCGAGTTCGTCAATCCCAAGGACTACTCGGACCCGATCCAGCAGGTGATCGTCGACCTCACCGATGGCGGCGTCGACTACTCCTTCGAGTGCATCGGCAACGTCAACGTGATGCGCTCGGCGCTGGAGTGCTGCCACAAGGGCTGGGGCGAATCGATCGTCATTGGCGTGGCGGGGGCCGGCGAGGAGATCTCCACGCGGCCGTTCCAGCTGGTCACCGGGCGGGTCTGGAAGGGCTCGGCGTTCGGCGGGGTCAAGGGTCGCACGGAGCTGCCGGGCTACGTGGAGCGCTACATGAACGGCGAGCTGAAGATCGACGAGTTCGTCACCCACGACATGCCGTTCGAGCAGATCAACGAGGCCTTCGAGCTGCTGCATGCCGGCAAGAGCATTCGTACTGTTTTGCACTTTTGATCGCGCCGCTTTTTGGTCACGCCTAAAGCCGCGTGACGCGCGATGAAAGCACTATGCGCCCGCGAAGGCGCCAAGGTAGCAACAACAAGAGAGGTTAACTGCCATGCTGACACGAATGAGCCTGAACCCGGAGCGCAAGCCCATGAGCCTGATGGATACCCTGAAACGCTGGTTCGGTGGCCAGAGCGCCACGCCCGCCGCCAGCAGCCATCGCCCTGAGGCCAAGGCTGCGCCCAGCGCCGCGGCCGCGACCCAGGCCCCACCTACCAGCAATACCAAGATCCATCCCTCGGTAGACGGCGGGGTCAAGGCCGGCAGCGATGCCTTCAGCGGCGGCAGCCTGCACTGCCACTGCGACAGCAACAAGGTCGAGGTGACGGTCAAGGCGCAGTGCGCCCACAACCATGTGTGCGGCTGCACCAAGTGCTGGAAGCCCAACGGCGCGACCTTCTCGATGGTCGCGGTGGTGCCCCGCGACAGCCTCAGCGTCGCCGCCAACGAGGACAAGCTCGAGGTGGTCGACGCCTCGGCGGCGATCCAGCGCCACGCCTGCAAGGGCTGCGGCGTGCACATGTATGGCCGTATCGAGAACACCGACCACCCCTTCCACGGCCTGGACTTCATCCACACCGAGCTCTCCAACGACAGCGGCTGGGCCGGCCCGGAGTTCGCCGCCTTCGTCTCATCGATCATCGAGGGGGGCACCCACCCGGACACCATGGACGACGTGCGCGGCCGCCTCAAGCAGCTGGGCCTCGAGCCCTACGACTGCCTGTCGCCGCCATTGATGGACGCCATCGCCACCCACACCGCCAAGGCCAAGGGCGTGCTCTGACACTGCCTGGCACTCACGCCAACGGGCCGCCTATAGGGTGGCCCGTTGGCGTTTCTGGCTGTGTGACGCTTAGCCCAGGTAGGCCAGCGCTCCCGCTGCCATGGCCTCGATGCCAGTGAGCAGGGTCACGTCGTTGCCGGGAAAATAGTACGGCGAATGCGGCATCTCCAGATGACGCATCTTCTCCGATACGCTCTTACCCGGCGTCGCTTCCCAGCGCTCCGCCGGCGTGGCGCCGATAAACCAGTAGACGTAGGGGATATCCTCGCCGCCGAAGCCGCCGGCAGCGGCGTTGCCGAACAGCGGGAAGTCCTCACTGCCGTTGAGCCGCGGCATGTCATAGAGGCTGGCCGTACCGAAGTGCTCGGCGTGTGCCCGGCGCACATGCTCCACCCCAGTGGGGTCGTTGTGCAGGGCGATGGTCTGGTTAAGCACCCGGAACTCGGGGGGCTCGGGCGAGCGGCCCGCCTCGCACTCGGCGCGCACGATGCGTTCGATGCTCTCCACCACCTGGCGGTGCAGGGCATCGTCGAAGCTGCGCACGTTGATCTCGAGCTCCGCGGCGTGGGGGATGATGTTGGCCTGGGTACCAGCGTGCAGCTTGCCAACGGTCACCACCACGGTCTCCTCCGGCGGCACCTCGCGGGAGACGATGCTCTGCAGGCGGGTCACCACGTGGGCAGCGATCACCACCGGGTCCACCGTCTGGGCGGGCATCGAGCCGTGGCCGCCGGCACCGTGAATCGTCACCGCCAGGTTGCTGCAGGCGGCCATGGTGCCGCCGGGTCTATGCCCCACGCTGCCCGCCAGGGCCGGCATATTGTGCTGGCCGAGGATCACGTCCGGCCGCGGGAAGCGTGCGTAGAGGCCATCGTCGAGCATCGCCTGGGCACCGCCGAAGATCTCCTCGGCGGGCTGGCAGATCAGCATCAGGGTGCCTTGCCAGTGCTCGCGCAGCGCGGCCATCACGCCGGCGGCACCGACCACACAGCTGCTGTGCAGGTCATGGCCGCAGGCGTGCATCAGCGGTACCTCATTGCCATCCTCGGCGACGCCGATCTCGCGGCTGGCGAAGTCGAGACCAGTGGCTTCCTTGATCGGCAGGGCGTCCATGTCGCCGCGCAGCATCACCGTGGGCCCCTCGCCGTTGCGCAGCAGGGCCACCACGCCGGTGCCGCCCACGCCGCGGGTCACCGCGTAACCGAGCCCCTCCAGGGCCTCGGCGAGTCTCGCGCTGGTGTTGTGCTCCTGGAAGGGCAGCTCGGGGGTCTGATGCAGTTGGCGGTAGAGCGACTGGATATCGCTGAATGCCGCCTCTACCTGGGCGCTGATGGCGCCCTTGAAATCGAATCGCTCGGTCTGGGTGGTCATGCTGATCTCCAGCTGCTCAGTGGGTTTCTTGAGGCGTCGGTGCCGCCAGGGCCGGCTTGACCAATCCCTGCCAGGCCGCCACCACGCCGACGTTGAGGAGCATCGCCCAGACACCGGCGTGCCAGCCCAGCGGCGAGCTCCAGGCAAACTCCATCAGCAGGTAAGCCAGGCTGCCGACCAGTGCGCCGGCCATGACGCTGGCACGACGTAGCCGCGGCAGGAACAGCGCGCCGAGCACCATCGGGAACAGCTGCACGATCAGGCCGTAGGCGCCGAGCAGCAGCAGTACCAGCGAGGCGGGGTTGGCCAGCGCGAACAGGTAGGCGATCAGCGACAGGCCGAGCACGCTCCAGCGCGTCACGCTCACCGAGGCCTTCTCGCTGGCGCCCTTCATCAGCGTGGGGCCGACCACGTCGCGGACCAGCACGATGGCGGCGGTATGCGCCAGGTTGGCGCCGGTGGACATGGCCGCCGCCAGCGCGCCGGAGAGCATCAGGCCGATCACCCAGGGCGAGAAGTTGGCGACATCCATCACCATGCGCAGCAGCACGGTATCGGCACGCACCAGCGGGTCGTCGGCAAACACCAGCACCCCGGCGAAACCGATGAACAGCAGCGGCACCAGCAGGTAGGCGTAGAGCGGATAGAAGACGCTGACCTTGCGCAGGGTCTTGCCGCTGTCGGCGGAGTAGAACTTCATGAACAGGTGCGGCCACATGGCCCCACCGAAGGCGCTGACCAGCACCGCGGTGCTGAAGTAGCCCCAGTTCATGCCAGTGGCCCCGGGCATGGTCAGGTACTCGGGCATGGTCAGTTGGATCTGGCTGAACATCTCGCCGACCCCGCCGTAGAGGCGCTCGGAGATCGACAGGCCGAGGAACCAGGCGATGGCGATCATCATGATGCCCTGCACCAGGTTGGTCCAGCCGATGCCGTTGAGGCCGCTGCAGAACACGTAGGCAGCGACCACCACAAAGGCCAGCAGCGCCCCCAGCCAGAAGGGAATCAGTCCATCGGTGGCGGCCTGGAATAGCAGCCCGGCACCGGCGATCTGGATGGTCAGGTAGGGCACCAGGGCCAGCACGCCGATCACCCCGGCCAGGATGCCCAACGCTTTGCTCTGGTAGTGGTCGGCGATCATGTCGCCCTGGGTCAGGTAGCCCTTCTGGCGCCCCAACTCGGCGACCCGCGGGCCCATGGCCCAGATGGTGATCGGCACCAGCGACAGGTAGGCGAGGATGTAGAAGGCCGGCGCGCCGTGCTGATAGCTCCAGCCCGGCGCCCCCAGGAAGGCGAAGGCGGAGAAGATCTCGGCGCCGAGGATGAAGAACAGGATCACCATGCCGACGTGGCGCCCGCCGGCCACGTAGCCCTCGAGGCTCGAACTCTGCTGCCCCCGGGCGCGCAGCCCCACCAACAGCACCAGGGCGAGATAGGTCAGGGTGATACCGACGACGATCAGCGAATCATTCATGGCGGCCACCTCCGTGACGAATCACGTAGGCCAGCCACATGCCGATGAACAGCACCAGCATCCACAGGATGTACCAGAAGAACAGAAACGGCAGGCCCATGACGGTGGGCTCGATGCGATTGGCGATCAGGGCCCCCGGCCAGATCATGGCCAGGGTGCACAGCGCGAAGTGCAGCCCCGTCAGCAGGTGGTAGGTCTTGGTCATGGCAGTCGTCCAGCTCGCCGATGGCGAGTCTTGTTATGGGTTGTGCCTTGACTATGGCGCACGCCTTTCGATAGCAAAAATATGGCTTTTAGATATCAGCCATACTGTTACGGCATGGGCATGCCCCATGGAAAAGGCTCCCGACGCGAGCGCCGGGAGCCGATGGGAGGGGAAGAACCCATAAAGGAAAGTGGAGGGTGTAGGCTGCAGTGTGAAGAGAGGAGCGCCTAGCGTGCCGGGCTGAGCCGAGCTCCAGCAGGGCGCGCCATCGTTACCGAGTCGGCCACCATCTCGGCAGTGATCGCCGACAGGGTCCAGCCCAGGTGGCCGTGACCGGTGTTGTAGAAGACGCTGGGCAGTCGCCCTCTTCCCACCCGCGGCAGCATGTTGGGCAGCATTGGACGCAGCCCCGCCCAGGGCACCACCCGTCGGGTACTGACGCCCGGGAAGCACTGCTCGACCCAGTCGATCAGCGGACGGATGCGATCGTCACGGATATCGCGATTGAAGCCGTTGAACTCGGCGGTGCCGGCGATGCGGAAGCGATCCTTGCCGAGGCGACTGGTGACCAGCTTGGCCTCGTCGTCGAGCAGGCTGATCATCGGCGCCGCTTGCTGAGAGGCGGCCTCGTCGAGATGCACGGTGATCGAGTAACCCTTGACCGGGTAGACGTTGAGGCGGTCGCCGAGCTTGGCCGCCATCCCGCGACTCCCGACGCCGGCGCAAACCACCACGCCATCGTAGGCTTCACGCCCTTCTGCGGTGGTCACCCAGGCGCCGCTGCCATCGGCCTCCAGGTCGCACACGTCATGCCCGTAGCGTGTCGTGACGCCGCGCCGCTCGATGGCCGCCGCCAGACCCTGGGTAAACTTGTGGATGTCGCCGGTGGCATCGCTCTCGGTGAAGTAACCGCCGTAGTAGTCGCCGGCCAGGCTCGGCTCGAGGGTGCGCATCTCCTCGGGGGTCACCGCTCGACGCTCCAGGCCGCCCTTGGCGAGCAGCTCGGAGACCCGGCCGGCGTGCTCGAAGTCCTGCCGCCGGCGATAGATATGCAGGATACCGCGCCGCTCCAGATCGAAGTCGATGCCCTCCTCCCTTGCCCACTGGTAGAGGTGGTCGCGGGCGGCGATCGCTAGGCGCGTGGTCTCGGTGGTGTTGTCGGCATAGCGGGGAATGGCGGCCATGAACTCGGCGAACCAGCTCAGCTTGTGCCAGGCGGGCTTGGGATTGACCAGCAGCGGCGCATCGGCGCGCAGCATCCAGCGTAGCCCCTTGAGCACCGTGGGCCAGTGATTCCAGACCTCGGCGTTGGAGGCCGACAGCTGGCCGCCGTTGGCGAAAGAGGTCTCCATGGCCGCATAGCGGTGGCGTTCGTAGAGCGTGACGTCCAGGCCACGCTTGAGCAGGGCATAGGCGGTGGTGACACCGGTGATGCCCCCGCCGATAACGGCAATACGTTGCATCGTCGTTCTCCAGACGCGTCGGGTTGACCCCACTGCCATTGGCTGGCGAGGACCCCTTCCGTCATGGAACCTGAGAGATTCGCAACGCATCGTCGCCGATGCCCGCTTGCTCCTTCGGTGTGCCGACGGACGCTGTCGCCGGCCGCTCTTCGGAATTGGTGACGCGACGGCGGTCCGGTGGCCTGAGAGTTTCCGGGGCAGTTGCTCCTTCGGCGCCGGTACGTGGTTCACGGACCGGACTCTCCCGCTGTCGCGATGTCAGTACCTACACTATCCGCCCATGGACGCCATAGCAAAAATACCGATAATAGATATTACCTATACCGTTAGAGCATTGCTCAATCCATGGAATTCCGCCAGCTCAGCTATTTCGTCGCCGTGGTCGAGACCGGCTCCATCTCTGCCGCCAGCCGCCGTGTGCACATTGCCCAGCCGGCACTCACCCGCCAGATCCGGCTACTAGAAGAGGATCTCGACACCCGGCTGTTCGACCGCCATGCCCGTGGCATGCGGCTGACGGTGGCGGGCCAGGCACTCTTCGACGAGGCCCAGCAGCTGCTCGATGCGCGCACACAGATCCGCGCTCGCTTGACGGCGCTGGGCAGCGGCCTGATCGGCAAGGTCAGCCTCGGAGTGACGGTGACCCATCTGTGGGTGCCGGAGGTCGCGGGCCTGCTTAGCCGCTATCGCGACCACTATCCGCAGGTCGCCTTCGAGGTCTTCCCGCTGCTCTCAGGGCCACAGCTGGAGCGGCTGCGCGAAGGCAGCTTGGATGCCGGCGTGCTCTACCTCGACGAGACCGGCTACCCGGGGTTAGAGGCGCGCCGGCTGCAGAACGACCATCTGCTGCTCGCCGTCCCCGAGCGCTCTGCCTGGGCCCAGACCCCGCCGCAACGCCTGACTGAGCTGGCCGACGCCGATTTCGTATGGGGCTTTCGCAGCGCCTCGCCGGTCTACTTCGACCGCATGCAGGCCCACTTCCAGCGCCTCGACTTCCACCCCCGCGTGGTCCAGTACGGCGCCGACAATATCGCCATCCTGAGCATGGTCGCAGCCGGCCTGGGCATCGCCATCCTGCCCGCCGCCAGCAGTTGCCACCCCATGCCGGGGATCCGCTTCCTGCGCCTACCGGAACTCGACACCTGCAGCATGCCGCTGTGGTTCGCCTGGCGCCCCGACAACGACTCACCGGCGCTGCACAACCTGATCGCGCTGGTCGACGGGGCGGCGCCAGGGTCGATGTAGCACCAGGTAGGCCACACTACCGATCACCACACCCCAGAAGGCGGAGCCCAGCCCCCACAGGCTCATCCCGGAGGCGGTGGCCAGGAAGGTGATGATCGAGGCCTCGAGATGGTCGCTCTCGGCCGCGGCCTTGCTGATGTTGGTGGCGATGGCACCGATCAGCGCCAGGCCCGCCAGCAGCGCCACGAAGGTCCCGGGCAGCGAGGTGAACAGCAGCACGATGCTGCCCGAGAACAGCGCCCCCAGCAGGTAGAAGACACCGTTGGCGACCCCGGCCACGTAGCGCTTGTCGGGGTCGGGATGCGCCTCCTTGCCGGTGCACAGCGCCGCGGTGATCGCTGCCACCACCGTGGTAATGCCGCCAAACAGCGCCATCGGCAGCGACACCAGGCTGGCCACCGTGAGGATCGGCCGCGCCTGGGTGCGGTAGCCCGCCCCGCGCAGGATCGCCATGCCCGGCAGGAACTGGCCGGTGAGGCTGACCAGCGCCAGCGGAATCGCCAGGCTGAGGGTCGCGCCGAGCGTCCACTCGGGCCGGATCAGCTGCGGCTCGGCCAGCTGCCAGGCGACGCCCTGCAGGCTGGCCCCCTCGAACAGCACCGCCAGGGCGATACCGGTCATCAGCAGCAGTACCAGAAAGTAGCGCGGTGACAGCCGCTTGAAGCCCAGGTAGGCGGCCAGCATGCCCACCGCCAGCGCCGGTGCCTGCTCCAGCGAGGTGAACACGCCGACGCCGAACTGGAACAGAATCCCCGCCATCATCGCCGCGGCGATGCCCGGTGGAATCAGCCGGATAAGGCGGTCGAAGGTGCCGGTCACACCAATTACCAGGATGATCAGCGCCGCGGTGATATAGGCGCCCACCGCCTCATTCAGCGACAGCCCCGGGAACAGGCTGACCAGCAGCGCAGTGCCCGGTGCCGACCAGGCGGTCACCACTGGCACCCTGAGCCATAGGCTCAGGCCGATGCCCGACAGCGCTGCTCCGATGGATATCGCCCACACCCAGGAGCTCATCATCGCCGCCGATATCTCGGCGCTCTGGGCGGCCTGAAAGAAGATCGCCAAGGGCCCGGCGTAGGAGATAAGCACCGCCACGAAACCGGCGGTCAGGGTCGAGAGAGAAAGGTCCTTGTATAGCGACATACCGCTCCTTGCTCGGCGCCCAGCGCCGCAACCGAAAAAAGACCCGCCGCAGATCGCTCGGCAGGTCAAGGAGGATAGTGGGTCAACCTGGCCTGACTAGGCCGCCGCCGGCTTGCCTTTGGCGAACTCGAAATCCTTGGTCTCGAAGATCATCGAGACGACCACGCCCAGCACCAGCGCCCAGAAGGTGGCGCCGATCTCCAGTATCTGGATCCCCGAGGCGGCGATCAGAAAGGCGAACAGCGCCCCCATCTCGTGCTTCTTGCCGGAGAAGGCAATCGCCATCGACGAAGTGATCACCCGCATCAGCGCCAGGCCGGCGATAATGGTGATGAAGTAGTTCGGCGTCGCCTCGAGCAAACTCACCACATAGCCGTAGAAGGGGGCGGCGACCACGAAGATGGCCCCGGCGATCACCGCCGCCACCCAGCGCTTGTCGTGCTCGCCGGCCTCCGGCGAGGAGCAGATACCGGTCATCGGCGCGGCGATGCAGGTGCTGTGCAGGTTGAAGAAGGCCGAGACCATGGTGCCGACCCCGCCTACCGCAGTAATCCCATTGGCAGGCACTTCCTTGTAGCCCATGCCTTTGACCAGGCCGACCCCGGCCGGGGTTTCCATGCCCACCAGGATGATCGCCAGCGGCAAACCGTAAGCCAGGAAGGCGCCCAGGGTGAACTCGGGCACGATGAACTCGGGGAAGCGGATGGTTGCCTCGATGCCGGAGAGGTCCACCCCGGTGGCGATCAGATAGACGATGCCGGCGAGCATGGCCACCACCAGCGGCGGTATCTTGCGAAACAGCCGTGCCGAGACGAAGAATGCCAGGATCATGATCGTCGCCGGCACGATGGCGTTCTCCAGCGGCTTGACCATGTTAAGGCCGAAGCTCAATAGCATGCCGGCCACCATGCCCATCACGATGGGCATCGGGATCAGCCGCATCACCATCCCCATCACGCCGGTCAGGCCGGCCACCAGCGAGATGGCTCCTGCGATCAGCGTCGCCCCCAGCGCCGCTTCCAGCCCCACCACCGGAATCACCGCGGCGAACATCAGCGCGCCGGGAATCGAGTTGGCCATCGGCAACGGCAGCCGGTAGTAGGCTGGCACCAGCAGCCCGAACAGGCCGTTGATCATCAGGTAGCTGATCACCCAGATCATGATGAACGAGGAGTCGAGGCCGGCGGCGCTGCCGGCGCTGATATGCACCACCCCCACGCTGAGCCCCAGGATACCGGCCACCAAGCCGGTACTGGCGTTGTCGACGTTGATGTCTCTGACGAAGGCCCCAGGCGCATGCCTGAGGCTGATACCTTTCTCGATGTGTTTCATGGCGGTCTCCAGGGTTCTTGTAGTTGAAATAGTGGGTGGTCGTTGTCGGCAGGCAGCGGGCTCAGCCGCTGTCGCCGCCGGCCACCGGCAGCACGCTGCCAGTGATGTAGCTGGCATCGTCGGAGGCCAGGAACAGGATCGGCGCGGCCATCTCGTCCAGGGTGCCGTAGCGGCCCATGAAGCAGCTCTGTTTGGTCTGGTCGATATGCGCCTGGAACCAGGCCTGCTCGGTCGCATTGCGCGGCTCGGGGGTGCCCCGCGAGATGCGCCGCGGCGGCGCCTCGGTGCCGCCGGGAGCGGTAGCCACCACACGGATACCGTGCTCGGCGTACTCGAAGGCCAGCGAGGCGGTCATGGCGTTGACCCCGCCCTTGGCCGCCGAATAGGGAATGCGGTGGATACCGCAGGTCGCCGCCGAGGAGACGTTGACGATGACGCCGCTGCCCTGGGCCACCATGGACGGCAGCACGGCGCGGCAGCACCACAGGGTGGGCATCAGCGAGCGGCTGATCTCGGCCTGTATCTCGGCCTCGCTGAAGGCGGTGAACGGCTTGAAGTTGATCGCGCCGCCGACATTGTTGATCAGGATATCCAGCCGACCGAAGTGGTCGTGAGCCTGACGGATTGCGCCCTCGGCACCTTCCCAGGCCTCCAGGTCGGCCTGCAGGGCGATGGCGTCCACGCCCTGCTCGCGCAGTCCAGCTGCCACCTGCTCAACCTGCTCGTCGCGATCCACCAGCGCCAGCCGCGCGCCCTCGGCAGCGGCCCGCTCGGCGACCCGCTGACCAATGCCCTGGGCGGCCCCGGTAACCAGCATCACGCGGTTCTCGAAACGCAGGCTCATGCTGCCGCCTCCGTCACGTTGGGGGTAAACTTCTCGTAGTAGAAGTTGGCCGGGGTGATGTCCTGCTCACGGAAGTGGCCAAGCACCGCATCGACCATCGGCGGCGGCCCGCACAGGTAGACGTCGACGTCGCCGTCGTGCAGTACCTCGGAAGGCATATGATGGGTCACGTAGCCCTTACGGGTGTTGCGGCTCTGCTCATCGACCACCACCGTGGTGTAGCTGAACTCCGGCACCCGCTCGACGAAATCATCCAGTGCCGCGAGCTTGACCAAGTGATCGTCGCAGTTGACACCGTAGATCAGGTGGATCGGCTGATCGCTGCCCTTCTCAGCCAGCTGCTCGAGCATGGCAAGGAACGGCGCCAGGCCGGTGCCGCCAGCCAGCATCAGCACCGGGCGAGTCACCTGGCGCAGGTAGAAACTGCCCAGCGGCCCGGTGAGCGTGAGGCGATCACCGGCGGCAGCTCGCTGGCGGAGGTAGCCGCTCATCAGCCCCTCGGGAAGGTTGCGGATCAGGAAGCTGGCCTCGCGACTGCCGGGCAACGAGCTGAACGAGTAAGAGCGGGTCTGGTCACTGCCCGGCACCTGGATATTGACGTACTGGCCGGGCAGAAACGCCAGGCCGCCCTCATCGTCCAGCTCGAGCACTAGCTCGAGGCTATCCTCGGAGAGCGGCTCGACCCGCGCCAGGGTGGCATCCATCGCCCCAACTGCCGTCTTGCACAGGCTCGAGGCTACCGGCACCTGGATCACGCAGTCCGACGACGGCACCATCTGGCAGGTCAGCACCTGGCCTTCGGCCTCCTCCTCCTCGGAGAGTGCCTCCTCCAGGTAGTCGTCGCCCATCTCGAAGTCGCCCTGTTCGCAGCGGCCCTTGCAGGTGCCGCAAACCCCGTCGGAGCAGTCCATCGGCAGGTTGATCTTCTGCCGGTAGGCGGCGTCGAGCACCGTCTCGCCGGCATTGCAGCCGATGAAGCGGCTCACGCCGTCCTCGAAGTTGAGTGCGATGGTGTAACTCATGAGCATTCTCCTCCCCACCGGGTGCGATCAGATGTGGTAGACGTCGATGACCTGGTGGATATAGTCGTTATTGAGCTGCACGACTTTCTTGGTGATCAGCGGCGTCTCGCCGGACACGTCCAGGGTGTAAAAGGAGGTGCCGAAGAAACTGCTGGTCTTCTGGTAGCGGTGGCTCAGGGTATGCCAGTTGAAGCGCAGCTCGACCTCGCCATCCGCCTCGCTCAGCACCTCGAGGTTGCTAATCTGGTGGGTGGTGCGCGGCTCCGGGGTACTGGCCCCCGAGCGCTCGGTCTTGATGCGATAAACCCGGTCCTCTAGCCCTTCGCGGTTGGGGTAGTAGATCAGCGAGATCTCACTGTGTGGGTCGCGGGTCAGTTGGTCGTCGTCGTCCCAGGCCGGCATCCAGAACACCGCATCGCTGCGGTAGCACGTCAACCACTCGTCCCACTCACGGTCGTCGAGCAGCCGCGCCTCGCGGTACAGAAAGGCCTGAATCTGGTGAAAGTCGATACTCATGGTGCGTTCCTCCTCAGGCGCTCGCGGTGGCGATGAATTGGCTGCGTTCCTTGTCGACGGCACGCAGCATCTCCTCGACCCAGTGCTTGTGGTGCAGCACGTAGAGGCCTTCGTCCTCGGGAGAGGAGCCGCTCAGCAGCGGCTGCATGTCGATCGCCTTGGCATTGTCGTCGGCGCCTTCGATCCACTGCTTGGCGCCGCGGGAGAGATCGTTCCACTCGGCATCGAGCCCGGCGTAGCCGGCCTGGCAGGCGCGGAACTCCTCGAGATCGTCCGGGGTACCCATGCCGGAGACGTTGAAGAAATCCTCGTACTGGCGGATGCGTACGCGGCGGTTCTCCGCCGACTCGCCCTTGGGCGCGAAGCAGTAGATGGTAACTTCGCTCTTGTCGACGTCGAGAGGACGGATCACCCGGATCTGGGTGGAGAACTGATCCATCAGGTAGACGTTGGGGTAGAGGCAGAGGTTACGGGTCTGGTTGACGATGGAGTCGGCCCGCGCCTCGCCCAGTTCCTGCTCGATCCACTCCTTGTGGGTGTAGACCGGGCGCACCTCGGGGTTGAGCAGGCGGGTCCACAGCATCATGTGACCATTCTCGTAGGAGTAGAAGCCGCCCTGGCTCTTCGACCAGCCGTCGGCATCCACCGCCTTGGTGCCGCCGGCGTCGTAATTGCGGCGATCCATTGTCGAGGCGTAGTTCCAGTGAACGGTACTGACGTGGTAGCCGTCGGCACCGTTCTCCGCGCCCAGCTTCCAGTTGCCCTGGAAGGTGTAGGAGGAGGTGCCGCGCAGCACTTCCAGCCCCTCGGGGGCCTGGTCGACGATGTTGTCGATGATCTTGCGGGTCTCGCCGAGGTAGTCATCGAGCGGCATTACGTCGTCGCTGAGGCTACCGAACAGGAAGCCGCGGTAGTTCTCGAAGCGCGGCAGGTGCTTGAGATCGTGGGAGCCGTCCTGCTTGAAGCCGTCCGGGTAGGCGCCGGTCTTCTCGTTCTTGGCCTTGAGCAGCTTGCCGTCGTTCTTGAAGGTCCAACCGTGGAACGGGCAGGTGAAGGTGCCCTTGTTGCCCTGCTTCCGGCGGCACAGGGTGGCGCCGCGGTGGGCGCAGGCGTTGATCAGGCCGTGCAGCTCGCCGTTCTTGTCGCGGGTGATGACCACCGGCTGGCGCCCCATGGTCACGGTGAAGTAGTCGCCCGGCTCACTGATCTGACTCTCGTGGGCCAGGAACAGCCAGTTGCCCTCGAAGATGTGCTTCATCTCGAGTTCGAAGAAGTCGCGGTCGGTGAACATGCTGCGGTGGCAGCGGAAGATGCCGTTGGCGGGGTCATCGACCACCGCACCGCGGATGCGGGTTTCGAGTTGATCAAGCTTGCTGGTCATGATCCAGGTCCTCGGTGTCTTGTCGTGTCGTGCCGGCGAGCCCAGAGGGCCCCGGCGTCAAGAGAACGATCGTAGGGTTATCGCTGAGGCTTCCTTCGCACTAGGGGCTGCTCCGTCGGCAGGTCGACGGGGAGGCGCTGTGAACCCATCCCTGGGCGCTACCTTGCGCTATCCATGGCGCAAACCTCCCCTTTGACCTGCCCACGGCGCCCCTTGCATGTCACTGCGGCGAAGGCTCTGGTACTGCTCAAACCTTGGCGGTGCTGGCCAGCTGGCTGTGCTGGTCCTGCTCGTCTTCCTTGGCCCGCGCGCGGGCATGACGGGCCTGCAGCTCCGGCTTGTCGGTCTTGGCCAGCTCGACGTCGAACACCACCTCGGAGAAGGGGCCGTCCAGCTCGCGATTGTCTATTTCGGCCGGGTCCTCGATGCGGGTCGTCGGCACCACCAGCTCCTCACGGGTGGCGAAGGCAAAGTCGTCCCAGGTGTACTTGTCGCCGGCCAGGTTGATCTGGGTGGTCAGGTGCTGGTGGCCCGGCGCCGAGATGAAGTAGTGAATATGCGCCGGGCGCTCGCCGTGGCGGCCCAGGGACTTGAGCACCTGGTCGGTGGGGGCGCCTTCCGGCACGCCGTAGCCGGAGGGGATGATGCTGCGCGCGGTATAGCGGCCCTCGCTGTCGGCGTAGATGGTGCGACGCATGTTGTACTCGCTCTGGCTTGGGTCGAAGAACGAGTAGTTACCCTTGGAGTTGCAGTGCCAGATCTCGACCTTAGCGCCGGGGATCGGCTGGCCGTTCACGTCGCGTACCTGGCCAGTCAGCCACATCACCTCGCCGTCGGGGTCGCTGCCGTCGTCCAGGCGGGCGAAGCCCTCGGCTTCCGGGGCGCCGGCCACGTAGAGCGGGCCCTCGATGGTGCGCGGTGTGCCGCCGTTGCGCTTGGCCTCGGCGTCGGCGGCGTCCTGGCGCATGTCCAAGTAGTGGTCGAAGCCCAGGCCCGGAGAGAGCAGGCCGAACTGGGTATCGTGGCCGAGGGCGTTGAGCAGGCTGACGGCGGACCAGTACTCCTCCTCGCTGACGTCGAAGTCGTCGATCAGGCGATAGAGGTCGGAGAGCAGGCGGTGCATGATCTGCTTGGCGCGATCGTTGCCGCCCTGCTGGTCGAAACCGGCGACGGTCTTCAGAAAGTCCTGAACTTCGGGGGTGTCGAAAATCTTGACGCTCATGGGGATATCCTCATCGTTATCGTTATGGCCGCGCTGTGCGGCCTGTCTGGCGTGGCTCGTCGGTGCCTCAGCGATCGTCTTCGC
The DNA here is from genome assembly GCF_031451695.1 of Franzmannia qiaohouensis. Classification (NCBI taxonomy): domain Bacteria; kingdom Pseudomonadati; phylum Pseudomonadota; class Gammaproteobacteria; order Oceanospirillales; family Halomonadaceae; genus Franzmannia; species Franzmannia qiaohouensis. The sequence goes on from NZ_JARWAM010000005.1 coordinate 198,119, forward strand.
GAACCGACGATGGATGGCGACACAGCGGCGTGACGCTGATCTTCATGTAGGGGAAGAGCGGCAGGTTGGAGACGATCTCCTGCAGCTCGGCGTTGTCCTCAACGTCGAAGATGCTGACGTTGGCGTAGCTGCCGGCGACCCGCCACAGATGGCGCCACTTGCCGGCGCGCTGCAGCTCCTGGGCGTAGGCCTTCTCGCTCGCCTTGATCGTGGCGGCCTGCTCGGCCGGCATCTGCGGCGGCAGTTTTACGGTCATTTCCACCTGAAACAGCATGTGGTTCTCCTCCTCAGCGCTGGCGCGGCTTAGTGGGCGCGGGTGTAGTGGGCGAGCTTGTCTTCATCCAGGGTGATGCCGAGGCCCGGCCCGCTTGGTAGCGCGACGCCAAACTCGCGGTAGTCGAGCGGCTGGGTGACGATGTCGTCCTTGAGCAGCAGCGGACCGAACATCTCGCTGCCCCAGGCCAGCTCGGGCAGCGTGGCCCAGGCGTGCAGCGAGGCGGCGGTGCCGATGCTGCCCTCGAGCAGGGTGCCGCCGTAGAGGCCGATACCCGCGGCCTGGGCCACATGGGCCAACTCCAGCACGCCCTGCAGGCCACCGGACTTGGCGATCTTCAATGCATAGGCGCCGCTGAAGCCGGCGGCGGCGAGGTCGAAACCGTCGCGGGCGTCCTGCACCGCCTCGTCGGCGAGCATCGGCACCCGGAAGCGGTTGGCCAGCCGGATAAGGCCGGCGTGCTCGCGGGCCGGGATCGGCTGTTCGATCAGGTCGATGCCAGCCTCCTGCAGGGCGGCGATGCCACGCACCGCGGTGGCCTCGTCCCAGGCCTGGTTGACGTCGACGCGTACGCTGGCCCGCTCGCCCAGCGCGGCCTTGATCGCCGCCACATGGGCGACGTCTTGGGCTATCGGGTTGGCGCCGATTTTGAGCTTGAAGTCGCAGTGGCGACGGTCGTCCAGGCGCTGGAAAGCCTCGTCGATATCACGCTGGGTATCGCCGCTGGCCAGGGTCCACAGCACCGGTAGGTGGCTCTGCTGGGCACCGCCCAGCAGCTCGGCGACCGACAGGCCCAAGCGCTTGCCCTGAGCATCCAGCAGCGCGGTTTCCAGCGCCGACTTGGCGATCGCGTTGCCGCGGGCATGGCGATTGAGGCGTGCGCGCAGGGCATTGACGTTGCTGGCCGGCTGGCCGATCAGCAGCGGCGCCAGGTAGGTGTCGATATTGCGCTTGATGCTCTCCGGGCTCTCCGGCCCGTAGGCCAGTCCGCCGATGGTGGTGCCCTCACCGAGGCCCTCGACGCCGTCGCTGTCGCACAGCCGCACGATGACCATGGTCTGGCAGGCCATGGTGGTCATGGAGAGCTTGTGCGGGCGGATGGTCGGCAGGTCGACCAGAAGGGTCTCGATGGTGGCGATGACGGCGGACATGAGAGATGGCGCTCCAGCAATCGGTTGGCGGTGATTGAGGAGCAGTCTGATTGCGTATGGCCAGCGCAACCAATATCGTTTGAGTGCCCAGCCATACCCAGGAGGTATCATGGAGCTTCGCCACCTGCGCTACTTCTGCGTTGTCGCCGAGGAGCTAAACTTCACCCGGGCCGCTACCAGGCTGCATATGGCGCAGCCACCTTTATCTAGGCAGATCAAACAGTTAGAATTGGAAGTAGGGGCCGATCTATTTCAGCGCTGCCCGCGCGGCCTGCGCCTTACGGCCGCCGGCCAGTTCTTTTATGAGCATACCCTGCAGATACTGGAGAAAGTCGAGGTCACCACCGCCGCGACGCGCCGCATGGCGCGCAGCAAGCGCCGCCTGTTCGGCATCGGCTTCGTGCCCTCGGTGTTCTACGGCCAACTGCCGCTGCTGGTGCGCGATTTACGACAAAAGGATGATGTCGAACTTACCCTCGCCGAGCTGACCACCGTGCAGCAGATCCAGGCACTCAAGGCGGGACGCATCGATATCGGCTTCGGCCGCCTGCGCATCGACGACCCCGACGTAGAGCAGGAGGTGCTGTTCGACGAGCCGCTGATGGCGGCGCTGCCCAGCGACCATCCGCTGGCCAACAGCCGCCCGACCCTGGCCCAGCTCGCTGACTACCCGCTGGTGCTGTTTCCGGCCAAGCCACGCCCCAGCCTGGCCGACATCACACTGGGCCTATTCCGTCGCCAGGGCCTCAAGGTCAGCGTGGCCCAGGAAGCCAACGAGCTGCAGACCGCGCTGAGCCTGGTGGCCTCGGAGATCGGCATCACCCTGGTGCCGGAGCAGGTCAAACGTGTCCAGCGCGACGGTATCGTATTCGTCTACCTCGACGACCGTAGCATCACCTCGCCGGTAATCTGCAGCCGCCGCAAGGGCGAGCCGCCCTCCGACGTCATGCAGCGGGCCAACGCCATCCTCGAGGTGCTGGTGGAGAATCGCCGCACCGGACGCTATCCGTGAAGTCGCAACGCTCGCCACCGCCCTACCAACATGAAAAAGGGGCACCCACTCAATGGATACCCCGTGTTGGATCTCGCCTGATCACAGGCGCGGCGGTCGTTTCAACCACTCCAGCCTTGGCCGCTGACACTTACCTGGCGAAGAAGGCGTCGATAGCACCCTGGGCTTCCGCGGAGCGGCAGCGTTCCAGCAGCTGCTGCTCTTCGCGGTCGAACGCGCGTCCGATCGCTTCGGCGTCACCTTCCCGCAGCAGCGCCTTGGTGGCCAGCAGCGCCTCGAAGGGCTTGGCGATCAGGCGGGTGGCACAGGTGAGTGCTTGCTCCAGCGCCATTCCATCCGGGGTGGTATCGGTCAACAGGCCCAGCTCACAGGCGCGGGCCGCGGAAAACGAGGTGCCTAGCATGAGCATCTCGCTGGCCGCCTTGTTACCGGCCAGCTTGGGCAGCATCTGCGTGGTGGCACCCAGGGGCGTCAGGGCAAAATTGACGAATGGCAGGTAGAAGGAGGTCGAATTTCCCGCGTAGGCGAAATCGCAGTGCATCAGGATCGATGTGCCGAGCCCCAGGGCGAGGCCCTCCGCGGCGGCAATGACCGGCTTGGGAAAGGCGTGCAGGCGGCGCAGGAAGGTGATGGCCGAGACCTCCGTCGCCTCCGCCAGCGCCTTGTAGTTGGCCAGGTCGTTGCCTGCGGTGAAGCAGTTCTCGCTGCCGGTGATGATCAGGACCTTGACCGCGTCGTCTGCCTCGGCGGCGGCAAGCGCATCGATCAGTTGAGCGTAGCTCGCTTCATCCAGGATATTGCGCCGTTCAGGGCAGCTGATCTTCAGCAGCGTGATGCCATCCGCCCGGCGGGACGTCGTGATTCGAGTCGCCATGCGCTACCTCCATTGCAGACAGAGAACCTGTTCCTAGCATAAGTATTTTTTGATGAGCGTGCTAAATTTTCTTTGGCGAAAAGCCGGCGATAAAAAAGCCCGAGCAGTGCCCGGGCCAAGGAGGACGAGATGATCGATTGGCGCTCTACTCCAGCGCCTCGTAGGGCAGGCCGACGTAGTTCTCGGCGATGGTAGTGAGGCCGGCGCGGGAGCCGGTGACGTAGTCCAGCTCGGCCTGCTGCATGCGTGCGCCGAAGTCCTCTTCCTCGGAAAACTTGTGCAGCATCGAGGTCATCCACCACGAGAAGCGCTCGGCCTTCCAGACCCGCCGCAGGCAGGTCTCGGAGTAGCGGTCGATCAGGTCGCTACGCCCCTCGTGATAGACCTTGCACATCAGCGAGTAGAGCGTGCTGACGTCGCTGGCGGCCAGGTTGAGCCCCTTGGCACCGGTGGGTGGCACGATATGCGCCGCATCGCCGACCAGGAACAGCCGCCCATACTGCATCGGCTCGGCGACGAAGCTGCGCAGCGGCGCAATGCTCTTCTCGATGGAGGGCCCGGTGACCAGCTTGGCGGCGACCTCGTCCGGTAGGCGGCGCTTGAGCTCCTCCCAGAAGCGCGCGTCGGACCAGTCCTCTACCCGCTCGTCCAGCGGCACCTGGACGTAGTAGCGGCTGCGGGTCTCGGAGCGCATGCTGCACAGCGCGAAGCCGCGTTCATGGCGCGCGTAGATCAACTCATGAGAGACCGGCGGCGTATCGGAGAGAATGCCCAGCCAGCCGAACGGGTAGACCTTCTCGAAGGTCTTGATGCGATCCTCGGGAATGGTCTGGCGCGATACGCCGTGGTAGCCGTCGCAGCCGGCCACGTAGTCGCAGTCCAGGCGCACGGTCTCGCCGTTCTTCTCGAAGGTCACCCAGGGTGCGTCACTCTCGAGGTCGTGGAGCTGGACGTTGTCGGCCTCGTAAACGGTCTGTCCGCCGCTGGCTTCTCGAGCCTCCATCAGGTCGCGGGTGACCTCGGTCTGGCCGTAGACCATCACCCGCTTGCCGCCGGTCAGCTCGGCCAGGTCAATGCGCACATGGCGGTTGTCGAAGGCCAACGCGAAACCGTCATGGGGCAGGCCCTCCGCGTCCATGCGCCGCTCGACGCCGGCCTCGCGCAGCAGGTCGACCATGCCCTGCTCGAGCACCCCGGCGCGGATGCGGCTGAGAACGTACTCGCCGCTCTTGCGCTCGAGGATCACGTTGTCGATCCCCTGGCGCTGCAGCAGCTGCCCCAGCAGCAGCCCCGAGGGGCCAGCGCCGATGATCGCCACCTGTGTCTTCATGATCAGCACCCTATCGTTGTCGTCTTGGACATGCGTTCTAGTAGTTGTATTTTTCAGTGATATAGGGCGCTTTTTAAGGCACAATCTGGCCGTTAAGTAGGACAAATGGCGTATTTTGACTAGACGTTAGTCGATACTGCGAGAGGAGCCTTGCATGCCTGCCCTAAGCCACGATGCCGTGCCGGTGTTCAAACTCTATGGCGAGACGCGGCACTGGCCGACACCGGATCTGCTGCACTGCGAGTCCATCGCCGAGCGCAGCCGGTTGCATGATTGGCATATCAAGACTCACCGCCATGCCGACCTGCTGCACCTGCTGCATATCGCCGCCGGCGAGGTGGTGCTCGATCTGGAAGGCACCCAGACACGCTTCTGCGGACCGGCGCTGATCGTGGTACCGGCCATGGCGATTCACGGTTTTCACTTCGAGCAGCAGATTCGCGGCCATATCATTACTCTGGCCCAGCCGCTGGCCGAGCATCTGATCGTTGCCCTCGGCCATCAGGGCGCCGCCCTGCAGCGCAGCGGCCACTACCGGCTGGTGGATAGCGGCGAAGCCCAGGCCATCGCCCTGCTGGTGGCACAGATCGCCGACGAGTACCGCCGCCCGGCGATCAATCGCGACCTGGTATTGCACGCGCTCATTCAGGCCCTGGCCGCCCAGGTCGCTCGTCGCGCCGAGCGCCAGCGTAGCCACCCCCAGGTGCTGCGCCCGACGCCGAGTGCCAGCGAGCGGGCGCGCAGCCACCTGCAGCGCTTCCAGACGCTGATCGAGGCCCACTACCGCGAGCAGCCCACCGTCGGCGCCCTGGCCAAGCAGCTCGGCATCACCGCCGCCCATCTCAATACCCTGTGCCGCCAGTTGGCCGACCGCAGCGCCCTGCAACTGCTGCATGAGCGCATCCTGCTGGAGGCCAAGCGCCAGCTCACCTACACCAACATGACCATCAGCGAGGTCGCCGACAGCCTCGGCTTCTCCGAGCCGGCCTACTTCACACGCTTCTTCAAGCGACTTACCGGGCTCAATCCACGTGATTTTCGCATGCGCCAGCACGCGCCCTGTTAAGGGGTGCTGAGAATGCCCGCGCTCAATGTTGCACGCACGCGTCCCGCTTGCGCAGCTCCCCCGGCGACACCCCGTAGCGCTCACGAAACACCTTCGCGAAGTGCGCGCTATCGACAAACCCGTGCGCCAGGGCAATATGCGTGATGCTGCAGCGCCGCTGGGTCGTGTCCAGCAGCGCCAGATAGCACTGTTCCAGGCGCAGCTCGCGAATAAAGGCGGCCGGCGGCAGCGTGCCGTGGCGACGAAACTCGTCGTAGAGACCGCGCATCGAGACATTCAGGGCAGAGGCCAGATCCTCGGGCGCCAGCGTGGGATCGGCAATACGCTGCAGTATCACCCGACGTGCCCTGGTGATGCGCTCGCTGGACAGCGGGGCGCAGTGCAACTGCTGGCGTTGATGACGCCACAGGGAGCCAAACACCAGCTCGAGTGCTGCGTCTTCCACCTGGGCAACGGGTGGACCACTCTGCCACGTCAACTGAGAGCGCAGTACCGCCAAGGCCGCATGCGCACCGGCATCCCAAGCTAGCGCCTGCCCCTGACAGCCTTCAGCCAATCGCCGCCACTCCGGCACCTCGGCCAGGTCGATGCTCAGCATCAGGGCGCGATAGTCGCCGAAGGTCTGTAACCGATAGGGGGTCGAGAGGCGATAGACCGTCATCTTGCCGGGGCTGAGGCGAATGCTGCGCCCGCCCTGCTCCATCGTCGCTTCGCCATGCAGCTGCCAGACGAGCTTGAAGGTGTGATCGCCGCCTGAGAGGCCGGCGAGCCGCGGCGTGCGCGTTACCCGCACCGGCGAGCTGGCGAGCTTGACCAGATGGCTTCTATGCAAGCCCCGCCCGCGCAACCTGGCATGGAACAGCGGCGACTGCGGGGCCACCTCCAGCGGCGGCAGGTGCGCCTCACTGGCCTGCAAGAAGCACTCCAGGTTGGTCGTGGTCAGGGCAGGCGGCGGCGCGCGATCAGGACGTGCCGCCGAGGCTGGGGTGGCATTGTTCATAGGCTGGCGACTCCGTAGCGAAGGAAACACTGCTTAAATGGCTGCGCGGGTAAATCACTGCGTTGCGCGGTGCTGGTGCGCCAGCCCGGTCGAAATCCTCACCTATACCCCATAGGCTCCGGTTGACTCGAAACCTCCGGTTTCTTGCCCCTTCGGGACCATCCTCCGGATGTTTGTCGCTTCGCTCGGTACTGTGCTCCGTGCGCTTTGCGCCCCACAGGGATGTGGGAAGTGCGTTGGTTCGTCGGGAACGAACCTAGCTACTTCATCCCGCTCGCCGATTTATTCAGCGCCTCCCTAATGTTATAGATATAATTTGTTGCTACTCACAACTATACAATCTGGTCCAAGCGGCCGAGATTGGCAAGTCGTCGTGCAGGGACCAACAAGAGGTCTGCAGGGATCGACAAGACGCGGCGGGCAGCGCGCGGCAGGCTAGGTGCTGTACGCAACCTCGGCGAACGCAGCCAGTTTTCGTACACAAGCATGATAAATCCAAATAGCCATGCTGCAGGAGACACGCCATGACGCAGACACACACCTTCCAGGCCCTGATCGGCGGCCAGCTGAGCACGGGTAGCCGCCAGATGCCGGTGATCAACCCCAGTAGTGAAGAGGTGATCACCCACTGCCCACAAGCCACCTCCGAGGAGGTCGAGCACGCCATTCGCGTGGCAAGAGATGCCTGGCCCGCTTGGCGGGATACGCCCCTGGAACAGCGCCGCCGAGTGCTGCACGCCATCGCCGATCGCATCGAGGCGAACGCCGAGGAGCTGCAGCGCTGGCTCACCCTTGAACAGGGCAAACCGCTGGCAGGGGCAGCCGTGGAGACCTCCCAGGCACCCGCCATCCTGCGCCATTTCGCTGAAGCCGACCTGTCGCCGCGCACCCTGCAGGACGACGATCAGCAGTGTGCCGAGCTGCACCGCCGCCCGCTGGGCGTCGTCGCCGCCATCGTGCCCTGGAATTTCCCCCTGGTGATGGCCTGCTACAAGCTGGGCCCGGCACTGATTACCGGCAACGTATGCCTGATCAAACCGAGCCCCACCACCCCGCTGGCGACACTGCGCCTCGGCGAGCTGATTGCCGACCTGGTGCCACCCGGGGTGGTCAGCATCCTGCCGGATGGCGGAGATGTCGGCCCCTTGCTGACCGGCCACCCAGACATCGACAAGATCTCCTTCACCGGCTCCACTACCACCGGGCGAAGCGTGATGCGCGCCGCCGCCGATAACTTGCAGCGCATCACCCTGGAGCTGGGCGGCAACGACGCCGCCATCGTACTCGATGACGTGGACGTCGACGCCGTGGCACCGCAGCTGTTCGGCCTGGCCTTCGTCAACTCCGGCCAGGTGTGCATGTCGATCAAGCGTCTCTACATTCAGTCCGGCATCTACGAGCGCATGTGTGACGCCCTCGCCGAGCTGGCGCGCAACGCCACGGTCGGCGACGGGCTGGATCCGGCCACCCAGTTTGGGCCACTGCAGAACCGCAAGCAGTTCGAGACGGTAAAGCGGTTTCTCGAACTGGCCCCCCAGCACGGTCGAATCATTGCCGGCGGCCGCGCTTACGGGCCGGGGTACTTCGTCGAGCCGACGCCGATCCGCGATATTGAAGAGGGCAACCCGGTGGTCGACGAGGAGATCTTCGGCCCGGTGCGCTCGCTGCTGCGCTTCGACGACGTCGAAGACGCCATACAGCGTGCCAATCGCTCGCCCTATGGCCTGGGTAGCTCGGTATGGACGCGGGACACCGCGCGGGGCAAGCAGATCGCCTGTCGATTGGAGAGCGGCAGTGCCTGGGTCAACCAGCACTTCGCCATGGCGCCGCACATACCCTTTGGGGGCCATAAGCAGTCGGGTATCGGCGTGGAGTTTGGTGAGGCGGGGCTTCACGAATACACCTCCATCCAGTCGGTGGTCGTTGCCAAATAGTCCCCTTGATCCTTGCAGGAGCACGCCATGAATATCCATGCAGCCGTTACCCGCTCGCCTCGGGCGCCCTTCTCGCTGGAGACCTTGCAGCTCGAGCCACCCCGCGCCGGCGAAATCCTGGTGCGGGTGGTGGCGACCGGCATCTGCCACACCGATATCGCCATGCGCGACCAGCAGCTACCCACGCCGCAGCCGGTGGTGCTCGGACATGAAGGATCCGGCATCGTCGAGCGAGTGGGCCAGGGGGTTACCAAGGTCAAGCCCGGCGATCATGTAGTCATGACCTTCAATTCGTGCGGGCACTGCCCCAGCTGCTTCGATGGCGAAGCCAGCTACTGCCACGATTTCTTCCCACGCAACTTCCTCGGTACGCGAGCGGACGGCTCCAGCGGCCTGTCGAAGGATGGCGAGCCAGTGCATGGCAACATCTTCGGCCAGTCCTCCTTCGCCAGCCACGCCCTCTGCCATGAGCGCAATATCGTCAAGGTGCCGCAAACGGCACCGCTGGAGCTGCTCGGCCCCCTCGCCTGCGGCGTGCAGACCGGCGCCGGTGCAGTGCTCAATGCGCTCGGGGTCGTGCCGGGCAGTACCATCGCCGTCTTCGGGGTGGGCTCGGTGGGCCTATCGGCCATCATGGCCAGCGTGGTGGCGGGTGCAACCACGATCATCGCGGTGGATCGCCATGCGACGCGCCTGGCCATGGCCGAGGAGCTGGGCGCCACCCACGTCTGCCTGTCTGACAATCCCGAAATGGAGAAGCGCATTCTGCAGGCCACGAACGGCCTCGGCGTCGACTACGCACTGGATACGACCGGCATCGCCGCGGTCATCCAGCAGGCGGTGGCCGTTCTGGCACCGCGTGGCAGCTGTGGCATTCTCGGCGCCTCGGCACCGGGCAGCATGATGGAGCTGGACCTGGCGCACATGATGTCGGCGGGCCGCAGCCTGCGCGGCATCGTCGAGGGCGACGCCCATTCCGATACCTTCATCCCCGCGCTGATACGCCTGTATCAGCAGGGCCGCTTCCCGTTCGACCGGCTGGTCACGTTCTACGACTTCGACCAGATCAACCAGGCGATCGACGATGCCGAACACGGCCGGGTCATCAAGCCCATCGTTCGCCATTCCAACGACGGCTAACCCGCCAGCGCCTTACCCCATCACTAGCTGTTCACAGCCAACGGCAGCCTCGGTCTGCCGTTTTTGCTGGTACCTCGCGTCGCTCTACGCACATGCTCCACCAAAGGTGTAATTCCCAGTCAATGACCTGCTGGACAGGATGGTGTAAAATCCATAATGTTTATTTACACAATAGTATGTTTTGTCAACTAGACTGACGCCACTGCCAGCATCTCCCATAACTCGTGAACCCTTCATCGCCGAGGACCACCATGACCGAGCCCCTCGTCAAGACGTCACTGGACGACAGCATCTACACCATTACCCTGGCACGACCGGAAAAGCGCAACGCCGTCAGCGACCGCCTGCTCGGCGCTCTGGAAGAGGCGCTGATCGCGATTCCCGAGGGCACCCGGGTGATCATCCTGGCCGCCGAAGGCAAGCACTTCTGCGCCGGCCTGGATCTCGCCGAGCATCAGCACCGCGACCCCTTCGGCGTGGTACAGCACTCGCGAGGCTGGCACCGCATCTTCGACCGCCTGCAGAACGGCGGCCTACCGGTGGTTACCGCCATGCAGGGCGCGGTTATCGGCGGCGGCCTGGAGATGGCCACCGCGACCCATGTGCGGGTCGCCGAAGCCAGCACCGTTTACCAGCTGCCCGAGGGGCGCCACGGCATTTTCGTCGGCGGCGGCGCCTCGGTGCGGGTGTCCAATATCATCGGCCCCGGCCGCATGTGCGAGATGATGCTCACTGGCCGCGTCATGGAGGCCGACGAGGGTCAACGCCTGGGGCTGTCCCACTATGTGGTCGGTCAAGGCGAGAGCCTCGAGAAGGCGCGCCAGCTCGCTGCGCGCATCGCCGAGAACGCGCCCATGGCCAACTGGGCCATGGTCTCGGCCATCTCGCGCATCGACAACATGGCCAGCGACGACGGCCTGTTTGTCGAGTCGCTGACCGCCGCCCTGACCCAGACCAGCCCCGAGGTGACCGAGCGCATCGGTAGCTTCTTCAAGCACAAGGGCCAAGGGCCTCGCACTTGATTCGCCAGGAGATGAGCGCATGAAATTTCAGGACAACACCTTTATCGTCAGCGGCGGCGCCTCGGGCCTCGGTGAAGCCACGGTGCGCGCCCTGCACGGCGCCGGCGGCAGGGTCGTGATCGCCGATATCAATGCCGAGCGCGGCGCGGCGCTGGCCGCCGAGCTGAACGGCCAGGGCACCGCCGAGCGCGTGCGCTTCCGGCGTACCGACGTAACCAGCGAAACCGATGCCCAGGCCGTGGTCGACCTGGCCCTGGAGACCTTCGGCGGCCTGCAGGGGCTGATCAACTGCGCCGGGGTCGGCGACCCCGCCAAGGTGGTCAATCGCGACGGCGAGCCGCTGCCTCTCGAGGCCTTCTCGCGCATCGTCAATATCAACCTGCTGGGCAGCTTCAACATGCTGCGCCTGGCCGCCGCGGCCATGGCCAAGGGCGAGCCCCAGGCCGACGGCGAGCGCGGAGTGATCATCAACACCGCCTCGGTGGCCGCCTTCGACGGCCAGATCGGCCAGCCGGCCTACGCGGCCTCCAAGGGCGGCATCGTCGCCATGACCCTGCCCATTGCCCGGGAGATGGCGCGCCACGGCATCCGCGTAATGACCATCGCCCCGGGGCTGTTCAAGACCCCGCTGATGGAGTCGCTGCCGGAAGAGGCCCAGCAGTCGCTGGCCGCGTCCATACCCTTCCCCAGCCGCCTCGGCGAGCCCGACGAGTTCGCACGCCTGGCCTGCCATATCGTCGACAACCCCATGCTCAACGGCGAGACCATTCGCCTGGATGGGGCGATTCGTATGGCGCCGCGTTAAGCGTATCTATCACGGCTCGGGGAAGGCGATGAGCTTTTCCGTCGCCAAGCCAACGCGAGGGCGCTGTAAACCCATCCCTGGGCGCTACTTTTGCCATCCATGGCAAAAGACCCTCGCTTAGGCTTGGCCCCGGCGCTCATCCCGATAGGCCTGTTGACAAGAATTCCCACCCTACGGTGGGACAGGAATAGTCCTTCCTCACCGATAAACGACACGGCCAGCAACGAGGACGCCATCACCATGCTCGACTACCAAGCCCCCCTGCGTGATATGCAGTTCATCCTCGACGAGCTCGCCGGCCTGGAGGGCATCGGAGAGCTGCCCGGCTGCGAGGATGCCTCGGCGGATCTGGTCAGCGCCGTGCTGGAGGAGGCCGGTAAGTTCGCCAGCGGCGTACTCGCTCCCCTCAACCAGGCCGGCGACCGCCAGGGCTGCCGCCTGGAGGGCGAGCGGGTGATCGTTCCCGACGGCTGGCAGGACGCCTACGATCAGTTCAGAGACGCCGGCTGGATCGGTCTTTCCCTGCCCCCGGCGCACGGCGGCCAGGGGCTGCCCAAGCTGGTCTCCACCCCGGTGTGGGAGATGTGGTTCTCGGCCAACATGGCCTTCGCCATGCTGCCCCAGCTCAACGTGGGCCAGACCGAAGCGCTGATGATTGCCGCCAGCGAGGAGCAGAAAGCCACCTGGCTCGACAAGATCGTCAGCGGCGAGTGGGCCGCCACCATGAACCTCACCGAGCCCCAGGCCGGCTCGGACCTGGCCGCCACCCGCATGCGTGCCGAGCCCGCAGGCGACGGCGCCTACCGCCTGTACGGCCAGAAGATCTATATCTCCTACGGCGAGCACGAGCTGACGCCCAACATCGTGCACCTGGTGCTGGCCCGGCTCCCCGACGCCCCGCCCGGAATCAAGGGGCTGTCGCTGTTCCTGGCGCCCAAGTACCTGCTCGACGAACACGGTGAGCCAGGGGAGCAGAACGATATTCGCTGCATCTCCATCGAGCACAAGATGGGCATCCACGGCAGCCCCACCTGCACCCTCAGCTACGGCGACACTGGCAGCGCCCTGGGCTACCTGGTCGGCGAGCCGCACCAGGGGCTCAAGACCATGTTCGTGATGATGAACGAGGCCCGCTTCAACGTCGGCGTGCAGGGCGTGGCGCTGGGCGAGCGCGCCTACCAGGCGGCGCTGGACTATGCCCGCGAACGCGTTCAGGGCCGTGATATCGTGACCGGCGAGAGCGGCAGGCCGATCATCGTTCACCCCGACGTCAAGCGCATGCTGGTGTCGATGCGCGCCCGGCTGATGGCCATGCGCGGCCTGCTCTACACCGCCGCCAGTTGGTTCGACATCGCCCGCCATCACCCCGAGGGCGAGGTCGCCGACAAGCACCGCCGCTACGTCGACCTGCTGATGCCGGTGGCCAAGGGCTGGTGCACCGAGGTCGGCAACGACCTCTGCGACGAGGCGATCCAGGTATTCGGCGGCATGGGCTTCGTCGAGGAGACCGGCGTCGCCCAGCTGTTCCGCGACGCTCGGGTGACTACCATCTTCGAGGGCACCACCGGCATCCAGGCCAACGACCTGCTGGGCCGCAAGATTCTCCGCGAGGAGGGCGCCACGCTGCGCGAGCTGATCGCTGATATCCGCGAGACCGCCACCCAGCTCGGCAGCCATGCACGGCTCGGCGACCTGGCGGATGCGCTTGGCGACCAGGCCAGCCTGCTCGACAAAACCCACGACTGGTTGCTCGAGCACAAGGCCGATACCGCCAACCTGTATGCCGGCGCCGTGCCCTTGCTGCACCTGCTCGGCATCGCCTGCGGCGCCTGGCAGATGGCGCGTCTGGCGCTGGCCGCCGACACCCGCTTCGATAATCGGCAAGGCGACACCGAGTACCTACGGGGGCTGGTGGCGCTTGCCCGTTTCTACATGGCCACCCAGGCACCCCAGGCTCACTCCCACGCCCATGCCGTGCGTAATGCCGGCCAGGTGCTGACCACCTTCCCCGAGGCAGGGCTTTGACCCCTCTGTCGTGAAGCAAGCGTCCATGGCGCCACATGGCGCATGGACGCCTGCCTCCCTACATCTGCCCCGGCAAGTAGAGCACCAGCGCCGGGAATAGGATCAGCAGTGCCAGGCGCACCAGATCCGCCGCGACAAATGGCATCACGCCCTTGAAGATCCGCCCCAGTGGCACATCGGGGGCCACCGAACGGATCACGAAGACGTTGATGCCAATCGGTGGCGTGATCATGCCGAGCTCCACCGCCACCACCACGATGATGCCGAACCAGATGGGATCGAAGCCCAGGCTGGTGATCACCGGGTAGAGAATCGGCACCATCAGGATGATCATCGCCATGGGGTCGAGCACGCAGCCCAGCACCAGGAACAGTGCGAGAATCAGCAGCAGCACGCCATATTCGCCCACCGGCAGCGAGGTGAGCCAAGCGGTCAGCAGCTGCGGTGACTGGGTCACGGTCAGGAAGTAGCCGAACAGCAGCGCGCCGATCAGGATAGTAAAGATGGCCACCGAGGTGCGCAGTGCGTCGAGCAGGCAGGTCATGGTCGAGCGCAGGGTCAAGCGTCGTCGCAGCACGCCGATCAGGAAGGTGCAAAAAGCGCCCAGCGCCGCTGCCTCCACCGGCGTCACGACGCCCATATAGATACCGCCAACGATGGCGATGAACAGCAGCATCACTGCCCAGATGCCGCGCAGCGCGGCGAATTTCTCGCGCCAGCTGGAGCGCTCGCCGGCAGGCATGGCGTCTGGCCGCAGCATGCCCAGTACGCGGATGGTCACAAAGGCCAGCAGAATCGACAGCAGACCGGGAATCACCCCGGCCACGAACAGCTTGCCGATATCCTGATCGGTCAGAAAGCCGTAGAGCACCAGCACCACCGAGGGGGGAATCAGAATGCCCAAGGTGCCACCGGAGGCGATCAAGCCGGTGGAGAGGCTGTCGGCATAGCCTGCGCGGCGCATCTCGGGCAGCGCCACCCGGGTCATGGTGGCGGCGGTAGCCACCGAGGAGCCGCAGATCGCCGCGAAGCCGCCACAGGCGGCCATGGTGGACATGGCCGCGCCGCCGCGGAAGCCACCCAGCCAGGCCTGGCCGGCCCGAAATAGCTCACGGCTCATGCCGGTGGCCGAGGCGAAGACCCCCATCAGGATGAACATCGGGATCAGGCTCAGGTTGTAGTTGGTGACGGTGCGCAGCGGTGAGGTGGCCAGTACGCCCAGCGCCGCATCCAGGCTGGTCACCGCCGCGAAGCCAATCACGCCGACGATGCCCATGGCGATTCCAACCGGCACGCGCAGGGCGATCATGCCGAAGAGGCCGACGAACCCCAGCAGGGCAATCACGTTATTATCCATCGCGCGGCTCCTTGGCGGCGTCGTCCACGATCGAGGTTGAAGCCGGCAGCGACTCGGGCCGCCAGATCAGCAGCACCAGCCGCGCCAGCGCCAGCAGGGTGGCGGCCGATACGCCCAGCCAGGCCACCCCGTAGAAGGGCCATAGCGGAAGCTGCAGGTCGGACGTGGTCTGGCCGGCATGCAGGATGGTGATCACTCGGCCGAACAGCACCCAGGCCAGGACCACGATGAAGGCGGTCACCAGCAGGTGGGCGAAAATATCCATCAGCCGCCGCAGCGCCGGCGGACACAGCTGCCAGACCAGATCCACTGCGATGTGGTCGTTACGCCAGGTGGTGGAACCCAAGCCCCACAGGATGGCGATACCCAGCAGCAGGCTGGCGATGGCATGCGCATCGGGGATCGAGGTGGCGAATAGGTAGCGCGACAGTGAAGCCACGAAGATCAGCAGGGTGATCACCGCCAGGCTGAGGCTGGCGATGCGTTCGATGACCGTCGCCGCGGTGGTAATCATGGAAGGCGTTGCCATATGAAGATTCCCTCGGCGTTAGCCGACACGGAAGACCTGGATCAGCACACGCTCGGGCTCACGGATACCCCGCGCCACGAACAGGTCGCGGGTCAGCCAGGCGAGTGCGGGATCGGCGGTCTGGAAGATGGGGGCGGTGCGGAAGTAGTACTGATCGGGTGCCACGGGCTGGCCCCGCATCAGCTTCTGCATTATCGGTTCGGGGGCGTGGCGCACCCCGCGGTTTTCGACTTCGATCAGGCTGCCCTGAGCCGTTCTCAAGGTATAGCGGGCCATCACTTCGGCGCATCCATCGGCACGGATCGACTGCCAGTCGGCGCCACCGGGTAGCACCTCGCCGGCGAGCCGAGGGCCGTCGAAGGTGCCACCGAGAATGGGTATGATGCGCCGCCGGCCGCTTGCCAGCTCACCTATCTCGAGCGGCTCGTCAACCTGCACGAACAGGGTGGTGACTGGCTCGAGAACGGGGGGTGAGTCGAGGAATACACTAGCGTCAGGTGTCATGCGCTTCTCCACAAGCGAAGGGACTCGACCGGCCCGAGGGCCGGTCGATCCTTGAACGTCAGTCTGCCAGTGCATCCACCTCAGACAGCCGCTCCTCCAGGTCCTGGCGCAGGCTATCCGGATCGTGGCCCGCACTGCGCACGCGCTCGGCCCAGGCCTCACGCAGCGGTTCAGCAGCGTCGCGCCAGGCCGTCATCTCCTCATCGCTCAGCTCGATCATGGTGTGGTCGGGCGAGTCGCGGAACTGCTCGTGGCCCTCGCGCTCCATCTCTTCCCAGCCGCGGGTGATCCGCGTCGCCCACTCCCCGGTGCAGTGGTCGTCGATCACGTCCTGTTGCTCGGCGCTCATCTGCTGGTAGGCATTCTGGTTGATGAGCAGCGCCTGCCATGAGGAGTACATCGGAAACTCGATGTGGTAGGTGGTGATCTCGTCGATGCCGAACAGGATCGTGGAGCCGGAGGGGAAGGTGATGGCATCCGCCACGCCCCGCGACAGGGCTTCGCGGGTCTCCGGTGCAGCGACCTGGACACTGGCGCCGCCCAGTTCGCTGACGAAGTTGGCGATCGACGAGTTCGCCGGCCGGATCGTCATGCCACTGATCTGGTCGGGATGGCGAATCTCCTCCTTGGCATGCAGGGTGCCGGGATAGTGGCCGTGAATCAGGCACATCACCACGCCGTCCATCTCCTGGTCGGCATGCTGCTGATACCATTTGGTGGCTGCCGCGGCACCGTTCAGGGTGTCGCTGACCACGAAGGGCAACTGCAGCAGGTCCGAAATCGGGAAACGCCCCGCGCTATAGCCGGGATTGACCCAGGCGATATCGGCGATGCCATTGGCGACCATATCGAAATGGTCCTCGGCGCTGCCGAGCTGCTGGGCGGGAAACATCTGGAAGTCGATGGCTCCGCCCGACGCCTCGGTGATCGACTCGGTCCACTCCTTGAAGCCGGTGGACGGGAGGGCGTGCTGCTCCGGCAGCCAGTGAGCGAACCTCAGGGTCTGCGCCTCGGCAATCGCCGGGGCAGACCAGAGTCCCACGCACAGCATGCCGATCAGGAGTTTGCGGTGTGTCATTGTTATCTCCTCGGGGTCGTTGAGGCATCGGTGCCTCACTCAAGCAGAGGGCCTGGCGTGGCCCTTCACGGTCTTACCTGTTTCACCCCACCTTGACGATCAGTGCCGCGGCGGAGTCGCCTGCCGCACAGCCGGTCACCAAGGCGTAGCCGCCGCCCTTGATCGCGGTCTCCTCGATCGCTTCGATCAGCAGGCGCGCCAGGGTCGGCGCCTGGGGGTGGCCGTAGACCAGCGAGGTGCCGTAGTTGTTGAAGGTGTGGGCATCGAGCCCCAGCGCCTTGGCCAGGTGCAGGTCGTTGGCAATGAACGGCGAGTGATTTTTGACCGTCTTGATCTGATCGAGCGTCAAGCCGGCCTGGTTGAGCGCGCGCTTGACCGACTCCACCGGTGCCATGGGCATGTGCGCCGGCTTGGTGCGCGCATGGCCGTAGGCCACCACCTGCACGGCCATCTGCGGGTCGCTGCTCATTGCCTCGGCGCGCTCGCGGGTGGTGACGACGATGCCGGCGTTGGCATCGGCGGGGTGCGTCTGGGCGCCAAAGGTATGGATGCCGTCGGGCTGTACCGTGCGCAGCCGGGCCAGTGCCTCGGCGCTGGTGGCCGTGACGCCTTCATCGGCCTCGATGGTGCGGGTCTCCTTGCGCGACACGGCGACCTCGAGCGGGAACATGTAGCGCTTCTGAAAAGCGCGATCGTCGGCCAGCGCATCAGCGTACTGCTCGTAGCGCCGCAGGGTCAGCTCATCGGCCTGCTCACGGGTAAAACCGTGCTCGCGGGCGACGTTCTCGGCAGTGGTCAGCATGTCCTTGCCGGTGGCCGGGTCGGCGGCGATGTTGTCCATGTTCCAGTTTTCCGAAATCACCTCACCTCCCGGGCCGTTAGGGTTGGGCCAGATGGTGTGCGGGCCGTTGGAGGGACGGTCGGCGAGCAGGCAGTAGGTAGTCTCGAAGTTGCCGGCACTCACCGCCAGGGCGGCGTTGAACACCGCGGTGGTGGCGGTGGCGCAGGCCTGAGTGATGTTCTGGCCCGGCGCTTGGGGAGCGCTCATCATCGCCGCCGCCCAGGGGGCGCCATAGAAGATCGACTTCTGGCCCACCGAAACGCCGAGATAGAGGTAGTCGATGAGGGTGGGATCGTAATCCCGCGCCGCGAACCAGCGCTTGCTGGTGGCGGCCCCCAGTTCGATGGAGTTGATGTTGGCCAGGCTGCCCATCCATTTGCAGAAAGGGCTGGAGTAGTAGCCGCCGTAGGGGATATAGGCATTGTTGAGCATGTCGGCTTCTCGTTCGGGAAGAAAAAGGAGGCTCCACAGAGCCTTAACCTGATGATCGTTACGCCAGCAGACGCGTGCGCAGCTCGCCCCACTGGGGCTGGAAGATGCCTGCCGGCATCTCGCGCAGCTCATCGGCAATGCGCGGCACGAAGTCCATGGCAGCGAGGATGTCGCGCTCGACATCGATCCCCGGCGCCACCTCGGTGAGGGTGATCTCGCCGTCGATCAGCTCGAATACACAGCGCTCGGTGACGAACAGCACCGGCTTGCCGGTTTCCTGGGCATAGCGGCCGCTAAAGGTGATCTGATCAACGCGCTGGACGAACTTGCGCCGTGGCCCCTCCTTGTCGATCTTGATACTCCCATCGCTGACCGCCACGTCGCCGCCGTTGGTGAAGGTGCCGCAGAACACCACCTTGCGCGCGTTCTGGCTGATGTTGATGAAGCCTCCCGGGCCGACCACCTTGTCGCCGAACTTGCTGACGTTGAGGTTGCCCTCGTGGTCGGTCTGGGCCAGGCCCAGGAAGCACACGTCCAGGCCGCCGCCGTCGTAGAAATCGAACTGGTAGCCGTGGTCGATGATCGCCTCGGCGTTGTAGGCGGTGGCGAAGTCGCCGCCGCTGGCCGGCACCCCGCCGTAGGTACCCAGCTCGGTGGTCAGGGTCATCAGGTCACTGACGCCCTCTTCGGCCGCCACGCTGGAGACCCCTTCGGGCATGCCGATGCCGAGATTGACCATCCCCCCGGCGGGCAGCTCCATGGCGGCGCGGCGGGCGATCACCTTGCGCGGGTCCAGCGGCAGCGGCTTGATACCGCCCAGCGGCACCTTGAGGTCGCCGGCCAGGGCCGGGTTGTAGGTCGTGGTGATGGTCTGCATGTGCTGCTCGGGCTCGGCGATCACCACATGGTCGACCAGGTCCCCCGGCACCTTGACCTGCTTGGGGTGCAGGCTGCCCTGGGTGGCCAGGTACTCGACCTGGGCGATGACGATGCCGCCGCTGTTCTTGGCCGCCTGGGCCATGGAGAGCTGCTCGAGGAACAGCGCCTCGCGCTCCATGCTCAGGTTGCCGCGCTCGTCGGCAGTGGTGGCACGAATCACTGCCACGTCCACCGGGAAGGTGCGATACAGCAGCCACTCCTCGCCCTCAAGCTCGACCAGCTTGACCAGGTCCTCCTCGGCGGCGGCGTTGGCCTTGCCGCCTTCCAGGCGCGGGTCGACAAAAGTACCCAGCCCCACCTTGCTCAGCACCCCGGGCTTGTTGCCGGCAATATGACGCCACAGGTGGGCCAGCACGCCCTGGGGCAACAGGTAGCCTTCGGCGAGATTCTCGCGAAGCAGATCGCCCATACGCGGCGCCTGGCCGGTGTGGCCACTGATCAGCCGCTTGACCAGCCCCGGGTGACCGAGGTGGTTCATTCCGCGGGTCTTGCCGTCGCCGCAACCACAGCTGTGCGCCACGGTCAGGTCACGGGGCGCGTCGCTCTCCAGAAAACGGGCTTCCAGCGCCGTGGCCACCGCCTCGGCAAAACCGCACAGGCCGGCGGTGGTCCAGATGACGGTGTCGCCGTCCCGGATCAGGCTGGCCGCGGTGGTGCTGTCGATGATCTTGCTCACTGTATTGGTCCCCTTATGGGAGAAGCGATACGCTACAAACCCATACAAATTGTTGAATCAACAAACGTTAGTACTGACACTCATGACCATCACTGGCAGGCGCACCGGTCAGCCGGTCAGCCGGTCAGCCGGTCAGCCGGTCAGCCGGTCAGCCGGTCAGCCGGTCAGCCGGTCAGCCGGTCAGCCGGTCAGCCGGTCAGCACCAGCACGATCTGCGGATAGAAGATCACCAGCGCGACCACCACAATATCCGCAATCAGGAATGTCGATACGCCCTTGAAGATATCCATCAGCGAGGCGTACTTGCCCGCCACGCCCTTGATGACGAAGATATTCATCCCCACCGGCGGCGTGATCATGCCGATCTCCAGCAGCTTCACCAGTAGCACGCCGAACCAGATCAGGCTGACGTCGTAGAGCTCGAAGACCGGCAGCAGCACCGGCAGCGTCACCAGCATGGCGCCGAAGGGCTCCATGAACAGCCCCAGAAACAGATAGATCAGCACCACGATCAGCATCAGCTGCAGGTAGGAGGGATCCCAGCCGCTCACCGCACTGGTGATGTAGCCGGCCACGCCGCTCAAGCTGAGGAACAGCGTGAACATGCTGGCCCCGACGCCGATGATCAGCAGCGCCGAAGTGGTGGAGAGCGTCTCCAGCAGCGCCTCCTTCATCGCCCGCTTGTCCAGGCGCCGCAGCAGCAGGCCGATCAGGATGGCCCCGGCAGCGCCGACGGCGCCGGCCTCGGTGGCAGTGAAAAAACCCGAAAAGAGACCGCCGAACACCAGCAACCCTAGCGCCAGCACCGGCCAGATATCGATCAGCGCCTGGCGGGGAGATACATCGCGGGCGCCGGTGGCCTCGCGGGGCACGATGTCCGGGCGCAGCCAGCTGACCAACAGGATCACGATGCAGTAGCTCACGGCGGTCAGCAGGCCAATGGTGATACCGCCGAGGAATACCTGGGTGATCGAGACCTGGGCAAAGACGCCGTAGACGATCATCAGGATGCTGGGCGGAATCAACGCGCCGATGGTGCCCCCCGCGGCGATGGTGCCGCAGGCGAAGCTGGGCTTGTAGCCGCCCTTGATCATCTCGGGAATGGCAATGCGCCCCATCGCCGCCGAGCAGGCCACGCTGGAGCCACTCACCGCGGCAAAACCGGAGCTGGCGAAGATACTCGAAATCGCCACGCCCCCGGGTAGCCAGCGGAACACCACCTTGGCGGCGTTGAACAGCCCATTGGTGAGGCCGGTGTGATAGCACACGAAGCCCATCAGCAGGAACATCGGCACCGCGCTGAGCGTCCACTTGGCGATGAACTCATAGGGCGTCGAAGAGAGCATGCCGATGGCTGTCTCCCAGCCGAACATCACCGTCATGCCACCCAGGGCCACCGCCACCAGCGCCAGCGCCACCGGTACGCGAAGCGCCAGCAGCAACAGCAGTATTGCCAGGCCTGTAAAACCGATCGCAACGGACATGAAATTACCTTTCGTCTTGCGCGGGAGTGTCGTAGGTCGTTCCCGTTGCCAGCAGCGGCAGCCTCACCAAACAGACCAGCGCGGCAAGCGAAAACGCAGCGGGAAGAACGAAGTAGGTCGGCCACACGGGCATGGGCACGTTGAGCGACATGACATAGGCACCGATCTGGTACTGCTCCATCGCCTTGTCCCAGGTGGCCACCGCCAGTACGGCATAAATGGCAGCCGAGAGAATCGACACCAGCACATCCGAGACCCGGGTAAACCCAGCTCCCATCATGCCCTCCAGCGCCTCGACACGGATCATTCCGCGTCGCCACTCGACCCACCCCAGCGGCAGCAGCGCCAGCGTGATCAGGTAGTAGCGCGTGACCAGTTCGAGGGTAGCGGGAATCGAGATCGACAGCGTCGAGCGCAGCACGACATCGAGCGTGATGTGCACGACCATCAGCAGGATGCCCAGGGTTCCCAGCAGCGCCAAGCCGATGGCAGCCAGATTGGTCAGGCGATACAGCATAGCCATGAAGGAGTCTCCGGCATCATGTGCCGGCCCGCAGGCCGGCATTCAACGGATCGGCATCAGCTGCCGTAGGCGGCGAAATCGACGTCACTCCAGATTTCGCGCTTCATGGCCTCGGCAACCGCCTCGGGATCATCGCCGGTCTCCTCGACAATCTCGGTCCACTTGTCGACCAGCGCCTGGAAGCGCTCGATCTTGCTCTCGGCGTCTTCCACACCATAGCGGCTCTCGGCCTGCTCGGCGGCATAGACCAGATCCTCTTCGAGGAAGGCGGGAATGGCGTCGAGCAGGTCCTGCTCGGGTTCGAGAATCTCGATGCCACTCTCGTTGGCGATATCGCGCGCCTCATCGGCCATTTCGTAGCCCCAGCGCTGGGTGATGGCGGCGCTGGCTTCCACCGAGGCGTGAACCATCGCCTCACGCTCCTCGGCCGACAGCGTTTCCCAGGTACGCTGACCAATGGCGTGGGAGATGGTGCTGTGGAAGGTACCCAGCTCGATGTCGGTCACGTAGTTGAGCACGTCGTCGAGACGGAACGAGATGATATCGGCGATGGAGGCAACCGTCCCCTCGATCACACCCTGGGAGAGCGACTCGTAGGTCTCGCCCACCGACATGGTCGCCGGGGTCAGGCCAACCGACTCGGCCCAGCGCGAGTACTGCGGGCCGCCCACGCGCATGCGCAGGCCGCGCAGATCCTCCAGCGAGCGCACCGGCTCGGTGCTCAGAATGCGATAGAGGTCCGAGGCGTGGGAACTGGTATAAACGATGCCCAGCTCGCGGAGCTCGGCCTGGCACTCGGCGCAGGTGACGATATATTCAGTGATCGCGGCGCCCATGGCGTGGGGCGTGGTGCCCAGGAAGGCCATATCGCCGACCAGGTTGATCTCCGGCAAGTCAGCCGGGAAGTAGGCCGGCAGGAACAGCCCCGCCTCCACCAGCCCACTGCGAATGGCATTGCGCATATTGCCGATATTGGCCACCTCGGTGCCCAGCAGGGTGCCCGTCAGGCCGCCGTCCGTCTTCTCCTCGAGACGCTCGGCAAACTCGGTGAACATCGGATCATAGGCCGGGTGGGCTGGTGGAACCCCCGGCGCCATGCGCAGCTCGCGCGCTTGTGCATGGGTGGCGATTGCCAGGCTACTGACTGTCACGGCGATAGCGAGGGTCTTGAGCAGCGGGCGTGTCATCATGGGTCACCTCAGCGGTCGGGTTATATTTGTTTATTTAAACAACAATAGATAATTACATCTATCTTGCGCTCGATTATAGTCCACAGCACCACCATCTCCGATACCAGACTTTGGTATGAACGCTAAGAACCGCTCCTTTGATTGAGTCGCAGTACAGCGCAGCGCCTGCCCTTAGCTACGACGCAAGAGGGCCAGCGCAATGCGCTGGCCCCTCTGTTGACTCCTTGCTGTTGACCGCGGCCGTCGCCGCGAGCCATCGAGTGGTTAGATAGCGTAACGGGTCAGTAAATGAGCCCGGTGAGTGCGATAGGCACGCTCGCTCATGCGCTCGAGCAGCCGGTAGGCCACCTGGCCGATACGCTTGATAAGAGAAACGCGGGAATTGGACGTCAGCATGGTATTGGGACCTGATAGTTTCATGAGGATGCTAACAGAATACCCAATAATTAGACCTTAGTCTAACTCGCTTCTCTCTCATGCAAGCAGGTACACGACCCTGCACGGCCAATTATCCCGCCGTGCATGGCCTTGTACGCCGTCGAGACCGGTTCCTTACTCACAGACGAAGCTGTCGGCGCTGGCCTCATCTCCCCCTTGGTAGCGTGCTACCTGCGGATAGGGGCAAAGCGGACGTCTGATGTCGCCAAGGGCGTCGAGCGCCTCCTGGTTTTCGGCCTGCACCCCGGCCAGGATCGCGTCAGGGCGTTCGCCCTCCTCTACCCAAGCCGTTAGTACCGAGAGGAAGTCGATGTCCGCTGTCACCACCCCATCCACGCCATGAGACATGCCGGGCACCCGATAGAAGCGCACGAACTCGTCTGCACGCCCCTCGTGATTGTGGTCGAGCTGACGGTACCAGCGGGTGGTGTCGTTCACCGAAAAGACCGGATCACTAGTGCCGTGAAATACCAGCATGCGTCCACCAGCCGCCTTGAACTCGGCCATCTCGGGGTCTTCCACTCCTGGCGGTGTCATGAATTCCATGGCCGATTCAGCGAAAGTGTCGTTGCTGGCATGGATCCGTGGCGCGTCGCTGTCGAAGTCGAACTCGAGCAGGTACTGCTCCAGGGAGGCCACATCACCTGCCACCTCAGTGGGCGGCGTGATAAACACCTGCGCCAGGGCCGAGGCCCCCATCACGCCAATGATGGGCCGGTTCTCCCAGGCATCTATCGGGGACTCGAGCTTCCAGATACGCCAGTTCTGTGAAGCGATACCGGTATCCCAGGGCCAGTCGCTGTAGAGCGGCACGCCTTGGGAATTGTGCGGCCCAGCATGTACCGCCTTCAGCGCCGCGATCTGGGCATCGTTGAGACAACCCTCGCTGACCCCCGACTCACAGCGCAGCAGTTCGATATCGAACTGCTCTTGGCAAGCATCCACATCGGCCACGATCCCGTCCTCCAATCCGTCGAGATGGTCACAGGATTGCCGCACGGCATTCGCCACGTGTGCGAGGTCATCACGACTGAAGGCGCGTCTGACATCTCCCTCGACCGCCGTGAAAGCCTGAATATCCCAGGCGTGCTGCACCGCCGCCTTGGGTAGGTTGAACCCCGGATAGCCCACCAGTAGCCCATCGAAGGCCTCAGGCATGCGAGCAGCGGCCACCATGGCGTGCCGCCCACCGTTGGAGCGCCCAAGTCCATACGTATAGCGCACCTCGGCATCGTAAAAATCCTCGACCAACGACACCGCAAGTGGATGTAGCTTGGCCACAGCCCCATAGCCATAGTCCTGCCGCGCTTGCGGGTCGAGCCCGAAGCGTGCGCCACTGGCCAGCCCGGCATCCTGGGCATAGCTGTCATGCCCGGCATCGCTGGAGACCACGGCAAAGCGTCGCGAAAGCGCCGTTGGCGTCCCGGGCAGGATCTCGCCGGTGGCCGGCACCACCTCGCCATCGGTGCCACCATTGAACTGGTGAACAAAGCCGTGGTTCCACTCATCCGGCAGCCTTAGCTCGAAGCGAATGGCATACGCCTGGCCGTCGATGCCAGTGCGCTCATGAACGATCCCTTCCACGCGGCAGTGGGCGATACCCCACTCACTCGCCGCGGTAAGCGATTCGCTGGCGATAATGCGCATGTCGGAGCGCTCGGGATACCCCCCCTCCAGCCTATCGCAGGCGGGACCGTCGGCCACGGCAGGGGCAACCAGGAACAGGCAACCTGTCAGGCATAGCGTCGTCGATAATAGCCGTTTGATCATCTCTCACCTCGTTCTCACAGTGGCCTGGGCTATCGCGCCACGTCCATTCCCAGACCAAAAAGCCCGGCGTGCGGAGCGCGCGCCGGGCAAAGAGCTAGTTAAAGGTACGTCACCGGATCAGAAGCTGACGCTGATGCCTGCCGCCAGGTTGTTGTCGGTATTGTCGTAGCGCGCCGCTTCGAGGAAGGCATAGACGTCTTCGTTGAAGTGGTGGCGCACCGTCCCTACGACCGCGTCGTTCTCGAGGCCGAGGTTCTTGTCATTCTCGGCGTAGCCCACCGAGACCGACCAGTCGTCGGTCAGGTTGGCCGAGACATTGACGCCCCAGGCGTCGAAGTCGGAGGCGCCGCTACTGTCCTCGCGATCGTCGTTGTGCTCGTAGACACCGCCCAGCTGCACCATGCCGAAGTCATAGCCGATGCCAAAGGCCGTACGGTGAAGGTTGTCGATCCCCGGGCGGCGTACCTGGGTATGGCCGATGCCGAAATTCAGCGGCCCCTGGTTGTAGACCAGGCGGCCAGTATAGACATCGAAATCTTGGTCGTTCTGGGCATTGGTGGTCAGCACGGCACCGATGAACTGGAAGCCGCCGCCAAAGCGCGGGCTACCGTAGGAGAGCACATCGCTACCCTGCTCGGCCTGGCCGAAAATGGCGTTCTGGCCGGTCTGGCCGTGGAAGCGGTTGTACTCGAATACATCGATGTTGTTGTAGATCTGGTTCCAGAACCCGGAGGGCACTCGCGGCTGGAAGCCGAAGCTGCCGAAGTCGGTCAACAGCAGCACCCGGGCGGTGCGGATATACACCTCGCCGTCATCCTGACGATGGGCGCCCGGTGTCCAGGTCTGCTCATCAACGGTGTTGATCGCGTTGGCGAAGTCACCGACCAGGTCATAGCGAATGCGCAGCGCATCGTTGACATGGTAGATACCTCCGACCCCTGCCTCGGCCCGGAATGCCCAGAGATCCTTGTCACGGTCGGCCACATCGAGGACACCACCGACGATCTGCCCCCCAAACGTCGGGCCCGTGTGGCCATCGTCTGCAACCGCCTGGGCCGCCGCGGTCATGCTCAAGGTAAGCGCCAGTGGCGCAAGTGCCAGTCGTGTATAGGTTGTCATTGTGGTTCCCCTTTGGATGTTGTTGCTTTCGCGTGCTCGCACCGGACAGCATCTGGTGCACCACAAGACTTTATTAATGAACAATTGTTGTCAAACACAATATTTACTAAACAATACTGTTCGATATACGAACCAAATCGCTTACAGATAGTGCCGTTAAGCTTTTGATAAATATGAAATAAAAGTGGCCAACAGAATCCGAAGTAAAATGAGCCTGTCGCACACCCTCCTAAAGTTGAAATTGCTCGTGCGGGATTTTCCAGCGCTTGCGGCGAGAGAAGATGCTCCACCATTGCCAACGCGCATACCCGTTCGAATGATCCGGGCGACGTCCAGGCAGAAGGGGGGAAGGCCAAGGGGTGAATCCGAGCATCAAATAGGCGCGACTCAAGACCCGTGGCAGGAGGGGGCGACCTCAAGAGCACGCCGTATTACCTCCGGCACCGGGCGGCCCCGCATGCGCTGCGGGTCTGCCGGATCCTGCGCCGCCCATACGCGGGTTACCGTGGCCTCCACGGCCAGCGCGTCGCCACGATAGAGCCGATGCTGCACATCGAAGCTGCTGTTGCGAAACTCGGCGACCCAGGTCTCGATGCGCACCTCGTCGCCAGAGCGGCAGGGCGCGAGAAAACGGCTACGCAGGTCCACCACCGGATAACCGATCACCGCGAAGCGCGCCTGCAGGGTCGTCAGGTCGAAGCCCGCCTTGGCGAACAGCAGGTTGGTGCAGTGATCGAAGTAGCTCAGATAGCGGGGATGGAAGACGATCCCCGCCGGGTCGCAGTCGCCCCACTCGATCTGGCGGGTATGCTCGTGGATCAACATGCGCGCCTCCGGTTGGCGCTCAGTCAAGGCGTATTACGACAGGGGAGTCATCGCGATACAGCTCGTCCACCGCCGCGGCGCGATTGTCGAGCACGGCGCGCTGGTTGATCGAGCCCTTGTCGGTGATCTCGTTGGCATCCAGCCGCGGCGGCTCGTCGAGCAGCAGCACGCGGCGCACCCGGGTGGAGCTGCCGGTGCTGGTGGCGTCCAGATCGCGCAACATCTGGCGGAAACGTTCGCGCACCTCACAACTGGCAAGCAGCGTGGCGGCATCGGCCGAGTCGCCCAGTCCCGCCAGTTCACGACACTTGTCGAGATCCGGGAAGATCAGCGCCGCCACGAAGGGCTTGTCGAGCCCGGCGATCACCGCGTCCTTCACATGCGGCGCCCCGGCCTCGATGATACGCGCGCGCAGCGGCCCAACGCTGACCCAGGTGCCGGTATCCAGCTTGAAGTCCTCGGTGATGCGCCCGTCGAAGCGCATGCCGCGCTGAGGTTTGTCGGGGTCGATGAACTTGACCGCATCGCCCAGGCAGTAGAAACCCTCCTCGTCGAAGCTCTTGGCAGTAATCTCGGGCTGGCGCCAGTAGCCGGGCATCACGCTGGGCCCTTTCACCCGGCACTCCAGCTTGCCGCCGTTGGGCACCAGCTTGACCGTCACCCCGCGCGCCGGCAGCCCCACCACGCCGGATTGCGACTCCTCCAGCGAGGCGAACATCGCCGAAGGTGCGGTCTCGGTGGCGCCTAGGCCAGTCAACATGCCCACCTTGCAGCCCAGGGTCTGGATCGCCAGGCGGTCGAGTTCGTCCCAGATATGCTGGGAGAGCCCTGCCGCGGCGAAGAACATCAGGTTGAGGCGTGAGAAGAAGGTCTCGCGCAGGCTGTCGTCGCGCTTGAGGTAGTCGACCAGAATCTCGAACCCCTTGGGCACGTTGAAGTAGACCGTCGGTGCGATCTCGCGCAGGTTGGCGATGGTGGTCTCGAACTCGCCCGGCACCGGGCGGCCGTCGTCGATATACAGGCTACCGCCGTTGTAGAGCACGATGCCGATGTTATGGTTACCGCCGAAGGTATGGTTCCAGGGCAACCAGTCCACCAGTACCGGCGGCTCGTCGCGCAGGAAGGGCATCTGAGACGCCAGCATCTCCTGGTTAGCACACAGCATGCGCTGGGTATTGATCACCCCCTTGGGCATGCCGGTGGAGCCGGAGGTGAACAGGATCTTGGCAACGGTGTCGGGGCCAATGGCAGCGTGGGCGGCATCCACCGCCTCGCTGACCGGTGTCTCCAGCAGCGCAGCGAAAGGCGTCACTCCCTTCTCCTCACCGGGGGTCAGCGCTACGCAGGGGCAATCTTCGGGTCGCACCGCCGCCACTGCTGCGGCATAGGCCTCGGCGTCGTCGACCATCAGCAGCCCCGGCGTCAGTAGCTCGATGATGTGCCGCAGCTTGCCGTAATCCTTGCTGACCAGCGAGTAGGCTGGCGATACCGGGGCGAAGGGAATGCCCACGTACATCGCCGCCAGCGACAGCAGCAGGTGCTCGATGGAGTTGCCGCTGAGTATCGCCAGTGGGCGCTCGACGCTCAGGCCGTGATTCAACAGCCCTTGCGCCAGTTGGCGTATCCGAGTCAGGGTTTCGGCGTAGCTCATCCGCCTCCACTCGCCGCAGGCATCTCGCCGCGCCACGAAGGTTCGCTCAGGGGCCTCGTGCGCCCAGTGGGTGAGGCACGCCAGCAGCGTATCGGGATAATCGCCGAGGGGCTCGGCTACGCTGAGCAGTTGAGTACCGTTGGGGCGCTGAATCAGGTCGGCGGTGGCGCTGCCCACGTGGACATCGCGAAAGGGATAGGACATGGACGCTCCTGCGGATTGTAATTGCGGTCAGGGCCACTGACGGCAGCTTCGCGCTACCCTCGGCATGTGAGCCTTGATACCATGATATGCAGTATTTTTTTAAATTGTTTACGTGTCAAACAGTATGGAGAATAAACATACGCCGGGCGCAACCTGAGGAAGAAAGAGATATTTCTTTTTTATCAAAAAGATAAGGAAGTTAACCGCATATCTCCCACCAATCGAAAGAGGCGAGACGCGACTAAAGTTTAACGCCTGACGCATCCATCGAGGCCTAGTTCACCATCATGACCGACACCGACATGAACACAGACACACACAACGGAATCGACTACGCCATGCTGCAGGCGCGTCTCGGCTATAAGCTGAGACGCGCCCAGATGGTCTACTTTGATGTTTTCTTCGAGGCGTGCGCTCAGGAGGGCATCACACCCGGTCTGTTCAGCATCCTGGCGATCGTTTATCACAATCCGGGGCTGACCCAGTCGGCGGTGTCTGCCGCCCTCGATGTGGATCGCTCGGCTATGGTCGCAGCCATCGACAAGCTGGAGAGCATGGAAGTCATCGAGCGCCGCAAGTCGAAAAACGACCGCCGCTCCTATGCCCTCTACCTGACCCAAAAAGGCAACGCCTTCACCGAGCGCCTCAACCAGAAGGTCGAAGCCGGAGAACAACGCTTCGACGCTTTCATGAAAGAGGGCGAGAGGGAGTGGCTCCTCGATATCCTCGACCGAATCATCGAGGCGAGGAAAGGAAGCTGACTCCCTCTCTACTCGAGTAGTGTCGGCGCCGATCAGATCGGGTAGTGGCGCGGCCCCAGCTGCAGCGTCATCCAGCGTAGCTCGGTGAACTCCTCGATGCCGGCCTTGCCGCCGAAGCGCCCGTAGCCGCTGTCCTTGACGCCGCCGAACGGCATCTGCGGTTCGTCATGGACGGTGGGTGCGTTGATATGACAGATGCCTGACTGGATGCGCCCAGCGACCTTGATCGCCCGCGCGGTGTCGCGGCTGAAGACCGCCGCCGAGAGGCCGTAGTCACTGTCGTTGGCGACACGGATCGCCTCCTCTTCGCCGTCGACGCGGATCATCGCCACCACCGGGCCGAACGACTCCTCCGAGTAGAGACGCATCTGCTGGGTCACGTTGTCGATCACCGTGGCCTGCATCACCACGCCCTCGGCCTTGCCTCCAGCGGCAAGCCGCGCGCCCTGGCTCACCGCGTCGTCGATCAAGGCGTTGAGCTTGTCGCCGGACGCGGCGTTGATCAGGGTGCCGAGTGCATTGCCCTCGACGCGGGGATCGCCGGCCTTGAGCGCCTTGGCGCGGACGGCGAACTTCTCGACGAAGGCGTCGGCGACGCTGTTGTCGACGATCAGCCGCTCGGTGGACATGCAGATCTGGCCCTGGTTGAAGAAGGCGCCGAAGATCGCCGCATCCACCGCAGCGTCGAGGTCGGCATCGTCGAGCACCAGGAACGGTGCCTTGCCGCCCAGCTCCAGCAGTGCCGGCTTGAGATGCTTGGCGGCCTTCTCGGCGATGATCCGCCCAACCTGGGTCGAACCGGTGAAGTTGACGCGGCGCACCGCCGGGTGCTCGACCAGCGCCGCCACCACTGCGGGGGCATCGTCGGGGGCATTGGTGATGACGTTGACCACGCCATCGCCGAGTCCCGCCTCGACCAGCACCTCACCGATCAGGTGATGGGTCGCCGGGCACTGCTCGGAGGCCTTGAGGATTACGCTGTTGCCACACGCCAGCGGCGTCGCCACGGCGCGGGTGCCGAGGATGATAGGCGCGTTCCAGGGCGCGATGCCCAGCACCACGCCGCACGGCACGCGCACGCCCATGGCCATGTTGTCGGGCACGTTGGAAGGGATCACGTCGCCCTGGATCTGGGTGGTCAGGGCAGCGGCCTCGCGCAGCATGCCGGCGGCGACCATCACGTTGAAGCCGGCCCAGCCGGGGGTGGCGCCGGTCTCGTCGACCATGCGCTCGATGAACTCCGCCTGGCGCGCCTCCATCAGGTCGGCGGCCTTGAGCAGCTTGGTGCGGCGCTCGCCGGGGCCGCTCTGGGACCAGCTGGCGAAGGCCGACTGGGCCGACTCCACGGCACGCTTGGCATCCTCCACCGTGGCCGCCGCCGCGGTGGTCACGGACTCGCTGCTCAGCGGATTGTGGCGGGCGAAGGTCGCGCCACCCTGAGCGGCGCTGGAGGCGCCGCCGATCAGCAGGTCTAGCTTGGTCATCTCATCACTCCTTGTTGTCATGGAATCGCCTAGGCGCTAGATCAGCCATAGCGTAAGTACCGGAAACGCCAGCAGCAGTATCAGGCGCAGCAGGTCGGCGACGATGAACGGCGCCACCCCGCGGTAGATCTCGCCCAGCTTGACATGGGGCGCCATGGCCTTGATCACGAACACGTTCATGCCCACTGGGGGGGTCACCAGCCCCAGCTCCACCGTCAGCACGGTGAGGATACCGAACCAGATCGGGTCGATGCCCAGCATGGTGATGATCGGGAACACCACCGGCACGGTGATCACCAGCATGGCGATGGAGTCCATGAACATGCCGAGCACGAAGTACATCAGCAGGATCAGCAGCAGGATGAAGATGGTCGGCACGTCCAGCCCGCCCAGGAACTGGCTGATGGTGAACGAGATCCGCGACACCGAGATGAAGTAGCCCAGCGTCTCGGCGCCCATCAGCATGAAGAACACCACCGCCGACAGCGCCAGGGTCTCCTGCACGCTGCGCCACAGGCCGGCCAGGCGCATGCCCTTGTAGAGCGCGTAGAGCAGGGTGGCGAAGGCACCCACCGCGGCCCCCTCGGTCGGCGTGAACATGCCCTGGTAGATGCCGAAGATGATGATCACGAAGACCGTGAAGAACGGCACCAGCCCGGCGATCGACTTGAGCTTGTCGAGCGCGCTGGAGGGCTCCCCGGGTACCGCCAGCTCGGGCTTGAGGCGCATCACCACTGTCACCGACAGGGCGTAGAACAGCAGGCCCATCAGGCCCGGGATCAGCCCCGCGGCAAACATGTCGCCCACCGACTGCTCGGTGATCACGGCATAGATCAGCAGCGCAATGCTGGGCGGGATCATGATGCCCAGGGTACCGCCGGCGGCCAGGGTGCCGGTGGCCAGCGAGCGCGCGTAGCCGTGCTTCTCCATCTCCGGCAGCGCGACCCGGGTCATGGTGCTGGCGGTGGCCAACGACGAACCGGAGATCGCCGAGAACACCCCGCAGGACCCTACCGTGGCAATCGCCATGCCACCCTTCCAGCCGCCGCACATCACCCGCGTAGAGTTGAACAGCATGCCGGCCATGCCGGAGTGGGCCGCCAGCACCCCCATCAGGATGAACATCGGGATGGCACTGAAGCTGTAGCTGGAGAGCACGTCCACCGGCACCGACTTGACCATCGATACCGCCGCCCCCCAGGAGATCACCTGGGCGAAGCCGACCACACCGACGATCAGCATCGACAGCGCCACCGGCACGCGCAGTACCAGCAGCACCAGCAAACCGATCAGGCCGAGGCCACCAATCATTTCACTGCTCATTGGCGCCTCCCCCTTGGGTGGCGAACAGGCTGCCAAGCAGCACGTGGATCAGGCTGCGCGCGGCGAGCAGTGCACACAGCACGGCACCGAACTGGTAGATCGGCCCCATCGGGATGCGCAGGTCCTGGGTGACCTGGCCACGCCTCGCGGCGCTGGCCGCTTCCTGCCACAGCCCCAGGGTCATCAGCACGCCGAGAACGCAGAAGCCGATCAGGTAGATGCCGCCGAGGCGCTGCTTGAAAGCCTCTGGCAGGCGGTGGCTGAAGGCTTCCACCACCACCTGGCTCTTCTCGATATTGGCGGCCATGGCCGCCAGCAGCGCGAACATCATCAGGTAGCTGACCAGCTCCACGCTGCCGCTGACGCTCCAGTTGATGCTGCCGGCCGAGAGCCGAAACAGCAGGCGCGTCAGCACATCGGCCATGGTCACGCTCATCAGCGCCAGCAGGGCGATACCCGCCACCAGCTGGCCCAGCCGGGCCAGCCAGTGACTCGTCGTCGTCAGGAGTTGCATTCACAGGCTCCCATCAGCGCCGTACCGGGCATTCGTCACGCGCATCCATGGCGGCCTGGTAGACCTCCCGGGCGTTATCGATGCCGCGCTCCTCGAGCTCGTCGAGATAGGTTTCGATACCGGCCTTGAGCGGCTCGGCCCAGTCGTCGTGCTCCAGCGGGTTGTCGATCACGCGAATGGTGTGGCCGGCCTCTTCGGCTTCGGCCTTGCCGGCTTCATCGAGACCGTCGAAGACGTCGCCGGCGATTTCGCTCCAGGCCATGCCCATGTTGTCCTCGATCACCGCCTGCTGCGCCTCGCTCAGGCCGTCGAAGCTGCGCTGGCTCATGGTGGCGACGAAGATCAGTGAGTAGAACGGCACCTGGGTGTGGTAGCTGGCCAGCTCGTTGAGGCGGAACACCTTCATGCCCTCCCACGGGAAGCTCAGGCCGTCGACCACGCCGCGCTGCAGCGAGGTGTAGATGTCCGGCGCCGGCATGCCCACCGGCTGGGCGCCGAGGTTCTCGAGCATCTGGCCGGCCACCGCGGTAGGCCGACGAATGCGCAGTCCCTCGAGGTCGGCCGGCGACTGGATGTCGGTGTCGGTGGTGTGCAGGTAGCCCGGCCCGGTGGTGAACATGAACAGCACCTTGGTGTCGTCGTACTCGCTCTCCAGGTGGCCGTCGTCGTACAGCGTCTGCAGGATGCAGGCGCCCTGGCTGGCGGTATCCGAGACGCCCGGCAGCTCGACGATCTGCGACAGCGGGAAGCGCCCGGCGGTATAGCCCTGGGCGGTAATGGCGATATCCGAGATGCCGTTGACCACGCCCTGGTAGGCGGCGTCGGCCTGGGTCAGGGTCTGGGAGGGGTAGTTCTCGACGCGCAGCTCGCCGCCGGACTGCTCTTCGATGGTATCGGCCCAGGCCTGGAAGATTTCCTGGTTGATCCCCGAGCCATCCGGCCAGAAGTGCGACATGCGCAGGGTGGTAGCGTGGGCGGTGGTGGCCAGCCCGGCAACGGAGAGCGCCAGCAGGCAGGGCAGTAACTTGCGGTTCATCGGGAACCTCCTGGGTTATCGTTATCACCGAGATAGTTCGTGATACGAACTATCGTTCGCAATATAGAATGAAACGTAACCCACCCGGTGGATTTTCGATAACCCACTTTGGTCTTAGTTGACCGACTGCACAGCCACACAGGCGCCAGCTAGCCGCCTTTGGCCCGGCACTCTGCCCCACCTCGCCAGTCAAAAGCGCAGGCCTTTCTTGGACATTTGGCAGGCTCACCCTGCCATTACAGCGAACCACCCCCGGCGCTGTTATTCAGCCTCGCTCTCGGCGTCTGGATCCAAACCGAACAGCGCCCCATAGCGCAGGCCAATATAGGCATGCTCGCGCATCAGCATCTCGCCACGGGCGCCCTCGCCACGGCCTAGTGCCTGAAATACCAGCTGATGCTGCTGATGGGCCAGATAGAGCTTCTGGTACTCGCGGTCGAGCGCCGCGCTGTCGATGACGATGGAGTCGGCAGAGGCGAACGGCAGATGGTTGTTGCGCTGGATCGCATCGCCAATCACCCGGCTGCCGGTGGCCTCGACGATGGTGCGGTGGAAGGTCTCGTTCAACTCACTCCAGCGGGCGATATCGCCCTCCTCGAGATAGCCCTTGCCGAGCAGCTCGGCGCCGCGGGCGATGCAGCCTGCAAGCTGCTCACGCACTGCAGGCGGCAAGCCACGCTCGGCGAGGCGTCGCACCGCCAGGCCCTCCAGCGCACCGCGCACCTCCACCGCGCATAGCACATCCTCCTGGGAGAACTCGCGCACCACGAAGCCGCGCTTGTTGGCACGCTGCAGCAGGCCCTCCTGCTCCAGGGTACGAAAGGCCAGCCGCACCGGGGTGCGCGACACCCCCAGTTGCTCGGCCACTCGCACCTCACCGATGCGCTCACCGGGCTGGTAGCCCCCCTCACTGATCAGCTTGCGCAGTCGGGTCACCACGCTCTTGTCATCACTACTCACTTGTTTTCCTTAGCGTTATGGCATTTTCAAGACGGAAAGCCGCCTTGGATCCAACTAAAGCATATATTGACCAAGACAAGCTACATGGACTGTACTTTGGATCCAATAATAGATGAACCACAAAATGGTTTAACTATAAAACAGATTACCCGTGAACGAGGAGAGACCCCATGTTTCCCAAGAATACCTGGTACGTGGCCTGCACCCCGGACGAGATCGAGGACAAACCGCTGGGCCGCACCGTCTGCAACGAGACGATCGTGTTCTTTCGCGGCGAAGGTGGCAAGGTCGCCGCGGTGGAGGACTTCTGCCCTCACCGCGGCGCCCCGCTGTCGCTGGGCTTCGTGCGTGACGGACAGCTGGTATGCGGCTACCACGGCCTGGAGATGGGCGGCGACGGCAAGTGCTCGGGCATGCCCGGGCAGCGGGTGCGCGGTTTTCCCTCGCTGCGCGCCTATCCGGTCGAGGAGCGCCACGGCTTCATCTGGGTCTGGCCCGGCGATGCCGAACAGGCCGACCCGGCCGAGATTCCCGAGCTGCACTGGGCCCATGACCCCGAGTGGGCCTACGGCGGTGGGCTCTACCACGTCAACTGCGGCTACCGGTTGATGATCGACAACCTCATGGACCTGACCCACGAGACCTACGTCCATGCCTCCAGCATCGGCCAGCCGGAGATCGAGGAAGCCGCCCCCGACACCCAGGTCAACGGCAACGAGGTGATCACCAGCCGGCACATGGAGAACATCCCCGCGCCGCCCTTCTGGCAGGCCGCCCTGCGCGGCAACGACCTGGCCGACGACGTGCCGGTGGACCGCTGGCAGATCTGCCGCTTCACGCCCCCTAGCCACGTGATGATCGAGGTCGGCGTGGCCCACGCCGGCAAGGGTGGCTACGACGCGCCGGAGGCCTACAAGGCAGCCAGCATCGTGGTCGACTTCATCACCCCCGAGACCGAGACCTCGATCTGGTACTTCTGGGGCATGGCACGCCACTTCAAGCCGCAGGATAGCGAACTCACCGACAAGATCCGCGAAGGCCAGGGCAAGATCTTCGCCGAGGACCTGGAGATGCTCGAGGCACAGCAGCGCAACCTGCTCGCCTACCCCGAGCGCCAGCTGCTCAAGCTCAACATCGACGGCGGCGGCGTGCAGGCACGGCGCATCATCGAGCGGCTGATCGCCGAAGAGCGCGAGGCCACGCCAGCGGAGCAGGCATCATGAGTGCGCTGCCCCTGTCGATGTTCGTCGAGGTGACCGCCAAGCGCCAGACCGCCGAGGACATCATCGTCGTCGAACTGGCCGACCCCCACGGTCGGCCGCTGCCGGCCTTCAGCGCCGGCGCCCATATCGACGTGCGAGTCCCGGCGCCGGGCCAGGACGGGTTGATCCGCCAGTACTCGCTGTGCAATCACCCCGAGGAGCGCGACCGCTACCGCCTGGGCATCCTGCGCGAGCCCGACTCGCGGGGCGGCTCGAAGGCCATGCACGACGAGCTCCAGGTCGGTGACCTGCTGGCGATCAGCGCGCCGAAGAACCACTTCCCCCTCGTGCCGGCTCGCCGCACCCTGCTGTTCGCCGGCGGTATCGGCATTACCCCGCTGCTGTGCATGGCCGAGCGACTGGCGCATACCCAGGCGGCCTTCGAGCTGCACTACTGCACCCGCTCGGCGGCGCGTACCGCCTTTCTCGACGAGATTCGCCAGGCGCCCTTCGCCGACAGCGTGCACCTGCACGTCGACGACGGTGACGCTGAGCAAAAGCTCGACCTTGCCGGCCTGGCCGCGGCGCCGGATCCCGACACCCAGGTCTACGTCTGCGGCCCGGCGGGCTTCATCGAGCACGTCCTCTCGACCTTTCGCGAGCACGGCTGGCCAGAGGCGCAGCTGCACACCGAGTACTTCAGCGGCGCCGAGACCACCCGCGAGGACGACGACAGCTTCGAGGTCAAGATCGCCAGCAGCGGCGCCAGCTTCCAGGTACCGGCCGACAAGACCGTGCACCAGGTACTCAGCGAGAACGGCATCGAGATCATGGTCTCCTGCGAACAGGGCGTCTGCGGCACCTGCCTGACACGGGTGCTAGAGGGCGAACCCGACCACCGCGACCTCTACCTCGATGACCACGAGCACGCCGCCAACGACCAGTTCACCCCCTGCTGCTCGCGGGCCAAGAGCAAGACACTGGTGCTCGACCTCTGACGCGACGCCCATAACCACAATCAGCGAGGTTCCCATGACCCTGACTGCACGCCGTATCCCACTCGCCGCCAGCCTGACACTAGCCGCGGGCCTGGCCGCCCTGCCGGCCCTGGCAGAAGCCACCACCCTGCGTATCGCCCACGTCTGGCCCGGCGGCTCGATGGTCGACCGTGAGCTGTTCGGCGCCTGGGCCGAGAGCGTCGAGGAGGCCTCCGAGGGCCGCCTCAGCGTCGAGATCTACCCCGGCCAGACCCTCGCCAGCGCCGACAACACCTACCAGGGCGCCGTCAGCGGCATCGCCGACATCGGCGCCACCGCCCAGGGCTACAGCGCCGGCCGCTTCCCGCTGACCCAGGTGATCGAACTGCCCGGCGTATCGCTGAGCAGCCGCCAGGGCTCGTGCATCCTGCAATCGCTGTATGACGACGGCCACCTGGATGACGAGTACGACGACTCCCACGTGCTGTTCATGTTCACCACCGGCCCCGGCTACCTGCATACCAGCGACCGCCTGATCGAGACCCCGAGCGACCTCGAAGGCCTGCGCATGCGGCGCCCCACTGCCGTGGTCGGCGACATGTTCTCGCGGCTCGGCGCCCAGGCCATCGGCATGCCGGCGCCGGACGTCTTCACCTCGATGCAGCGCGGCGCCATCGATGGGCTCAGCTTCAACTGGGAGGGCATGAAGACCTTCCGTCTCAACGAGCAGGCCCACTACCACACCGAAGTGCCGCTCTACGACCTGGCGCTCACCGCCACCATGAACCGCGACACCTACGAGAGCCTGCCCGACGACCTGCGCCAGATCATCGACGAGCATAGCGGCATGCAGTGGTCGCTGCGTGCCGCCGCCGTCTACGACGAGCTGATCCGCCAGGGTCGCGAAGAGGCGCAAGAGGCCGGCCACGAGTTCCTGGTCATCGACGATGCCATGAACGACGACGCCTGGGGCCCGGTGCTGCAGGAGACCATCGACCGCTACCTGGCCGACACCGGTGGCGATGCCGAATCACTTTACGAAGAGAGCCTGCGCCTGCAGCAGGAGAGCTGTGACGTGTGACGCCAAGGCGTCGACGTCCTCCATTGCCCCGCTACGGCGGGGCTTTTTTTGCCCACGAAAAAGCCCCGCACCTCGAAAGATGCAGGGAGAAGAGACGTCTGGGTGTCAGCGCCGTTCAGAAATCGAAGAACACCGTCTCGCCGTCGCCCTGTAGGCGGATGTCGAGGCGGTAGCGCACCTTGCCGTCGGCCTCCTCGCGCTTGGCGATCAGCGTCTGGCGGCGCGCCGGCGACTCGATGGCGTTGAGCACCGGGCAGACGGCGTTGGCGTCCGCTTCATCCTCGAAGTAGAGACGCGTCTGCAGCTGGATATTCACCCCGCGGGCGAAGACCGCCAGGTTGATATGCGGCGCCATGGTCTTGCCGTCGCCGCGGGTGATGGCCCCCGGCTTGACGGTGGCCAAGGCCCACTCGCTGTCGCCGACCGCGGTGGTGGCGGTGCGGCCGAAGCTGTTGAACGGCTTCTGCAGATCGAAGGCCGGCTGATACTGGCCCTGGCCATCGGCCTGCCAGGCCTCGATCAGGGCATCGCGCACCAGGTCACCGTTGCCGTCGATCACCTGGCCGACTACCTCGATATGCTCGCCGTCCGCTTCGGGCTTGGCCAGCTGGTTCCAGATCTCTTCATCGCGCTCGGGCAGGCCGGCGACATCCAGTGCCAGGCCGATGTGCACATAGGGCCCGGCGGTCTGGGAGGCGGTCTCGCGCAGCATCAGGTCGTGGGTACCGACGCTATTGGGCTGTTGCATGGCGGTCTCTCCCGTCACTGGTTTTCGAAGTAGGTCTGCAGCTCGCCACGTACCACCAGGTCGAAGCGATAGGCCAGGCAGTCCATGGGGCGGCTGCGCGCCATGTCGAGTCGGCCGATCATGGTCTCGACGGCGTCCGGGTCGTTGATCGTCTGCACGATGGGGCAGATCGGGATCAGCGGGTCGCCCTCGAAGTACATCTGGGTGATCAGGCGGGTCGAGATCGACGGCCCCATCACCGAGACGTGGATATGCGCCGGGCGCCAGGTGTTGATGCCATTGGGCCAGGGGTAGGGGCCGGGCTTGATGGTACGGAAGCGGTACCAGCCGTCGTCGTCGGTAAGGCAGCGGCCGACGCCGCCGAAATTGGGGTCGAGGGGCGCCAGGTAGGCGTCCTTCTTGTGGCGATAGCGGCCGCCGGCGTTGGCCTGCCACATCTCCACCAGGGTGTGCGGCACCGGCTTGCCGTACTGATCGACCACGCGCCCGAACATGATGACGCGCTCGCCGATGGGCAGCGCATCCTGGCCCTGGCCCTCGCGGTAGTTCATCAGCAGGTCGTTGTCGTGGGGGCCCATGCGCAGGGCACGGAAGTCCGGCCCACTCAGCTCGGAGACGCTGGGCCGCTGCAGGCTGACCAGCGCCTGGTTGGGCGAACGTGCCACGGTGGTCTTGTAGCCCGGCGCATAGGCCGGCGGATGCCAGTTACGGTCGCGCTCGACGTAGCGCTTGTTGTCGTCTTGCATGGCGAAAAGCCCTCTGCTGGCGTGGATCGCGGGCCATGCCGCGGGTTGGCCAGTAGTGTGGCGCGTCGTCGCAGGGCTGCCAATTGACGACTTGGGGCACCTCCATAACCCATGGGTTATGGCTATCGATGTCGCGCGGCCACCTCGCGCAGCGCCTCGCAGAACGCCTCGAGTCCCAGCGAGGGCTGCAGGCTGGCATTACGGCAGAAGCCCACCGAGCCGCCCTGGTCCTCCAGCGGCAGCGCCAGCTCAACCAGTAGCCCGGCAGCGATGTCGTCGGCCACCGCCTCGCGCGGGGCGACCCACAGCGCGTCGCTGTCGAGGGTGTAGCGGCGGCTGATCGGCAGCGACAGGGTCTCCAGGCGGCGGCCGGGAAGGCCCAAGCCGTGGCGCACGCAGAAGCTGTCGACCCGCTGGCGCAGGGTGGTCTGCGGCGGTGGCAGCACCCAGGCCAGCTCGCTCAAGCGCTCGGCGGGCAAGGGCGCAATGCCAACCAGCGGATGACCGCCGCGCACTACCAGCAGCAGCGGCTCGTAGTAGAGGTGCTCGAAGGTCAGGTCGCGGATCTCGCGGGCCTCGGTCATGCGCCCCACCACCAGGTCGAGCTCGCCGGCACGCAGCTGCGAGAGCAGGTAGGCGCTGGCCCCGGTGACCACCTTGACGCCGCTGTCGGGCGCCTCGAGAGCGGCCTGCCAGCGCAGGATCGCCCGCGGCAGCAGCTGGCTCTCCACCGTGGAGAGCGCCCCGACCCGCAGCCACTCGCCGCTGCCCTGGGCGGCACTCACCGCGCCGACGCCCTCCTCCAGCGCGCGCAGCGCCGGCCCGGCGTGGCGCAGCAGGGTGAGCCCAGCCTGGGTCAGCGCCACACCCTGGGCATTGCGCTCGAACAGCGGCGCCGCAACGCTCTCCTCGAGCTCGCGGATGGCCTTGGAGATCCCCGGCTGGGTGATCGCCAGGCTCTCGGCGGCCCGCGCAAAGCTGCGCCGCTTGGCAACCTCGAGAAAGGCCTGCAGATGGCGCAGCTTGATACGCGGATTGAGCATGGCAAACGACCGGCGGTGGTTAGAGTGCCCTACCTTCGCCGATCATCAGCCAAAACGGAACCGCCGCTTAGGATTGACACGCCTCGCCCAGTTCTAGGGCACGGGCATGGACCTCGCGGGCGTTATCGATGCCGCGTTCCTCGAGGCGGGTCAGGTAACCCTCGGTGCCCTCTTGCAGCGGCCCGGCCCACTCCGGGTCGTTGAGCGGATCCTCCACGGTGTGGATGGTGCCGCCCTGGGCCACGGCCTCCTCGCGCCCTTCGCGGTCGAGACGGTCATAGACCTCACCGGCGCGCGCCGCCCACTCCATCCCGGTGTGGGCGTCGATGGCCTCCTGAACCTCGGGGGCCAGACGCTCGTAGCTGTCGAGGTTCATCACCGCCATGGCCACCCCGGTGTAGTAAGGCACCTCGAGGTGATACTCGGCCAGCTCGTTGATGCCGAAGGTCTTCATCGCCTGCCACGGGAAGCTCAGGCCGTCCATCACGCCGCGCTGCATCGAGGTGTAGATGTCCGGCGCCGGCATGCCCATGGGCTGGGCGCCGAGGCGCTCGAGCATCTCGCCGGCGACGTCGCTGGGACGGCGAATGCGCAGGCCGCGCAGGTCGTCGGGGGTCTGCAGTTCGTCGCCGCGGGTGTGCAGGTAGGCCGGCCCGGTGGCGAACATGTAGAGCACCTTGACGTCGTCGTACTCGTCGCTGATCAGGCCTTCGTCATACAGCGACTGCAGCACGCAGGAGCCCTGGGAGGAGCTGGACGAGACACCCGGCAGTTGGACGATCTCCGAGAGCGGGAAGCGCCCCGAGGTGTAGCCCTGCATGGTGATGGCGATATCCGAGATGCCGTTGACCGCGCCCTGGTAGGCCTGGTCCGACGGCCCCAGGGTCTGGGAGGGGTAGTTCTCGACCTTGACCGCGCCGTTGGTGGCTTCCTCGAGGCTCGCCGCCCAGGCCTCGAAGATCTCCTGATTGACCTCCGAGCCAGAGGGCCAGAAATGCGCCATGCGCAGGGTGTCGGCGTGGGCGGCGGTCGCGGCGGCGGCCACGCAGGTGGCCAGCAGGCAGCGGGAGATGGCGTGTTTCATGGTGGTGACCTCTGTTGTGCTTATCGTGAGTGTCGTGATGCGAGTGGCGTGTTGTTGCTCCTGACAGGTGTCAGGTAGGCAGGGTCGGTACCTCGATCAGCAGCGGGCGATCCATGGCGAGGCCCTCTTGCAACGCGCTGGCTAGGGCCTCACGGGAGTCGGCCAGGCGCGCCTCCACCCCGTAGCCCTGCGCCAGCGCGCAGAAGTCGATACCCGGCACGTCGAGCCCCGGGGCGTCGTCCACCGCCATATGGCGGGCGAAGCCGCGCAGCGCGCCGTAGGTGCCGTTGTTGAGGATGATCAGCACCGCCGGGATGCGGTACTGGGCGGCGCTCCACAGGGCGGTGATGGCGTAGCTGGCCGAGCCGTCGCCGACCACCCCGATGACCTGGCGCTGCGGCTGGGCGAGCTGCACGCCGAGTGCCGCCGGCAAGCCGAAGCCGAGCCCACCCGCGGCGGGGAAGAAGTAGCTGCCGGGATGGCGCATGCCGACCCGCTCCCAGAAGATCTCCACCGTCGAGGTCGACTCCTTGACGAAGATGGCGTCCTCCGGCGCCAACGCGTCGAGGGTATCGAACACGTTGGCCGGGGCCAGGCGTCCGTCGCCATCCGCGGCTGACGCCGGGCTCGGTAGCGCCTCGGGCAGTGCGCGCTCGCGCTGGGCCACGAGTGGCAACAGCGTCTCGAGGGTGGCGTGTACATCGCCCACCAGGGCATCGCCCATGGGCGCCCGGGCTGCCTCGTTGGCGTCGCCGGTGACGTGTACCAGCTGCGCACCCTCCGGCAGATAGCGCCCCGGCGCGTACTTGTGGTAGCGGAACACCGGCGCCCCCACCACCACGACCAGGTCGTGGCCCTCGAGGTGAGCGGCAATGCCGGCAATCGCTGCCGGCAGCACGCCGCGAAAGCAGGGATGACGATTGGGAAAGGGGCAGCGCGACG
This sequence comes from Franzmannia qiaohouensis, assembly GCF_031451695.1. Classification (NCBI taxonomy): domain Bacteria; kingdom Pseudomonadati; phylum Pseudomonadota; class Gammaproteobacteria; order Oceanospirillales; family Halomonadaceae; genus Franzmannia; species Franzmannia qiaohouensis. The sequence goes on from NZ_JARWAM010000005.1 coordinate 241,213, forward strand.
CAGAAGGTGCCACCCACACCGGCAGCCGCAGGCGCTCGGCCAGCTCGACCGCCAGCCCGTTGGCCTGGCGGGCATCGACCTCGGGCCCCAGCACCAGCACCGGGTTCTCGGCGCCATTCAGCCGCCCCGCCAGGCGCTCGAGCTGCGCAGGCGACGGCACCCCGGCGTGTTGGATCTCGCGCGCCACCACCAGCTCGGCGTCGTCACCGACCTCACGGTCCCAGTCGTCATGCGGAATCGACACGTAGACCGGCCCGCGCGGCGGCAGCGAGGCGCTGTGGATCGCCTGGCTCAGCGCCCGCGGCACGTCCTCGGGGCAGGCCGGCTCATAGCTCCACTTGACCAGCGGCTTGGGCAGCTGCGGCGCCTCCACGTTGGCCAGCATCGACTCCACGCCGATCATCGAGCGCGCCTGCTGGCCGGCGGTGATCACCAGCGGCGAATGCGAGTACCAGGCGTTGGTCAGCGCACCCATGGCGTTGCCGGTGCCCGCCGCCGCATGCAGGTTGACGAATGCCGGTCGCCCGCTGGCCAGCGCGTAGCCGTCAGCCATCCCCGCCACCACGCCCTCATGCAGCCCCAGCACGTAGCGGAAATCCTCGGGAAAGCCCTTGAGGAACGGCAGCTCGTTGGAGCCGGGGTTGCCGAAGACGGTGGTGATGCCCTGGCGGCGCAGTAGCGAGTAGGTAACGGAGTGGACGCTGGGCATGCGGGCTTCCTTGTCTTTGCTAAGTAGTCCTTACACGCTAGAAGCTACGAGCAACATCGAGCAAATCGATAGTTTTTCTACGCTAAATAGATGTGTTTTATTTCACTTCCGCCGGGTAATGTGTGGCCATACCCGGACAACAACACGCCAACCACCGAGTACGCCGATGTCGCTTCCCGACCTGAACCTGATCCGCGTCTTCGTCCTTCTCTATGAGACGAGCAGCGTCACCCAGGCGGCCGCGCGGCTGCACGTCACCCAGCCGTCGGTCAGCTATGCCCTGTCGCGCCTGCGCGAGCTCTTCGACGACCGGCTGTTCATCCGCACCCACCAGGCCATGGAACCAACCATGACCGCCCGCCAGCTCTACCCCACCCTCAAGGCGGCGCTGCAGCAGCTGGAAAACACCATCGAGAGTCGCCAGCACTTCACACCCGCCGCGTGTCGCCTGCGCTTTCGACTGGCGCTGACCGACCTCGGCGAAGCTTCGTTCCTGTCGACGATCTTGCAGCACCTGCATGCCCAGGCCCCAGAGGTAGAGCTGGAGGTCATCCCGCTGCAGATCGACCGCGCCGACGAGTGGCTGATCAACGGCCAGGTCAACGCCATCATCTGCAGCAGACCGATCAAAGGGTCCAGCATCGAGCGTCGCGTGATCGCCAAGGACCGCTATGTCTGCCTGGGGCGGCCCTCACTGTTCCAGGACGCGCCGCTAGATCTCGCCGCCTTCACCCGCTGCCGGCATGTGGTGGTGGCCAGCGCGTCCGGGCATAGCCTGGCGGAAGAAAAGCTCCAGGAGCTGGGCATCGAGCGCAAGGTCGCACTCGAAGTCCCGCACTTCCTGATTCTGCCCAAGATCCTGCGACAAAACGATTTACTCGGCATCATCCCGGTACATATCGCCCGCCAGTTCGCCGCCGACGGTAGCCTCTGCATTCACCCGCTACCGTTTGAGGTGCCCGACTTCGATATCTCGCTCTACTGGCGCGCCCAGGCCTTTCATTCACCGGCACAGCGCTGGTTCTGCAGCACGCTGTCAGAGGCCATCGCTTCGCTCGACCTCACCCTCGCCGACGACGCCGAGCCAAGATAAGCCAAAAAAACCAGCAATCGGCATCCGGATAAAAACGGCTTATATGCTCTATACGAACTCTCGATATAGGGCAACTTTTCGGATTAACCTCTTTTAAAAGAAGCGTTTTTTCCGCGACCTCTTCTCTGTTATTCCCGCGTTACAACTTTGGCATGGTTGCCTGTCATCTGTGCTGTCCACTAGCGTAAATTTCGTAATGCGTATTTATGTTCGTATTGCGAACTACGAGCGCTTCACACGCCCGTACAACAACGACTCGCACACCAGTGGGAACACACAATGACAACGCTCAAACGACTGACCCTCACGCCTCTCGCTTTCGCCCTGGCCGCTGCCGTTTCCGCCCAGACCCTGGCCGAATCGCGACATGACGGCCCCACCTTCTCCGGCACTGTGACCGGAGGGGTACTCAACGTCGCCGACCGGGATCTCGATCTCTGGGCCTTCAGGGCCGAGGCCGGCCTGGGGGGCATCTACACCGTTAACGACGGATTGCGCATCCGCTACGATCTGGTGGCCGATTTCGCCAATGCCATCAATTCCGTGGACGAGCAGACCTGGACGCCCGGCGTCCACCGTCAGGACGACGGCGAGATCTATATCCGCACCGCCCGCGTCCTGCTGATGACCGATTACGGTACGCTCGGCCTGCAGCCCCGAGTACCTTCCGGTTTCTGGGGGCAGATTTATCGCAACGTCGATGTCTTCGAGTACAACCGTTTCCATGGCCAGACCGGGCAGAACGCCATCTTCGGCCAGGCCGAACAGGGCAGTGATGTGCTCTCCTACGGCTCGCCCCGGTTCGGCGGCTTCCAGTTCATCGGTGCCGTACTGACCACCAACGCCCAGAACGACCAGGACTTCGATGTGGTGACGGGACGCCTGGTCTACGACCAGGGGCCGCTGAACTTCGGTCTTGGCCATACCCAGGTGCGCCGCCCGGGTATCGATAACCTGCACCGCACCTCCTTCGGCATCGGCTACGATTTCGGCATGGTCCAGTTGGGTGGCGTCTACGAGCACAACGACGACCGCGAAGACAGCAGCGGCGCCGCCGATTTCGATGCCTGGGGCGTAAACGTCTCGGCCAATCTGAGCGATGCCTGGTCGGTCTCCATCGGCTATGCCGAGAACGACAGGAACCTCGATCTCGACAACGACGCGTTGGTCGGCATCGTTCGTCACCACTTCAACCAGGACGTCTACGCCTTTCTCGAAGCGAGCCGCTACGACAGCACCGACAACAACGTGGCGGCGGGCATCAGCGTCAGTTTCTGATTCTGAGGCCGATGCTCGCGCATGGCTTGACTAGCTTACTTGCGGCCCGGTGGGTGTCACCCACCGGGCTTTTTTTCCGATGCTCAATACGGATGGCACAGGGTACCTTTCGACAGCACGACAAGGCCCGGCAAGCACCCTGCCTGCCGAGCCAGTGGACCACCGCTCTCCCTCTTCATAGGGTAATGAAATATCAGGCTGAGCCTGCTCAGGCGCTCCTGGCGACTCCGAGATAAGCCTGCTGCACACTATCGTCGGCGAGCAGCGCCTTGGCCGTCCCCTCGCCGACCACCGTGCCGTTCTCTATCAGGTAGCCGCGATCGGCGATGGCCAGGCTCTTGCGCGCATTCTGCTCGACGAACAGCACGCTTACGTCAATCTCACGGATCCGTTCCAGCGCCTTGAACAGCTCGCCGGCCATCAGCGGCGACAGCCCCAGCGACGGCTCGTCGAGCAGCAACAAGCGGGGCGCCGACATCAGCGCACGACCGATCGCCACCATCTGCTGTTCGCCGCCGCTCATGGTGCCCGCCACCTGCCCCAGGCGCTCCTCGAGCTTGGGAAAGAGTGTCATGACGCGCGCCAGGCTGCGCCGCTCCTCGGCTCGCGCACGCTTCGGATAGGCCCCCAGCAGCAGGTTTTCGCGCACAGTCATGGCGCCGAAGATCCCGCGCCCTTCCGGCACCAGGGCAACCCCGGCCTCGACCACCCGATGCGGCAGCAGGCCGAGCAGGTCGATACCGGCCAGGCTCACCTCACTGCCCTGTCGCGCCGGCACCTGGCCGGCAATCACCGACAGCAGGGTCGACTTGCCGGCCCCGTTGGCGCCCAGCATCACCACCATCTCGCCCTCGCGCACCGTCAGATCGATGCCCTGCAGCGCGAGGTGCTGACCGTAGGCGGCGGACACATTTCGTAGTTCAAGCATGGGCATCGTCTCCCAGATAGGCGCGCACTACTTCCGGCTCGGCCAAGGCCTCGGCCGGGGTTCCCTCGGCGATCTTGGCGCCGGCGTTCATGATCACGCAGCGGTCGCAGAGCGAACGAATCGCATCCATGACATGCTCGACCATCACCATGGTGACGCCTTCGCCGCGCACCTTGCGCAGCAGCTCGATGGCCTCGACCAGCTCCGACGGGTTGAGCCCCGCCAGCCACTCGTCCAGTAGCAGCAGGCGTGGCTTAAGCGCCAGGGCACGCGCCAGCTCCAGGCGCTTCTGGTCCATGTAGGTAAGGTCCTTGCCCAGCGTCCAGCAGCGGTGCGCCATGCCGACCCGCTGCAGCAGCGCCTCGCCAAGCGAGTCGGCGGCGCTGCCCCAGGTCGGCTCGGCACCGAACCCCAGCCCCGCCTTGACGTTGTCCAGGCAGTGCATCGAGGGCAGCACCCTTACCAGTTGGAAGGTGCGCGCAATGCCCTGGCGGGCGATACGGTTCGGCGGCAGGCCGGCAATCTCCTCCCCGGCCAGGCGAATGGTCCCGGCATTGGGCTTCAGGGCGCCGGATACCAGGTTCATCATGGTGGTCTTGCCCGAGCCGTTGGGCCCCAGCAGCCCGACGATCTCGCCCTCGGCGATGTCGAAGCTCAAGTCGTCTACCGCGCGCAGGCTACCGAAGCGACGGGTCACGTTGCCGACCGAGAGCAGCGTAGTTGGTGTCGTCATGAGGCTCCCTCCTGCTGCGCAGGTTGGCCAGGGAAGCGCGCCCGGTAGCGCTGCACGTAGCTGTCGATGAGGCCCGCCACGCCGTGGGGCACCAGGTAGACGATGGCCAGGAAGGTGACGCCCAGCAGCACGCTGAACAGATGCGGAAAGTGGGTGGAGAGGTACTCGAACAGCAGCACCATGGGGATCACCCCGAGCAGCGGGCCGTAGAGCCGCCGGGCGCCGCCCAGCAGCGCCATGATCAGTACCTGGAACGAGATATTGGGATTGAAGGCGATACTCGGGTCGAGATAGGTCCAGCGCGGCGCCACGATGGCCCCGACCAGCGCCATGAAGGCGGCGCTGAGCGAGAACACCAGCACCTTGATCAGGGTGATGTTCACACCGCAGTGCAGCGCCACCGTCTCGTCATCGCCGATCATGCGCAGCGCGAAGCCGACCCGGGAACGCTGGATCAGCCAGCCGACGATAAACAACAGAGCCAGTACCGCCGTGAGCTGCCAGACGATCTGCTCCTGGGTGATATCGAGGAATACGTAGCGTCCCACGCTGCCCGCCTGGGTCGACTCGTACCAGTTCACCACCTGGCGGATCAGCTCCGCCAGCCCGAAGCTGAAGATGACGAAGTAGACCCCGCTCAGCCGCAGCGTGGAGAGCCCGACCAGCAGCGCCACCACAAAGGCGATGCCCGCGGCGAGCAGCAGCACCGCGCCCCAGGGTAGCTGCTCGCCGAGTACCGCCACGGTATAAGCGCCGATACCGAAGAAGGCCACGGTGGCCAACGAGACATAGCCGCTCGGCCCCGAGAACATCGCCCAGGCGGTGGCCAGGATGGCGAACATCAGGAAGTTGATGGCAAGCGACAGCCCATAGCCGCCCACGACGCTGGGCAGCAGCGCAAAGCCGATCACCCCGGCCAGCAGCAGGACGACGCCGAGCAGCGTCGCGCGAGTGGGAATGGTCATGCGCCGGCCCTCCCCATCATCCCGGTCGGCCGTACCAGCAGCACGATCAGGAACAGCGCGAAGGTCGCCGCCAGCGTCAGTCCCGGCGCCACGTATACCGCCACGAAGCTCTCTACCAGGCCCAGGATCAGCCCCGCGGCCAGCGCACCCATCAGGTGTCCGGCACCGCCCATGATCACCACAATCAGTGCCTTCATGGTGAAGACCACGCCCATCGAAGCGTTGAAGGTGGTGAACATGCTGACCAGCACGCCACTGGCAGCCACCAGCCCGCCGCCCAGCGCAAACGCCATGGCCGAGGCCGCACGCACGTCGATGCCGGCCAGCTGTGCCGCCCGAGGGTCGACGGAAACCGCCCGCAGCGCGGTACCGGGGCGCGTGCGAACGAGCAGCAAGTAGAGTGCCGTGCCTAGCACCACTGCGACGCCCACCGCCAGTAGTCGATCGGCGGCGATGGGAGAGCCCGAAATGATGAAAACATTGCTGATATAGGTGTAGCTGAAGTAGTTGCTGCCAAACAGCAGCAGCACCAGCCCCTGGATCACGAACAACAACCCGAAGGTCGCCAGGATGCTATTAACCTCCAGCTCGCCGCGATTTCGCGAGCGCTTCACCAGCGGGTGCAGCATGATCTGATAGATCAGCCAGTTGGCCGCAAACGCCACCGGCACCACCAGCAGCAGCGCTAGCAGCGGATTGATCGCCTGCACCTGGAACAGCCAGTAGGCGGAGAAGGCGGCGGCGATCAGGAACTCCCCGTAGGAGAGGTTCATGATCCTCGCCACGCCGTACTGCAGCGTCAGCCCCATGGCCACCAGGGCATACATGCCGCCCAGGGTGAGCCCGTTGAGCAGCGCATCGAGAAAAGCCATGTGTCACCCCTGTGTGCTATGCATGCAGCGGCAGGCAAGGCGCCTGCCGCATGACGGCGTCATTGCCATGCCGGCTTGGGCAGCACGATCTCGGTCGCCCCGTCGCGGTCGCTGGGGCCGATGGCGCGGAACACGCCGTCCTGCCACTGGCCGACCTGCCAGCCCTCCCAGTAGGCGCGGCCATCCAGGGTGATCTCGCCCAGCACCGTATCGAAGGTGCCGTGTTCCATCTCCGCCACGACCTGCTCATGATCGATGCTGCCGGCCCGCTCGATGGCCTGCTGCAACACCTCCAGGCTGGCGTAGGTCGGCGCACTGGCCCACAGATCGGGGGCCTGCCCGGTCAGCTCGGTATGCCGCTCGATGTAATCCACCATCACCTCGCTCCCGACATCCACGCCGCCGATGCCCAGCACCCCTTCGACGTTGTCGCCGAAGCGGTCCTGGTAAAGCGGAAAGGCGGTGCCTACCGCGGTGTAGAACAGCGGCGGATTGAAGCCCAGGGTCTGGGCCTGATCGGTGATGGCGATGGTTTCAGGGGGGTAGCTGAAGGCCAGGAACGCCTCCGGGTCGCGCTGGCGGGCGCTGTTGATGATGCCCTGCATGTCCTGGGTACCCGGCGGATATGACTGGTTGTAAACAATCTCGAAGCCAGCCTCCTCCAGCAGCGCCTCGGCGGCGTTGGCGAGCTCGATGCCGAACTGGTCGGCAACGTTGACCATGGCCACCCGACCTTCGATCTCGCCGCTCTCGCGCAGCTCCTCGAGCATGGTCACGATGCCTTCGGCATAGTGGCTGGAGGTACTGAGGAAGAAGAACAGCCGCGGCCAGCGGTCCATCAGGTCCTGCTGGCGGTCGGACACCGCCGTCACCGCCAGGTGCGGATAGCCTGCGCGGTTCAGCACCGGCGCCACCGCCAGGTTCAGCGCCGTTCCCCAGGGTGGCAGCACGAAGTCCACCTCGTCCTGATTGATCAACCGCTCGACGGCGCGTACGGCCTCTTCCGAGCTGCTGCGGTCGTCGTAGGCCACCACCTCGATCGGCAGCTGGCGGTCGCCCACGCGGATACCGCCGGCCTGGTTTACTTCCTCCACCCAGAGCTTGTAGTTGGGGGTAATCGTGGTACCGGCGCCCCCGGCGTAGAGCCCGGTATCGGAGACGGCATAGCCGATGCGGATGCTCTCCGGCAGCTCCTCGGCCATGGCGGGAACACTCAGGGCAACACAGGCTCCGATGCCCAGCAGCGTCCGAGTAAGTGAGGTCGATGACATGATGGCGGCTCCGTTTTTCTTGTGGTCGATGGCACTGTCGCAATTAGTTCGAATAACGAACATAAATACGCATTGCATATCGAGCCTAGAGCCGCCGTGGGTCAGCGTACAGTCATGCCAAAGTTGTAGCCTCTGATGCCGACAAAAAAACACTTACATTACAAACACCTACCCCACTACGCCTGATTATCTACGCAGCTTATATCACGTATAGAGTCGATCTATTCAGTGTGGAAACTGGGCTCTGTCTCAAAAGTCGACGAGCGATGGTCAGACAAGGCAAAAATCGGTGAGAAGACGGACTGGGCTCGCACACGAGTTTACGAGTTGTAAATGAGTACTTTGAGCCGATTTTTAACGCCGCATGGCCGAGCGCAGGCAGTGTTCGGACAAAGCCTAGGCAACTGATAGCGACGTCATGAGGGCTGCGACACCCTATCGCGAGGCCTGTCAGGGGATGAGCTTCTCGGCGCGCAGGCGATCGAACAGGTCGCAAAAGGCGCCGCGTGTCTCACGGAAGTGGTCGAAGCCGAAGTCGCGGGACTTGGTGGTGTCGTTGACGCACTCCTGATCGCGGCCCAGGTCGGCATCGGTGTGCCACCAGGACGCCAGCTTGCCGACGTCCGGCTCGACCAGATCGTGCTTGCGGGCCAGCTCGCGCCAGGTCGCTGCCGCATCGGCCATCTGCGTCTCCAGCGGCTGCGGCGTTTCCGGGCACTCCGACACCTCGAGGCCAAAGTAGTCGCCAATCTCGCGCCACATGCGGCGCCAGCGGAAGACGTCGCCGTTGACGGTGTTAAAGGCCTGGTTGGCCGCGCCCGGCGTGGTCGCCGCCCACTCCATCTGCCGCGCCAGCACCAGCGCATCGGTCATGTCCGTCAAGGCGTTCCACTGCACCTGTGAGCCCGGGAACACGAAGGGCTGGCCGGTCGCCTGGCAGATCGACGCGTAGACGGCAAGCGTCGTGCCCATGTTCATGGCATTGCCGCGGGCATAGCCGATCACGGTGTGCGGACGGTGCACGTTCCAGGTAAATCCATGTCGCGCGGCGGCGTCGAACAGCACGTCTTCCAAGGCGTAGTAGAAGTTATCGCCCGGCACCCGCGGCTCGGACTCGCGGAACGGTGTCTCGATGCGACCGCTGCCGTAGGCCTCGAACGAGCCCAGATACTGCTTGGTGCCGGTCACCAGCGAGGCGTGTTCCAGGCTGTCGCAATCGAGGGCCTCGAACAGGTGACGCATCATCGCGCTGTTGGCCTCGACGTTGGCCTTCTCGTTGTCGCGACGCACCCAGGTGCAGTAGAAGACGTGGGTAATCGGCAGGCCCGCAAGCGCCTGCGCGGTGGCCGACTTGTCCAGCAGATCGGCGGCGACCGGAATCACCCCGCTCTGCTCGGTGGCGTGGCGCGACAGACCGTATACCGTCCAGCCGCTGGCCACCAGATAAGACGCGAGATTGCCGCCGGTAATACCGGTGGCGCCAACAACGAGCGCTATGCCTTTACGCATGATCGATGCCCTTCTGGAAAGTGCGAGAAGACCCGGCCTCACGCCAGATCGATGAGCGCAGTCTGGTGGAGGGCAATCGTTGCTACAATCGGAAGTAACGCAAAACTTTATTGCATAGAGCGCAACTCAATGAACCCGAACGCCATGGACCTCAACGCCTTGCGCGTGTTCGAACGTGTCGCCGCCACCGGCAGCTTCACCGCCGCCGCGCACCACTTCCACCGCGCGGTATCGTCGGTGTCGCGACAGATTCGCGGGTTGGAGGAGTCGCTGGGGCAGCCGCTGTTCTACCGCCACACCCGGGCCGTCACCCTGACCGAGTCAGGCTGGCGCTACTACGAAGAGGTGCGCGACATTCTCGAACGCCTCGACATGGCCACCGAAGCGCTGACGCAACCCCAGGCGGGACCCAGCGGCGTGCTGCGCATCAATGCGCCGGTGGCCTTCGGTCAGCGCCAGGTCGTGCCGCTGCTGCATCGCTTTCAGCGCCGCTTTCCCGGCATCAAGGTGGAGCTGCAGTTGAATGATCGCGTGGTCGACCCGGTGCGTGAAGGGCACGACATCACCTTCCGGGTGGGGCACCTAGCCGACTCATCGCTGGTCGCACGGCAGCTGGCGCCGATGAACTACATCGTCGCCGCCTCCCCTGACTACCTGGCACGACAGGGCGCGCCGCAAACCCCCGAGGCCCTCAGCGAACACGACTGCCTGACCTACCAGGGCGAGCTGGGCCGCCAGCGCTGGTATTTCCAGCACGACGAGGCGCCGAAAGAAGTCGCCTACGAAGTCGACGGCAGCCTGGCCAGCAACGACGCCGAGAGCCTGGTAAGAGCGGCCCTGCTTGGCCAGGGGCTGGTGATGTTCCCCACCTGGCTGATCGCCGAAGAACTGGCCCAGGGCAGCCTGGTGGCACTGCTCGAGGCCTGGCGCGGCGAAGTGATGCCCGGCCGCCGCGAGCTCTACGTGCTGACGCGCGAGCGCCAACTCAGAACCTCCAAGATGCGCGCTTTCATGGAGTATCTGTTCGAGACGATGTCGCCCTGCCCGCCCTGGGATCGCTGGCGGGAACGACACACCTCCTGAGCGACAGGGCGCAACCGCACCATGCGGAGCGGGAGAGACGTCGCTGCGGCCACGGTGGCAGGCCAGCCCAGCGCTGGTGCTGCAAGAGCATTCTTGCGGCGCTGAGTAGCGACGAAGGGTGAGACCGGGCAAAGCGCGACTGTCGAGACAATGCACTTGGAGCGGTCCCGAAATTCGCACCCAGCGCTAAGCTCTGATCAGACCGAGCGGAGGCCTGGTGAAGGCCGAGATCCTCATCCGGTCACCCATCGATTTCGCCCCAATGCCTTGGCCTCGTAGAGGCGTTGATCCCCGATGCGCATGAGCGAATCGATGTCTTCGCCGTCGCGCCCCGTCTGGGCGAAGCCCACGCTGACGGTGATCTTCACCACTTTGTCGTTCAGCCTGATCTCCAGGTCATAAAGGGTAGAGCGGATACGCTCGGCGATCTCGCCCGCCTGCTCGATATCGGTATCCGGTAGCAGGACCTGGAATTCTTCACCGCCCACCCGTGCCAGCAGGTCGGAGGGCCTCAGATTCTCTTCCATGGTGGAGGCCACCTGCTTGAGCACCTGGTCCCCGACCTGGTGCCCATGGACGTCGTTGACCGTCTTGAAGTGATCGAGATCCAGGCACAAGAGCGACAGGGGCGTGCCGTAGCGCTGCGCACCAAGGTCTGTACCGGCTGCTTGTAGCGTAAGGCGTCGTGGACTTCCCTTACGCCTTTCTGATCCTCTTCGCCGTGCTGCAGGAATCGGCAATTCCGGCCAATAACCTCGTCGCGCGAATATCCGAACAGGTTTTCGAAGGTATCGTTGACCCAGATGATGGGGTCGTCGAGGCGACGCGCATCGGTAATGATGACCGCATCGTAGATGGATTCCATCGTGCGTTCGAACAGCCGCAGCCGCATGCGCTGGGCCTCGATCTCATCCATCAGAAGGCCGACGCCGATCCCCACAGTTGCAGTGACCGCAAGAACTCGAACCGCTCTCCGGCGAGCTCGCGGTAAACCCCGGCTCCGAATAGCGCAGCGGTTCCGGCCGCCAACAATGGGCCGAACAGCACGAAATAGCCTCCGCGGGAGAGGCTGTCGAAATTGAAACGTGGACCGGTGAACCAGCGGATCAGCGAGGCCGCAAGGAAAACCTCGAACAGGTTGATCAAGGCGAAGGATACTGCCGCCCACAACGGAAAGGCGGGGATATCTGCGGTGATTTCCGCGGCCATCACCGCCGGAATAATCCACGCCCAGCGGTGCACGGGCAACAGTAACAGTGCTGCCAGCGCCACGGCATTGGGGGGCCAGATGATGGCCTTGCCGTCGGGTGAGATGGTCTGGGTCACACCCAGCCAGGCCCCGGCGAAATAGCCCAGCCCGACAACGGCCATGATGGCCAGGCCGGTGAGCCATCCCGATTGCTGTATTTGCGGCCTCATGTGCATGAGTTTCCTACTGGGATGCCCGGTCGATACCTGCTCGCCCACCTCTATCCCTAAGGCACGACAAACGCCTTTTGTCGTTGACAGCCACTCATGCAAAAGGCCGCTGATTTTATATCAGCGGCCTTCAGCGGAACGTTAAACCGGCGCAGACCGGTAGGGGAGGCGTATTAGGAAGCCTTGGCTGCCTTGGGAGCCGCTTCCTTGGAAGCCTTGGTGGCAGTCTCGGTGCTTTCCTTGACGACTTCCTGGGCTTTCTGGACATTCTGTTCGGTCAGCTTCTGGCTGTCCTTGGCGAAGTCCTGCTGCAGGGCGACGACCTTATCGGCGTCTGCCTTGAGGCGCTCGGTGAATTCCGTAGCGACATTCTGCTGGCTTTCCATGTAGCTCTTAAGGCCCTCGGCATCCTTGACTTCCACCAGGCTGCGCAGCTGCGCCACACCGGTGTCGGTGTAAGCCTTGGCGGCCTCGAGCTGTGCGTTAACCAGCTTCTCGGTGAAGTCGACGGACAGGGCCGCGAAGGCACGTGCCGGGCCGAACATCATGGTCTCGAACTGCTTGGTGTCAAAGTTAAAGTTGCTCATCTGAAGAACCTCCGGGTTCTGAACGAACGGGAGATCCCCGCTCTGATGACATACACAGTAGCAGTAGAATTTGTGCAGTGCAACATAACCCTCCGTAGCGGCCTCTCTACAAAGGGGCGATTGATGGCCTTCGACTACCGGCACCGCGTGATCTGCTGCTAGGAACTGAGCCGCGGCACCATCGACACGGCCAGCGTCTCCCCCCGCGAGGGTGGCTCCAGCGGTGCAAAGGCCGACGCCAATCAGTATCGCTCGCGCGTAAGACAGGTACATCGCATTTTCCTGGAGTCCGTGGGCAGGGTGCGGCGTAGCACTCGTGGCAGTGAAGCGACATCAACGGGAGAACAGGCGCCACTGTTGAGAGATTGTGGAAGCCTCTCTAGATTGTAGAGGACGTCCGCGTCGTGATACTCGGCGATCCAGAGGTATCAGACGGTTTGTGCGCTCACGCGCGTACCGGAGGCGTCTCCGCGTTCGCGTGCTTGAAGGGGACCAGACGCCGCCGCTCCTCGTCCCACAGGGCAAGCCGGGTGCACTCGAGGCTTTGCTTCAGCGTGAGACGACTGACCTCGCGAAGCTGCGGGAAATCTGTCAACACCTCGGGCAACCGGTAGAACGGAATGCGGCTGGCGAGATGGTGGACGTGGTGTACCCCGATATTCGCGGTGATCCAGCGCAACGGAGCCGGCAGATCATAGTAGGAGCTCCCGTAGAGCGCCACGTCACGGAACGACCACTCCTCGTCATGCTCCCAGCGCGTATTATCGAACTGGTGCTGAACATAGAACAGCCAGACACCGATAGAAGAAGCCAGAACCGCGATCGGCAGGTGCACCAGAAGAAAGGTTTCCGCCCCCACCAACGACATCATCGCAATGATGACCAGCACGATAGCCGCATTCGTACCCATGGTGCTCAGCCACGGCATCCATCCCGAGCGCATGAATCCGACGGGTACGCGGTTCTGCAACATGAACTGGTAGACCGGCCCCAGGCCGAATAGTATCAGCGGGTGGCGGTATAGCCGGTAACGCAGCCGCTGCGCCTGCGGCAGGGCCTGGTATTCACGCACGCTCAAGGTGTCGATGCTCCCCTCGTCAGCGCGATCCAGATTGCCGGAGTGAGCGTGATGGAGGGCGTGAGTATGGCGCCAGAGGTCGTAGGGCGTGAGCGTCAACACCCCCAGGGCCCGTCCCAGCCAGTCGTTGGCGCGCCGGGACGGAAAGAAGGAGCCGTGCCCGCAGTCATGCTGGATCATGAACAGCCGCACGAGAAATCCAGCGGCGGGTATCACCAGCAAGAGGCCGATCCAGTAGCCGGCGCTAACGCTTGCCCAGGTCAAAAACCAGAAAAGACCGAACGGGATCACCGTAACGAGTGCTTCGAAGACGCTGCGGGCGAGGCGGGGCGCACGATATGCGGATAGTGCTCGCTGTAACGCGCGGGGATCATTGGCTGTTTCTTGGTGCGGTACTTCTGAATCCATGTATGGACTCCGTGGGAGGCTCGACCTCCAACCATCGAGTTCGCAACCCATCGCCGGCGTGCCGGTTTCTGACACAGAGCCACCATCCGGTACCGGGTACGATAGCTACCACCTTGTAAAACATACTGGACCCATTCACGTTCATTGTATGTTTGATACCACACACACCGAACCCCCGATGCCGCTACACCGCGCGGCCGGCCGGATCCGCTCCACCTGACAAATCTCGACGTCTATTCAGTCTCCGTGAGAGCGTTCCGGCTCCTCGGTCGCGCCGATTGGACAGGCAGCGTGAGACTCCCAAAGAGCGCTGGAGCCGGCGATTTGATTGATCCGCCCGTAGCGCAGGCTCGTGTGGACGGCAGCGCGCCGCCGGATGAACGCATCCTGCTGATGGATTCCCCTGACAACACCTTGTCGAGGTCCATCGCCGCTCACTCGTGCGTCAAGGTCCAGGCCATTGACAACACTGGCCACCTCTGCGGCGCCCGCCCCTTTGATCACGAAAGCCTCTGAAGGAAAGCGCACTCGCGCGGGCAGCCCCGGCATGCCATGCTGCCGGTGGCTCTCCCGCCATTGCCGTACCAGGGAGTGATCCAGACCGTGCTGATTCTTCATAGAAACACCCCGAAGGTTGGATTGGGTGTCCAACTTTCGGGGTGCAGTTCACGAGGCGGGGCTGTCGTCGCTCACACGCTTGGGGGGCTAGCTTTCACCATCCCCCCAACCCAACTGCTTGGCGAGGCTGAAGGCGTGGTTGGCGGCCGGTACGCCGCCGTAGATCGCCACGTGCATCAGCACCTGGCGCAGTTCGGCTTCGCTGAGGCCGATGCGCTTGGCGGTCTTGAGGTGCAGGGTGAGCTCCTCACGGCCCAGGGCGGCGAGGATGCCGGTAGTGATCATGCTGCGCTCGCGGCGGGTCAGGTCGTCGTTGCTCCACAGCTCGCCCCAGGCCAGGCGGGTAATCATCTGCTGGAAGGGCGCATCGAGGCTGGTGGCGTTAGCGGTGGAGCGCGCCACGTGCTCCTCGCCGAGCACCTGCTTGCGGGTCTCCAGGCCGGTGGCGTAGCCCACGCCGTGGTTGGCCACGTCGCCGAGGTCGACGGCCATCGCCTTCAGCAGCGCCTCGGCAAACTGCGCCGGCACCTCGACCGAGGGCACATGGCCCACACCCTCGAAGATCTCCAGCGCCGCGCCGTCGAGCTCGGCGGCCAAGGCCTCGAGGGTCGCCGGCGGCGTGGCCAGGTCTTCGCTACCGCCCAGCAGCTGTACCTTTACTTCCTTGCCGGAGAGCTTGCCGGTAAAGGCGTGGCTGCCGAGCATCTCGCACAGCTTGGCGTAGCCTTCGGCGTCGTTGCGGCCCATCTGGGTCATCCAGCCGGCCTGCAGCGCCGGGTTGGCCTCGATGCGCGCGGGCGCGAACCAGCGCGGCACGATCTCGCCGCTCATTGCCGCCAGGCCTTCGCTGCGCACGCGGCCGGCGCGGGTGTTCCACATCGCGGCGTTGCCGATCACCGCGCCGGTGTTGGTCAGGGTGGCGGAGTAGAGCCGTTCGGCGTGTTTACTGATCAGTTGCTGGCCGACGACCCCGCCGATGGAGGTGCCGACGAAGTGGAAGCGCGAGGCCTGGGCGTGCTCGGCCAGCGCCAGCGCCTCGGCGGCCAGGTCGGCCGGGGTGATGGCACCCTCGCCCCAGGCCTGGCTGGCGCCGTGGCCGGGCAGGTCCCAGGTCAGCACCCGGTAGCGCGGCAGCAGCATGGGCAGGATGTCGTCCCACACCGCCTGGGTCATGCCCAGCGGATGGGCCAGCACCACCAGCGGGTGGGCCTCGGCGCCGAGCAGGCGGTAGGCCACGCTGCGACCGTTGATCTCCAGAAATGCCATAAAACACTCTCCCATCCCCAGGCATCGAATTATCGCTCGGCGCCTGATTGGAAATAGCTGTAAGACGGAAGATCGGTGCTTCGCACCTGGAAGAGGGAAGAAACCCTGATTCATCCTTCTTCTCTCTTCCTTCTTCTCTCTTCCTTCTTCTCTCTTACTTCTTCTCTCTTACTTTCTTATTTCTTACGCCTTCTCTATCAGCGTGGCGATGCCCTGCCCCACGCCCACGCACATGGTACACAGCGCGTAGCGCTTGCCGCTCTTGTGCAGCTCGTGGGCGGCGGTGAGCAGCAGCCGTGCGCCGGACATGCCCAGGGGGTGGCCGAGGGCGATGGCGCCGCCGTTGGGATTGACCCGCGGGTCGTCGTCGGCAATCCCGAGGTCGCGCATGCAGGCCAGCGCCTGGGCGGCGAAGGCTTCGTTGAGCTCGATGATGTCGATCTCGTCGATCGACACGCCGCAGCGCTCGAGCAGCTTGTTGACCGCGGGCACCGGGCCGTAGCCCATGATACGCGGCTCGACGCCGGCGGTGGCCATGCCGAGGATCTTGGCCATCGGTTTGAGGCCGTGCTTGTCCACCGCGGCCTGGCTGGCGACCAGCATGGCGGCGGCGCCGTCGTTGACCCCGGAGGCGTTGCCGGCGGTAACGCTGCCGCCGTCGCGGAACGGCGTCGGCAGGCCGGCGAGCTTCTCCAGGGTGGTGGCGCGCAGGTGCTCGTCCTGATCGAAGATCAGCGGCTCCTGCTTGCGCCGCGGGATCTCGATGGCGGTGATCTCTTCAGCAAAGCGGCCGGCTTGCTGAGCGGCGGCGGCCTTCTGCTGGGAGCGCAGGGCGAAGGCGTCCTGGTCCTCGCGGGAGATGTTGAACTGCTCGGCGACGTTCTCGGCGGTCTCGGGCATCGAGTCGACGCCGTAGGCCTTCTTCATCAGCGGGTTGATGAAGCGCCAGCCGATGGTGGTGTCCTCGATCTTCTGGCCGCGGGAGAAGGCGCTGTCGGCCTTGCCCATCACGTAGGGCGCGCGGGACATCGACTCCACGCCGCCGGCCAGGGCCAGGTCCATTTCGCCGGCCTTGATGGCACGGAAGGCGGTGCCCACCGCGTCCATGCCGGAGCCACACAGGCGATTGAGGGTGGTGCCGGGAATCGAGGTCGGCATGCCCGCCAGCAGCAGCGACATGCGCGCCACGCTGCGGTTGTCTTCGCCGGCCTGGTTGGCGCAGCCCATGAACACATCTTCGATGGCCGCTGGGTCGAGCTGCGGGGCCTCGGCGAGTACCGCCTTGAAGATGCTGGCGGCCAGGTCGTCGGGGCGCACGCTGGCAAGCGTGCCGCCGAAGCGGCCTACGGCGCTACGCCGCGGATGACACAGATAGACGTCGCTCATTGGTACGGTTCTCCTGTTCGGCTCACTGCCCGGCGTGCTTGCGGTCGGTGCGGTCCTTGAGATCGCGCAGGATCTCGAGTTCCTTGGCACTCGGCTGCGGCGTGCTCTCGAGGCTCTCGGCGAAGCGGATCTCCCAGCCGGTGGCCTCGATCACGTCCTCGCGGCTCACCCCCGGGTGCAGCGAGACGACCACCAGCTCCTTGGTCTCAGGGTCAGGCTTCATCACGCACAGGTCGGTGATCACCCGGGTCGGGCCCTTGCCGATATTGGGCACACCGTCGCGGCCCTTGCCGTCGCGGCCGAAGCCCAGGGTGGTGACGAAGTCGACGCGGTCGACGAAGGCGCGCTTGGAGTGCTTGAGGGTGATGAACACCTCACCGGCATTGGTCGCGATCTCCGGCGCCCCGCCGCCACCCGGCAGGCGTACCTTGGGCTCGCGGTAGTCGCCGATCAGGGTGGTGTTGAGGTTGCAGTAGCGGTCGATCTGGGCGGTGCCGAGGAAGCCGACGTCGACCTTGCCGCCCTGCAGCCAGTAGCGAAACATTTCCGGCACCGAGACGGTGGTCAGCGCGGTCTCGGCCAGCTCGCCGTCGCCGATGGAGAGCGGCAGCACCTCGGGCTTGGTCTGCAGGGTGCCGGATTCGTAGATCAGCACCACGTCCGGGGCGTGGGTCAGGCGCGCCAGGTTGGCGGCCTCCGAGGGTAGGCCGATGCCGACGAAGCAGGTCATGCCGTTTTCCAGGGCGCGCGCCGCGGTGACGGTCATCATTTCCGAGGAAGTGTAGTCGTTGCTCATCAGGCGGCGCCTCCGGCGTTGTAGACGTTGTCGTCGAGCCACTGGGTGAAGACTTCGCGGTCGCGGGCGATGGCGTCCCACTCCTTGTAGAAGCGGTTGTCGCGGTCGTAGTAGCCGTGGGTGTAGGAGGGGTAGGCGCCCTTCTCGGCCACCGCCACGGCGCTGATCGCCCAGCCCGGAATCACGCAGGCGTTGGGGGTGGCGCCGAGGTCGTCGACGATCTCCTCGACGGTGACGATGCTGTGCTTGGCGGCCAGCACCGCCTCTTTCTGCACCCCGACGATGCCTTCCACCAGCACGTTGCCGGCGCGGTCGGCGCGCTGGGCGTGGATGATGGAGACGTCCGGGCGCACCGACGGCACCGCGGCCAGGCGTTCGCCGGTGAACGGGCACTCGATGAACTTGATCTGGTCGTTGACGCTGGGCAGCTCGCTGCCCACGTAGCCGCGCAGCACCGCCAGCGGCAGGCCCGCCGCGCCGGCCTCGAAGGCGCAGGCCATGGCGGCGTGGCTGTGCTCGAGGATCTCGATCTGGTGCGGCCAGCCCTTCTCGACGGCGTCGCGCAGGCGGTGCAGCGAGCCCACCCCGGGGTTGCCGCCCCACGAGAAGATCACCTTCTTGGCGCAGCCGGCGCCGATCAGCTGGTCGTAGACCAGGTCCGGGGTCAGGCGGATCAGGGTCAGGTCGCGCTTGCCCTGGCGGATCACTTCGTGGCCCGCGGCGAAGGGAATCAGATGGGTAAAGCCTTCCATGGCCACGGTGGCGCCGTCTTCGACGTAGCGGGCCACCGCGTCATGCAAGCTGAGGAACTCGGCCATGATGTCTGCCTCTCGGTGCTCGGCTCGGGTTCGCCCTGCCTTGTGCGCATTGCGAACTTAGGTTTGTGATACGAACAAAATAATCCCTTCACCCACGACCGTCAAACCACGAAAAAGGGAAGGCCGCAGCCTTCCCTTTCATCACTGATAAAAAACACATTATTTACAGAAGGTTAGCCGGAGGTCAGCCACGTCAGGGCGCGACCCACCTGCTGCTGGCTACTACCAATGTATAACCTCGGGTCGCAGGCTCGGGCGAGCTCATCGGCAGCGACCTTGCCGCTGATCTCGGCGTGCTCGGCCAGCACCTCGGCATAGCCGCGCCCTGCTCGGCGGGCCGTCTCGGCGGCTTCGGCTGCAATGCGCTTGGCGGCGTCCTGGCCCAGCGCCGGCGCCAGCAGCTTGGCCACCGGCTCGGCCATGATCGCCCCGCCGGTAATCGCCAGGTTGCGCTGCATCGCCTCGGGCTTCACCTCCAAGCCCTCCAGCAGCACCGCCGCCTGCTCCAACGCGCCCTCCAGCAGCAGCGCGCTGTCGATCAGCGGCGACCACTCGGCGTGCCACTCGCCGAGGCCGCGCTCAAGCGGCTGGGCGGCGGCGTTGAGCAGCACCGTGGTGTGGCCGTGCACCTGGCGCGCCGCGCCGCGAATCAGCGCACAGCGCACCGGGTTGCGCTTGTGCGGCATCGACGACGACTCGCCCATGCCCTCGCCGGCGGGTTCGGCGACCTCGCCAAGCTCGGTCTGGGTCAGCAGCGCCACGTCGAGGGCCAGCTTCTCCGCCGCCCCGGCCGCGGCATCCAGCGCCGTGCCCAGGGCGTGAATCGGCTGGCGGTCGGTGTGCCAGGGCAGCACCGGGGCGGCCAGGCCGAGGCGCTCGGCGATGCCGTCCATCAGCGTCAGGCCCAGGTCGTCCCAGCCGGAGTGCACGCCCACGGCGCCGCCGAACTGTACCGGCAGCGCGACCCCGGCCAGGCGACGCCGCGCCTGCTCGAGACCCAGCGTCCACTGCGCCACCCGCACGCCGAAGGTGGTCGGCAGCGCCTGCTGCATCAGGGTGCGCCCTACCATCACGGTCTGGTCATGGGCCTGCATCAGCGCGATGCCGGCCTTGCGGCAGCGCACCAGCAGCGCATCGAGGCGCGCCAGGCGCGGCTTGAGCAGCAGCATCAGGGCGCTGTCGACCACGTCCTGGCTGGTCGCCCCCTGGTGAAAGTAGCGCTTGAGGTCATCGGGCAGCGCCGCGCGGGCCTGCTTGACGAAGGGAATCGCCGCGTTGCCGCCGCTGGCCACGCCGCTGGCGAGCGCCTCGAGATCGAAGGTGTGGTTCGTGAGGCACTCGCGCAGCCGCTGACGGGTGCCGGCGGGCAGCGCGCCCTCTGCCTCCTGGGTCTCAGCCAGGGCCAGTTCGAAGGCCAGCATGGCCTCGACCAAGGCCTGGCCGTGGGTGGCGGCCAGGCCATCGGCGCTCATGAAGGGGTGCTGGATCAGGGCGGCGGGCATGGGGTACTCCATTGTCGGCGGCGGCGTTGCAGGGCACAGCTCGAACATCTGTTCGCACATCGAACAGTATGCTAGATTGAAGTATGGCCTATCAGCAACATCGACAAGGATAACGACGGCATGAACGCACCCATGCAAGAGGATACGCTACAGCCCGACGACCGCGACTTCGTTACGGCCCTGGCCAGCGGCCTGGAGGTCATCCTCGCCTTCGATGGCGCCAACCCGCGCATGACCCTCAGCGAAGTGGCCGCCCGCACCGGTATGAACCGCGCCCGCGCCCGGCGCTTCCTGCTCACCCTGCATGCACTGGGCTACGTGCGCAAGGAGCAGCGCTACTTCGAACTGGCCCCCAAGGTGCTGCAGCTCGGCTACTCGTTCCTGTCGGCCAATAACTACCGCAGCGTGATCCAGCAGTATCTCGAGGATATCACCGCCGAGATCGGCGAGTCCTCCTCATTGGGCGTGCTGGATGGCGACGAGGTGATCTACGTGGCGCGCTCGGCGGCCAAGCACCGGCTGATGGCGATCACCCTTTCGGTGGGCACCCGCCTGCCCGCCGCGCATACCTCCATGGGCCGGGTACTGCTGGCCCAGCTGCCGGATGCCGAGCTCGACGCCTACCTCGAGCGCGTGGTGCTGGAGCGCTACACCGACAAGACCATCACCGACAAGGACGAGCTCAAGGCCTGTGTGCTCAAGGTACGCGAGCAGGGCTATGCGGTCTCCGACCAGGAACTGGATTCTGGCCTGCGCTCGCTGGCAATCCCCGCCTTCGATGCCAACGGCCGGCTGCTGGGGGCGATCAACATCAGCACCAACGCCGCACGCATCGACCTCGAGACCCTGACCGGCCGCTTCCTGCCGCTGCTGCAGCAGAAAGCGCAGCTGATCCGCACCCACGTCAGCTGAGCCCTGCCAAGGAGGCCTGAGTGCTCGCGATCCTGGGCATCACCACGCCGATCTTTTTGCTCATCGGCCTCGGCTACCTGGCCATGCGCCTGCGTCTCACCAGCCGCGAGCAGATGCAGGGGGTGAGCACCTTCGTGCTCTACTTCGCGCTGCCGGCGCTGATCTTCCGCGCGCTCACCGAGTATCCGCTGGAAGAGGTCGTGCACCTAGGCTACCTGCTGGCCTACGGCCTGGGCTCGGCGCTGGTCTTCCTGCTCGCCCTGCTCGTCACCTACTGCTGGCAGCGCCAGCCGCTGACCACCAGCGCCCTGCACGCGCTGGGCATGACCGCCTCCAACAGCGGCTTCATCGGCTTCCCGGTGGCGCTGATGGTGCTCGGTTCGCCGGCGGCGGTGTTCCTGGCACTGAATATGCTGATCGAGAACCTGCTGGTGATCCCCGCCGCGTTGATCCTCGCCGAACTGGGCAGTCAGCGCGGTGCCAGCCTGGGCAATGCATTGCGCCAGACCGCCCAGCGCTTAATGCGCAACCCGATCCTGATCAGCCTCGCCCTGGCCATGGTGCTCTCGGCCACCGGGCTGTCGCTGCCCGGCCCGCTCTTCCGCATGGTCGATATGCTGGCTACCGCGGCGGCGCCGGCGGCGCTGTTCGTGATCGGCGGCGCCCTCTACGGCCTCAAGCCCAAGGGCATGGGCCGCGACATCGGCCAGATCGTGCTCGGCAAGCTGATCCTGCACCCGCTGGCGGTGCTGACGATGATCCTGCTGCTGCCGCCCATGGACCCGCTGCTGATGGCCGGCGCCCTGCTGTTCGCCAGTGCGCCGATGATCAGCGTCTACCCGCTATTTGGCCAGCGCTACGGGGTCGGCAATATCACCGCCGCGGCGATGATGGTCACCACCCTGGCCTCCTTTATCACCCTCAGCGTGGCGATCTGGCTGCTTAGCCTGGCTGGGCTCATCTGATCTCTCGCATAGTTCGTTAGCCTGCTAGGCTAAAGCCTTGTCTCTTCACTGAGAGCCCCATGGCAACACCTCCCGACCTCACGGTATCGCTCGCTGGCGACCGCCCGCTACGCGGCATCGGCTTCATGCTCGCCGCCGGGCTGCTGTTCGTGCTGCTCGACACCGGCGTCAAGCTGCTCGGCCAGGACTACTCGCCTATCCAGGTGGTGTGGGCGCGCTACGCCGGGCACATGCTGGTGCTGGGCGGCTATCTGGCCTGGCTGGGCTGGCCGCGCTGCCGCGCGCTGATGCATACCGAGTCGCTGCTGGGGCAGGTGCTGCGCGGCCTGCTGCTATTCGGCGCCAGCACCTTCGCCTATCTGGCGCTGCGCGACCTGCCTCTACTGCAGGTCTACGTAGTCAATTTCAGCGCGCCGCTGCTGGTCACCCTGCTGGCGATTCCGCTGCTCAAGGAGCGCGTGACGCTTGCTCGGGGTGCGGCGGTGGTGGTGGGCTTCATCGGTGTGATCATCGCCGTGGGGCCTGTCGACTGGCGCGCCCAGCCAGCGGCACTGCTGCCGTTCGGCATGACGCTGTGCTTCGCGCTCTACCAGCTGACCACACGGCGCTTCGGCCGCCACGACCACCCGCTGACCTCGCTGTTCTACGCCGGCCTGGCCGGCGCCCTGGTCAGCAGCGCCGTGGTGCCGCTGCTCTGGACGCCCATCGCGCTCGGTGACATGCCGTTGTTTCTGATGGTCGGGCTGCTTGGCGCGGTCAGCCAGCTGGCACTGATCCTCGCCATGCGCTGCGCGCCGGCCTCGCTGGTCTCGCCGTTCCTCTACACCCAGATCGTATGGGCCTCGCTGTTCGGCTACCTGGTGTTCGGCGACGTGCCGCTGCTGCAGGTCTACCTCGGCGCCGTGCTGATCATCGGCGCCGGGATATTTCTCGCTACGCGACGGACTTGAGCGAAGCCTAAGGCGCTGTAAGTTGACTGGGCACGGCCGCCTCGGCGCGACCCAGATGCGTCACCCACGAGATCACGTCGGGAATGCCCGCTTCCAGGGCGGCCGCCTCGTAGCCGCCGTGATGCCCGGCGGGCAGGTCGTGGGCGATGCCCTTGTGGCAGTCGATGCAGGTCGCCTCGCCGCTGGCCAATGAGGTGGAGTGGGCGCGGGCCGCGCGGCTGCTCTGGGCGGTAAAGTCCATGTGTTCGAACTCATGACAGTTGCGGCACTCCAGCGAGTCGTTGGCCTCGAGCCGCGCCCACTCACGCTGGGCCAGCTCCAGGCGCTTCTCCTCGAACTGCTCCTCGGTGCGGATGGTGCCGAACACCCAGCCCCACACCTCCTTGGAGGCCTCCATCTTGCGCGCGATCTTGTGGGTCCAGCCGTGGGGCACATGGCAGTCGGCGCACTGCGCCCTGACCCCGGAGCGGTTGGTGTAGTGGATGGTGTCCTGCATCTCACGCAGCGGGTTGCGCTCCATCTCGTGGCACGCGACACAGAACTGCTGGGTATTGGTGGCCTCCATGGCGGTGTTGAAGCCGCCCCAGAAGATGATCCCGGCGATGAAGCCGCCCAGGGTCAGGAACCCCAGGCTGAAGTGCACGCTGGGGCGGGTGAGCAGCCGCCAGTAGCGGCCCAGCCAGCGCTTCATGGCTCACCTCCCTGGCTGTCGCGGAGCATCTCGCCGAGCACCTGGTCGACGGTCTGGAAGCGGTTTTCTACCAGCGGCGCGGCGTCGGTCTGGGGCACATGGCACTGGGTGCAGAAGTAGCGGTCGGGGGAGACCGCCGCCAGCACCTGCTTGTGGCGGTCCATGAAGTGGGTGACGCTGACCATCGGCGCCCCGGCGCGCACCGCGTTCTCGCGGCTGTGGCAGGTCAGGCACTGGTTGTGGCGCAGGTCGACCTGGTAGTCGCGAATATTGTGCGGCACCACCGGCGGCTGCTCGGGGTAGTTGAGTACCTCGCGCCCCGACTCGCGGGACTCGCCGGCCATCGGCGGGGCCGGCAGGGTCTCGGCCACGGTGCCGCCCTGGCGCAGGCCATCCGGCGCCGAGGGCCGATAGTGCTCCTCGGCAAGTGTCATGCCTGCCCAGGCCAAGGTGGCGGAGAGGCATAGAGCGGTAAGCCTTTTCATCGCATTTCTCCTTGCTGGCGGCCTCAGGCCAGGTTGAGCAACTCCAGGCGCACCGCACACTTCTTGAAGTCGGTCTGCTTGGAGATCGGGTCGGTGGCGTCCAGCACCAGCTTGTTGATTAGCCGGTTGGCGTCGAAGAACGGTACATAGACCAGCCCCTGGGGCGGCCGCACTCGGCCGCGGGTCTCGACCCGCAGGCGGATCTCGCCGCGCCGGCTGGTGACCTTGACCTCGCTGCCGCGCCGCACGCCCTCGGCGCGGGCGTCCTCGGGATGCATGTAGAGCAGCGCCTCGGGCACTGCGCGGTGCAGCTCCGGCACCCGGCGGGTCATCGAGCCGGTGTGCCAGTGCTCCAGCACGCGTCCGGTGCACAGCCAGTAGGGGAAGTCATCGTCGGGGCGCTCCGGGGCCGGCTCGTCGGGCACCGCGAAGATCAGCGCGCGGTCGTCGGGCTTGGCGTAGAACTGCACGCCGCGGCCCTCCTCGACGTAGGGGTCGTAGCCCTCGCGGTAGCGCCACAGGGTCTCCTGGCCGCCCACCACCGGCCAGCGCTTGCCGCGGGTCTGGTGGTAGACGTCGAAGTCGTCGAGGTCCTTGCCCTTGCCGCGACCGAAGCGAGCATACTCCTCGAACAGCCCCTTCTGGACGTAGAACCCCAGCTCCTCGGCCTCCTGGTTGGCGTAGCCCTCCTCCATGTCGGAGAGCGGGTAGCGGTCGACCTGGCCATTGGCGTAGAGCAGCTCGAACAGCGTCTTGTCGCGCAGCTCGGGGGCCGCTTCGAGCAGCTCCTCGGGCCACACCTCGTCGACGCGGATGCGCTTGGCCAGCGCCAGGGTCTGCCACAGGTCGGAGCGCGCCTCGCCGGGGGCATTGACCAGCTGGTGGAAGAACTGGGTACGCCGCTCGGAGTTGCCGAAGGCGCCCTCCTTCTCGACCCAGCTGGCGGCCGGCAGGATCAGGTCGGCGGACTGCGCCGAGGCGGTGGGATAGATGTCCGAGACGATCACGAAGGCCTCGGGGTTGCGCCAGCCGGGCAGGATTTCCTCCATGGTGTTGGGGCCGGCGTGCATGTTGTTGCACACCTGGGTCCAGTAGACCTTGATCTCGCCGTCCTTGAGCCTGCGGCTCTGCTCCACGGCGTGAAAGCCGACCCGCTCGGGGATGGTACCCTCGGGCAGCAGCCAGATCTCCTCGGCGTCGCGGCGATGCTCGGGGTTGGTGACCACGCGGTCAGCGGGCAGACGGTGGGCGAAGGTGCCCACCTCGCGGGCGGTGCCGCAGGCCGAGGGCTGGCCGGTGAGCGAGAAGGGGCTGTTGCCGGGCTCGGAGATCTTGCCGGTGAGCAGGTGCAGGTTGTAGATCAGGTTGTTCACCCACACCCCGCGGGTGTGCTGGTTGACGCCCATGGTCCAGAAGGTCATGACCTTGGTGTCGGGGTCGGCATAGAGCTCGGCGAGCTGCTCCAACCGGCGTTCCGACACGCCGGACTCCCGGGCGGCGCGCTCGAGGGTGTAGTCGGCGACGTAGTCGGCGAACTCATCGAAGCTCATCTCCGACCAGGAGTTGGCGTTGTCGGCGTTGGCCGCGGCCTGCTGCAGCGGATGCTCGTCGCGCAGGCCGTAGCCGATGTCGTCCACCCCCCGGGCGAAGCCGACGTGGCTATCGACGAAGTCGCGATCGACGTTGCCGCTCTGGATGATGTGGTTGGCGATGTAGTTGAGGATCACGATGTCGGCGTTGGGCGTCATCACCATGGGGATGTCGGCCAGGTCGAAGCTGCGATGCTCGTAGGTGGAGAGCACCGCCACCCGGGTATCCGGGTAGGAGAGCCGGCGGTCGGTGACCCGGGTCCACAGCACCGGGTGCATCTCGGCCATGTTCGAGCCCCACAGCACGAAGGCGTCGGCATGCTCGATATCGTCGTAGACGCCCATCGGCTCGTCGGAGCCGAAGCTGCGCATGAAGCCGAACACCGCCGAGGCCATGCAGTGGCGGGCGTTGGGATCGATGTTGTTGGTGCGCAGGCCGGCCTTGAACAGCTTGCTGGCGGCATAGCCTTCCCAGATCGTCCACTGCCCGGAGCCGAACATCGCCACGCTATCCGGACCGTGCTCGCGGATCGCCTGCTTGAACTTGTCGGCCATCACGTCCAGCGCCTCGTCCCAGGACACCGCCTCGAAGTCGCCGTCCTTGGCATAGGCGCCGTTGCGCTTACGCAGCAGCGGCTGGGTCAGGCGGTCCTCGCCGTAGAGGATCTTCGACAGGAAGTAGCCCTTGACGCAGTTCAGCCCGCGGTTGACCTCGGAGTGGATATCGCCGTGAGTGGCGACGATGCGGTCGTTCTGGGTGGCGACCATGACGCTGCAGCCGACCCCGCAGAAGCGGCACGGCGCCTTGTTCCAGTTGAGCCGGGTCAGCTCGGCGTTGGTGATCAGGTTGGTGGCCCCGGCGGGGATCGCGATCCCCGCGCTGGCGGCGGCCACGGCGGCCGCATTGGCCTTTACGAATTCGCGACGTGTCAGTTTCATCATGCCCCCTCATGCGGTTCATCGGCGGTGGCCGGGTCGAGCAACTGGTGGTAGACCAGCGCCGCGCCGAGCACGCCGGGCCGTGTCTGTACGGCATCGATCAGGTCGAGCGCACGGCTCTCCTGATGGCTCTCCACCACTGCCACCAGCTTGCCCGCGGCGTCCTCGCCACGGACCTCGCAGTCGCCGGCGGCATTCAGCCAGGCGGCCACCTCCGCCAGCCGCGGTGGCCGGACATGGACGATAAAGCTGGCGATATGCAGCGTCTCTTGGCTCATCGGCGCGCTCCGGGTTGCACAGGGCCGTTGTCGGCCAGGGTGATGGCATCGTTAGGGCACACCGCCAGGCAGGCCCCGCAGCCGCGGCAGGCCTCGCTGTCGATGTGCGGCTGCGGCGGGCGGCCCAGCGCCGGTGGAAAGCGGATGGCGCGCCACTCGCAGGCGTCCTGGCAGGCCTGGCAGTGAATCTGTGCCAGCGCCAGGCAGTTGGCCTCGAGCTGCGCGTGCCAGGGAAACGCCTGGCGCTGGGTATCGAAGACGTCCGCCTCGCACACCGCAGCGCAGTCGCCGCACAGCGAGCAGCCGTCGTCATCGAAGCGGATCTCGGGAAAACCGCCGCCGCCGCGTACCAGCACGCCTTCCAGGCAGGCGTCGATGCAGGCATCGCAGCCGGTGCAGCGCTGGGTCAGGTCAGCGGCGGTCCATGGTGGCCGGCGCACCGCGGGGCGGCCGCTCAAGGTGCGGAAGAACTGGCGGCGATCCGAATGGCGATGCGCCTTGTTGTTATGGGTCATGGCGTCACCGACTCAACCGGGAGGACCGGGCGGGCCGGCGATCATCTGGTAGATCCACACCGCGAAGCCGTAGCTGCCGACCACCGCCACGGCGAGAATCGGGAACAGCAGCACGCAGATGAACAGAAACAGCTTCAGCTCTTGTCGCTTGCGCACCGACGGCGCAACGCTGTCGGGGTCGCTCATGGCACTTTCCTCGCTGGGTGTGGGCCTGGCGGGGTGTGACAAACCACCGCATACCCCTGTCAGCCTAGCGAATTAAGCCCCCTATGCCAGTTGACGCAGATCAAGGTTTTGCGAAGCAAGCTTGAAACGCAGCGAGCCCGCCAAGGGGCGGGCTCGCAGTCGGGCATGATGGTAGCGATGAGAGTCAGGCGTCGGCGGCCTTGATCAGTGCGTCCAGCGCGGCCAGGTAGCCCTGGCTGCCGAGGCCGGCGATCACCCCGTCGGCGCGCAGAGAGACGTAGGAGTGGTGGCGGAAGCTCTCGCGCTTGTGGACGTTGGAGAGATGCACCTCGATGACCTTGCCGTCGAAGGCGTTGAGGGCGTCAAGGATCGCCACCGAGGTGTGGGTGAAGGCGGCAGGGTTGATGATGATCGCCGCGGTGCCGTCGAGCCTGGCGGCGTGGATGGCATCGATCAACGCGCCCTCGTGGTTGCTCTGCAGCGCCTTGACCTCCCAGCCGTTGAAGGCGGCCTTCTCGTACAGACTGTTGTTGATATCGTCGAGGGTCTCGTGGCCATAGATATCCGGCTCGCGAGTGCCCAGCAGGTTGAGGTTGGGGCCGTGCAGCACCAGTAGTTTATGCATCGTCTTTGGGTTCCCATCGGTGATGATCGAATTGACTAGCTTGAGTGCCTCAGCGCGGCTCTTCCGCCTCGCCCATCCAGCGCTGCCAGACGCGCCGCACCAGTTCGCGGTGCGCCGCCACCTCATCGGCATCGACGACCCGCTCGGCCTTGGTCAGCGCGGCGCGGTGGGTGGCGTGGCGGTAGGCCAGGTAGGCGTCGCGCAGCCCCTGGGCCTCGTCGGCGGGCAGCCGCTGGCAGGCCTCGAGGGTCTCCAGCAGGCGCATGTTGTCGCTCCAGCGCAGCAGCTCTGGAGCATCGGCGCTCATCGCCAGCACCGCGAACTGGCACAGGAACTCGATATCGACCATGCCGCCGGCGTCCTGCTTGAGGTCGAAGCGTCCGGCCTGGCGCGCGCTGGCCTTGCTGCCCAGATGCTCGCGCATCTTGTGGCGCATCTTGACCACCTCCTCGCGCAGCGAGGCGAGATCGCGCCGCGCGCCGAGGATCTCACTGCGCACCGCCTCGAAGCGTTCGCCGAGATGGCTGTCGCCAGCGACGACCCGGGCCCGCACCAGCGCCTGGTGCTCCCAGGTCCAGGCCTGGTGGCGCTGATAGTCGGCGAAGGCCTCCAGCGGCGTGACCAGCAACCCGGAATTGCCCGACGGCCGCAGCCGCATGTCGACCTCATACAGCGCCCCGGCCGGGGTCACCGCGGTGAGCAGGTGGATGATGCGCTGACCAAGGCGGGTGAAGAACACCGGGTTGTCGATCGGCCGCGGCCCGTCGGTGGTGCCCTGGGAGGCGGCGTCGTGGATGAACACCAGGTCGAGGTCCGAACCGTAGCCGAGTTCGATGCCGCCCAGCTTGCCATAGCCGACGATGATGAAGTCGGTGTCGCCGGGCACGCCGTCGCGCCGCGCCGGGCGGCCGTGCTTGCGGGTGAGGTGCTTCCAGGCCATCGCCAATACCTGCTCGAGGACCACCTCGGCGATGTAGGTGAGGAAGTCGCTGACCTTCATCAGCGCGCGGGCGCCGGCGATATCCGAGGCCGCCACGTGCAGCACCTGGGCGTGCTTGAAGATCCGCAGCGCCTCGAGCTGGGCCTCCTCGTCGTCTTCCGGGATGCGCCCCAGCGCCTGGCGCAGCTCGTCGGCGAGGTGCTGCTTGTCGGCCGGGGTGTAGAGGGTGGCCGGGGTCAGCAGCTCGTCGAGCAGGATCGGGTGGCGGGCGAGCTGCTCGGCGATCCACGGGCTCGCCGCGCACAGCCGCATCAAGTGGCTGAGGGCCTGAGGATTCTCGCGCAGCAGCGCCAGGTAGGCGGTACGCCGCAGCACCGCCTCGATCAGCGGCAGCACCCGCTCGAGCACCAGGTCCGGGGCCTCGCTGTCGGCCATCGCCGCGAGCAGCATCGGCATCAGCGCATCGAGGCGCTCGTAGCCGATGCGCTGCATGCTCTTCACCGCCCGCGACTCGCGCATCGCCGACAAGCGTTTGGCGGCTGAAGCGGCATCGTCAAAGCCTGCCTCGCTTAGCAGCGCCAGAATATCGTCGTCATCCATGACCCCGCGCCACAGGCCGCGCCACTCGTCCAGGTCGGGTTCGTCGTCGCCTTCGGCGGCGTCCTCCACTTCCTCTTCGGGGTCGGCGATCACCGCATCGAAGTGGCCGCGGATACGCTCGCGCACCTCGTCGAGGCGCGCAATCAGCGCCGGCCAGCCTTCCATGTCCAGCGCCAGGGCGACCCGCTCGCGCTCCTCGTCTTCTTCCGGCAGCGCCTGGGTCTGGCGATCCTCCAGCGCCTGGATGGCGTGCTCCAGGTCGCGCAGGAAGGCGTAGTCGGGCGCCAGCTCGTCGACCACTTCTTGGGGCAGCAGGCCCAGCGCCGGCAGGATCTGCATCGCCTGGCGCAGCGAGGTGACCTGCAGCTCGGTGTCGCGGCCGCCGCGGATCAGCTGGAAGGCCTGAACCACGAACTCGACTTCACGGATGCCGCCGCGACCGAGCTTGATGTTGTCGTCCATGCCCTTGCGGCGCACCTGGCGGTTGATCATGCCCTTCATTTCGCGCAGCGACTCGATGGCGCCGAAGTCGAGGTAGCGGCGGTAGACGAACGGCCTGAGGCTTGCCAGCAGCTCGTCGCCGGCCTGGCGGTCGCCGGCCACCGGGCGCGCCTTGAGCATGGCGTAGCGCTCCCACTCGCGGCCCTGATCCTGGTAGTAGCTGGAAAGCGAGCTGAAACTGCCGACCAGCGGGCCACCGTCGCCCAGCGGGCGCAGGCGCATATCGACGCGAAAGGCGAAGCCGTCGGCGGTCACGGCATCCAGCGCGCCGATCAGCTTCTGGCCGAGCTTGGTGAAGTACTCCTGGTGGTCGAGCTCGCGCTTGCCGCCCTGGGTGGTGCCCTTGTCGGGGAAAGCGAAGATCAGGTCGATATCCGACGACAGGTTGAGCTCGCCGGCGCCGAGCTTGCCCATGCCCAGCACCACCATGCGCTGCGGCTCGCCGTCACGCTCGGCCGGCAGCCCCCAGCGCTCGGCGTGGTGGGCCTCGAGCCAGCCCAGCGCGCCCTCGAGGCACACCTCGGCGAGCCGCGAGACGCTGGCCGCAGTGGCCCACATATCGATCCCCGGCGGGCGGGTCAGGTCGCGCCACACGATGCCCAGCATGCGCGCCCGACGAAAGCGCCGGATCACCCGCTGCATGGCCGCCTCGTCGTTGGCCTCCTGGAGCAGTTCGTCGAGCCAGGCGGCCTGGTCGTCGGCGCTGGGCGCCGCGTCGAGCTCATCGGCGGTGTCCAGCTGCATCAGCCAGTCGGGGTAGCGGGTCAGGGTCTCGGTGGCAAAATCGGAGATACACAGCACCCGCGCCAGCTGGCAACGGCGTGACTCGGACAGCGCCGCCCAGTTGGCCCCGGGCCCCTCCTGCTGCTGCATCTCGGCCAGGTTGTCGGCCTGGCTCAAGGCTTCGTCGAGGCGCTGGCTCAGCTGGTCGCGGCGTGTGTGCAGCGCCTTGGGCAGGTCGTCGCGGGGCAGGAAGTCATCGGGCAGCGCCATGGGGCTCTCGCAGTCAGCGGCAAATTGCCTTCAGCATAGCGAAGCCCGGCGGCTAGGGTCACCTATGATGCCTATGACAGCCGCTCGGACCCGATCCGGGGGCAGGCCAACGAGGGGGCGCTATAAACCATCCCTGGGCGCTACCGATGCCATCCATGGCATCGAAACCCCCTCTTAGACCTGCCCCCGGAGTCTCTGCGTCGGGGCAAATTCAGTGCCAGGGCTTACCCCATCAGGCGCTGGATGATCAGCAGCCCCCAGGTCAGGCCGGCGAACAGCAGCGCCAGCATCACCGCCGCCGAGCTGATGTCCTTGGCCCGGCCGGAGAGTTCGTGGTGCTCGGTGCCGATACGGTCGACCACGTTCTCGATGGCGCTGTTGAGCAACTCGACGATCAGCACCAGCAGGCAGCTGCCGATCAGCAGGATCCACTCCAGCGGCGTGCGGCCAATCCAGATCGCCAGCGGCAGCAGCACCAGACACAGCGCCACCTCCTGACGAAAGGCCGTCTCGTTGCGGTAGGCAGCCTTGAGGCCCTTGAGTGAATAGCGGGTCGAGTGCACCAGATGGCGCCAGCCGGTATGCCCAGGTTTCATCGTATCGCTCTTGCGGGTGGATCGACGCCGCCTCGGCGGCACGAGTGACGATAGTAGCAAAAAAACCACGCCTCCCCGGCGTGGGTCGCCAACGCGGCTCAGTGGGCGCGGATCATGGCATCGAGGTCTTCGGTCAGCGGATCGAGCACCTGGGTCCAGTTCAGCCAGGGCGTGCTCGAGGTGCCGTTGACCAGTGCCGTGAAGACGCCCCAGCGGCCGCTGTCGGTGCGGAAATAGCCGCCCACCGAGCGCACCGCAAAGGGCTGGTTGAGGGTGCCGGTCTTGAGCATCACGTTGTTCTGGAAGCGCTCGCCGCCACGGCGGATGAAGCGTGACGGGCCGTTGACCGGGGTCTGCATGCTGGCCAGCAGGTGCGGGAACAGCGCCGGCCGATGGTAGGCATACTCAAGCAGCGCGTTGACCCCCGCCGCCGAGGTGCGGTTGGTGGTGGTCAGGCCGCTGCCGCTGTGCAGCGTCAACGGGCCGTGCCCGGGAATCGCCGCGGCGTAGGCCTCGAGCGCCTGGGCGGCCTCTTCCAGCGACGTCTGCGGCGTCGGCACCAGCCCCAGGTTGAGCACGTCGGCCATGAAATTGTTGGAGTAGTTCATGGTCCGCAGCACCAGCTCCTGCAGCGGCTTGCCGTCCACTGCCGCCAGCCGGCGTGCGGCGCCGTTGGGCTCCACGCTGGTGGTGACATAGGGCACGCCGGCGGCGTCGCCGCCGACCTCGATACCCGCCTGGCCGAGCAGCGCCAGCAGCGTCTGGGCGGTCTGCCCGGCGGGGTCGGAGCTGGCTCGATAGACCTCGCGGGGGTGGGCATTGGCAGCGATCTGGCCGCGCAGGATCATGGTGTCACCACCGGCATCGGTGACGCGCTCGGCATTGAGCTCGGTGGCATTGCCGGCGGCCACGGTGGTGACCTGGTTGTTGATGCCGATCACCGGCTCCACGGTATCGCAGCTCACCACCCTCGCCGCCTCGCCGACGCTGGCACCGGGATGCACGTTCATGCACCAGCTGCCGTAGTTGACCCCCGCCGAGCTGAGCAGCGCGCTGTAGGTGTTGGCCGAGCGTTCGACGGTTTCGCAGCGGTCACGGGTCACGCACGCCACCGGGCCGAAGCGCCACTGACTGACCACCAGCTGGCCGTTGACGCCGCGTACGCCGTGCTGGCGCAGCAGCTGCACCAGCTTCCACAGCTCCTCGGAGACCAGCGCCGGGTCGCCGCCACCCTCTAAGATCAGGTCGCCCTGCAGGATGCCGTCGGCGTCGATCTCGCCGGCGCTCTTCAGCTCGCTGGTGAAGCGGTGCTGCGGTCCCCAGCGCTCCAGCGCCGCCGCCGCCAGGTAGATCTTCGACACCGAGGCCGGCGACAGCTGACGCTGTGGCTCGATGGCGCCCAGCAGTTCGCCGCCGCCATCCAGCAGCCGCGCCTCGGCGCTGATCAAGAACCCCTGCTCGGCCATGCGTTCGAGATTGGCAAAGCCGGCGGCCAGCGCCGGCAGCGCCAGCAGTGACAGCAACAGGCCCGCCAGCGGGGCAATAACGCGACGCAGCATGCGCGACTCCTGAATCAGTGGGCCGAAACCTTGGAAAACACCTGGATCACTACCACCCCGCCGACGATCATGGCCAGGCCCAGCAGCGCCGGTACGTCGGGCACTTCGCCATACAGCACGATGCCGATCAGCGTGACCAGCACGATGCCCAGGCCGGCCCAGAAGGCGTAGGCGATACCCACCGGCAGGGTGCGCAGCACCAGCGTCAACATATAGAACGCCGTGGCATAGCCCACCACCACCAGTACGCTGGGCCACAGCCGGGTGAACTCGTTGGATGCCTTGAGGGCACTGGTGGCGATCACTTCAGCGATGATCGCCAGCGCCAGAAAGAGATACGTCATGGCCTGCTCCTGCAAATCGGCACGCCAGTCTAGCGCTCGACGCCTGGCATGTCCCGCGGTACCAGGTCAGGCCGCCAGGCCAGCGAGGCCACGAGGCGCCACAGCGTCTGGCCGCTGGCGTGGTACTTGCGCTCGAACGGGGTGAGGGGCTCGCCACCGGGATCGAAGGCAGCGATCGTCGCCGTCACGCCAGTGGACTGATGCAGCGCCTGGCCGAACTCCTCGACATAGATCGCCCAATTCGAGCGCAGTTCCAACTGGCCGCCCAGCGCCAGCAGGTGCGGCAGCACCGGGTGGCCCTGCCAGCGCAGCTTGAGATGTACCGACTTGGGGTAGGGGTTGGGGTAGAGCAGATAGTGGTACTCCGGCCGCCAGCCCGCGGCCAGCGCCAGCCGCCAGAAATCGACCAGGTCGGCGCGCACCAGCCGGGCGTTGGCTGGCAGCGGGCCGTGGTCCCGCGATAGGCGATCGGCACTGCGGTCGATGCCCAGCACCGCATGTCCGGGGTGACGCTCGGCGAGCCGCCGGGTCGAGAGCCCCACGCCACAGCCGGCATCCAGCACCAGCGGCTTGCGCTGCTCGGCCAGCCAGGCCGCGGCAGCGTCGAATGCACCCCGGGTATGATCGGCGATCGGCTTGCGCCAGGGGTGCTCGAGGGCACGCTGCACGCGGCGCTGCAGATCATCGTGGGGCCCGCTCTGACGGGATTGGATACGGCGAGACTCGTCGGACATGGCAGCGCTAAGGTGAGGAATTCAGCGGCCATGGTAGCAGCCTGCCGATCCGCGCACAGGCCAATGGACGCGCAAAAAAACGGCGCATCCCGGAGGACGCGCCAACTACCAACTCGTATGACTCAAACAGCCGTATCATTCTAGCGCCGCAGCGCACCATTTTCAAACATTTGTTTTAACACCGCTCTGGCGCCCGCGCATGGCGGCGGCATGACGCCACGCCGACCCCGGTGCTATCATCGCGCCATTCGATAAAAAACGACTCGTAGACACCCACAGCACAACGAGGAACGCGGCTTGTCACAGTTACCGGTGATCGTCGGCATGGGCGGGGTCAACGCCGCCGGCAGAACCTCTGGCCATCAGGCCTACCGTCGCACGGTGCTTGCTGCCCTGCACAAGGATGACCAGGAACAGACCCTGCTGGGCCTGGCCGCCATGATGCGTCTCGCCCAGCCGAGTGAAGACGACACCTGGCAGGATGCCAGCGGTGAGCCGCTGGACGCAGCGGCGCTGGTCGACCGCTTCCGCCAGCGGGTCCTCGACCACACCCTGATCCGGCGCATCGAAGACCCACGCTTCAATGAGGACGGCATCCCGGCCAATCGCCAGGCCCAGCTGGCCCTCGACGCGCCGCTGACCTTTCGCGTGCGCCGCCGCCAGCTACCCGACGCGCTGCCCGAGACCTGGCAGGTGCGTGAGATCGACCGCCACCAGCTGGAGGTCAGCGTCCCCGCCGGCAATCTCGACGTGATGCTGCCCGAGCGGCGCCCGGCCCAGGTGCGTGCCGCCGGCCAGCTGCCCAGCGGCTTCGATCCCAGCCGCTTCTATCGCAGCGTGCACCACCCCCGCGGGCTGTCGATGAGCATCTTCGGCGCCTCCGACTGCCTCGGCCAGAGCGGCCTCGACTGGCAGTCGCTGCAGGACCGCCTGGATCCCGACGACATCGCGGTCTATGCAGGCAACTCCATCGGCCAGCTCGACGACCCGGGCTGGGGTGGGCTGCTCAAGAGCTTCGTGTCCGGCAATCGCGCCACGTCCAAGCAGATGCCGCTGGGTTACGGCCAGATGCCGGCCGACTTTCTCAACGCCTACGTGCTGGGCAGCGTCGGTGCCACCGGCGCCGCCCAGGGCGCCTGCGCGAGCTTTCTCTACAATCTGCGGCTGGGCGTCGACGACATCGCCAGCGGCCGCCGGCGGGTGGTGATGGTGGGTACCGCCGATGCGCCGATCACCCCCGAGATCATCGAGGGCTTCCGCGCCATGGGCGCGCTGGCCGATGACGACAGCCTCAAGGCCCTCGACGCCCTGGCGCTGCTGACCGACGCCGACTACCAGCGCGCCTGCCGGCCGTTCGCCCGCAACTGCGGCTTCACCATCGCCGAGGCCAGCCAGTTCGTGCTGCTGATGGACGACGCCCTGGCGCTGGAGACCGGCGCCCAGATTCTCGGCGCGGTGCCCGGCGTGTTCGTCAACGCCGACGGCTGGAAGCGCTCGATCTCGGCGCCGGGTATCGGCAACTACGTGACCCTGGGCAAGGCGGTGGCGCTGGCCAACGCCATGCTCGGCGAGCAGGCGGTGCGCGAGCGCAGCTTCCTGCACGCCCACGGCACCAGCACGCCCAAGAACCGGGTTACCGAGTCGCATGTGTTCGACCGCATCGCCGCGGCCAACGCCATCGACGACTGGCCGGTGGTTGCGGTCAAGGCCTTCGTCGGTCACTCCCAGGGCAGCGCCGCCGGCGACCAGCTGGCCAGCGCCCTGGGCAGCTTCGCCCACGGCTGGCTGCCGGGCATTCCCACCCTGGACGCGGTGGCCAGCGACGTTCACGCCGAGCGACTGCGTTTCTCCCGCGAGGCCCAGGCCTTCGACGCCGACGCCTGTTTCATCAATGCCAAGGGCTTCGGCGGCAACAACGCCACCGGCCTGGTACTGTCGCCGGCCGCCACCGAGCGGCTGCTTACCAAGCGCCACGGTGCGGCCGCGATGGACGCCTGGCGCACTCGCCGCGAGGCGACCCTGGCGATCAGCGCGACCTATGAACGACTTGCCGACCGTGGCCATTTCCGGGCACTGTACCGTTTCGGCGAGGGCGTGCTCGAAGGGCCTGAGCTGACCATCAGCGCCACGCAGATCGAGATCCCCGGCTATGCACGGCCGGTCTCGCTGGATGTCGACAACCCCTACGGTTCGCTCGACGACTGAGCGCCATCCATACACCGACTTCAGGGAAGCAGCGCTGGCATGAATATCGTGGTCTATCCCGGCACCTTCGACCCCATCACCAACGGCCACTACGACTTGATCGAACGCGCCGCCAAGATGTTCGACAAGGTGGTGATCGCGGTGGCGGCGAGCCCCGGCAAGCGCCCCACCCTTGACCTCGACACCCGCGTGGCGCTGGCCCGCACGGTGGTCGAACCGCTGCCCAACGTCGAGGTCACCGGCTTCGCCTGCCTGCTCACCGAGCTGCTCGAGCAGCAGGGTGCGCGGATCATCCTTCGCGGCCTGCGCGCGGTGTCGGACTTCGAGTACGAGCTGCAGCTGGCCAACATGAATCGCGCCCAGTCGCCCGGCGTGGAGAGCGTGTTTCTTACCCCGGCGGTGGAGAACTCCTATATCTCCTCGACCATCGTGCGCGAGATCGCTCGTCTGGGAGGCGATATATCCCAGCACGTGCATCCCACGGTCGTCGAGGCGCTCGACAGGCATTACAATACCTGAGTAACGTACTAAGATTTACGCTCAGCTCAGGCAATCCCGAGGTAGCCCCATGGCCCTGATGATCACCGACGAGTGCATCAACTGCGACGTCTGCGAACCCGAATGCCCCAACGGCGCCATCTCGCAGGGCGAGGAGATCTACGTCATCGACCCCGGCCTGTGCACCGAGTGCGTCGGCCATTTCGACGAACCGCAGTGCCAGCAGGTCTGCCCGGTGGACTGCATTCCCCTCGACCCGCAGCGCGAAGAGAGTCGCGCCGAGCTGATGGAGAAGTACCAGCGCATCACCGCCGCCTGAGACGCCTGGCAGTTTCTCCATTTCCGCAAGGACGCCAATGAGCTCCCCGTCGCCGCGCAGCGCCGACCGCCGCATCTGGCTGCTGGCCTGGCCGATCATACTCTCCAATATCACCGTGCCGCTGCTCGGCCTGGTGGATACCGCCGTGGTCGGCCACCTGCCCGACTCGCGCTACCTGGCCGCGGTGACCCTCGGCGCGACCCTGTTCAGCTTCCTCTACTGGGGCTTCGGCTTCCTGCGCATGGGCACCACCGGCCTGACTTCCCAGGCGGTGGGTCGCGAGAACGACAGCGAAGTACGCAACCTGCTCGGCCAGTCGCTGCTGATGGCCGGTGCCATCGGCGTGGCGTTGATCGTGTTTTCGACGCCGCTGATAGAGCTCGGCCTGTGGCTGCTCGATGGTAGCGAAGTGGCCACCGAGCTGGCCCGGGAGTATGCCCAGATCCGTATTCTCTCGGCGCCGGCGGTGCTCGCCAACTACGCCATCCTTGGCTGGTTCCTGGGCCAGCAGAATGCCCGGGTAACGCTGGCTATCCTGGTACTGACCAACAGCGTCAATATCGTGCTCGACCTGCTGTTCGTGGTCGGCCTGGGCATGACCAGCGACGGCGTGGCCTGGGCCACGGTGATTGCCGACTATACCGCGCTGGCCTTCGGCGGCTGGCTGGTGCTGCGTCAGCTGCGCCTGCTGGAGGGGCGCTTCCTGCGCCAGCGGCTGCTCAAGCTCGTCGCCTACCGCGAGCTGTTCCAGGTCAACAGCCATCTGTTCGTGCGTACCCTGGGTCTACTGTTCGCGATGGCCTTCTTTACCGCCCAGGGCGCCAGCCAGGGCGACACCGTGCTCGCCGCCAACGCCGTGCTGCTGCAGTTCATCATGCTCACCTCCTACGCCCTGGATGGCTTCGCCCACGCCGCCGAGGCGCTGGTCGGACGCTCGGTGGGGCGCCGCCGCTGGGACGAGTTCGCCACCGCGGTGCGCGCCGCGGCGCGCTTCTCGCTGTTCGCCGCCGGCGCGGCGTCGCTGGCCTTCCTGCTCGGCGGCCAGGCGCTGATCGCGCTGCTTACCGACCTCCCCGAGGTGCGCGCCACGGCGGCGCAATACCTGCCGTGGATGATCATCATGCCGCTGCTGGCGGTGTGGAGCTACCTGCTCGACGGGGTGTTCATCGGCGCCACCGCCAGCCGCGAAATGCGCAACAGCATCTTCATCGCCCTGGCCGTCTACCTGCCGGTATGGTGGCTGACCCAGGGCCTCGGCAACCACGGCCTGTGGCTGGCCTTCACGGTTTTCACCCTGGTGCGTTCGGCGACCCTCGGCGGCTACTACCTGTACTACCGGCGCCAGCGTTGGTGCGCCAGGAGTCTGTCAGGTTCCTAACGTTGACCCCAGAGCTATTACACAGGCAGCACCGCTCGAACTGATCCGGCGACAGGCCTGCAAGGAGGCGCTGTAAACCCATCCCTGGGCGCTACCTTGCGCCATCCATGGCACAAACCTCCTTTTCGTCCTGTCCCCGGCGTTCTTCACTAAGTTGCAACTGCGATAGCCCGAACGTTGACCCGGCCTAAGCTGCCAAGTCAGGCTGAATGGGCTAGCTTGGATCTACTCAACCAATAAAAGCGACCACGCCATGCTCAAGTTCCTGTCACGCCCCGCCGTCAGGTTGGTGGAGCGTTACCTGCCCGATCCCTATATCTTCGTGCTGCTGCTGACGCTGATCGCCGCCACCGCCGCCATCGCCGTGGAGCGCCAGACGCCGCTGGCGGTGCTGCGCTTCTGGGGTGACGGCTTCTGGGGGCTGCTGGCCTTCTCGATGCAGATGCTGCTGGTGCTGGTGACCGGCTTCATGCTGGCCAGCTCGCCGCCGGTCAAGCGCCTGCTTGAGCGACTGGCGGGCAAGGCCAATAACGCCGGCGGCGCGATCCTGCTGGTCACCGTGGTGTCGCTGGCCGCCAGCTGGATCAACTGGGGGTTCGGGCTGGTGGTCGGGGCGCTGTTCGCCAAGGAGCTGGCGCGCCAGATCCGCGTCGACTATCGGCTGCTGATCGCCAGCGCCTACTCGGGGTTCGTGGTGTGGCACGGCGGACTGGCCGGCTCGATCCCGCTGACCATTGCCACCGAGGGCCACTTCAGCGTCGAGCAGATCGGCGTGATCGGCACCGGCAGCACCATCTTCGCCTTCTTCAACCTGGCGATCGTGGCCTGCCTGTTCATCGCCGTACCGCTGGTCAACCGCATGATGCTGCCCGATGAAAAGGACAGCGTGTACATCGATGCCGCCCAGCTCGATGACACGCCGCCGGCGCGCAGCCGCATCACACGTCCCGCCGAGCGGCTCGAGAACAGCCAGGCGCTGGCCTGGCTGGTGGGCATTCCCGGGCTGATCTTCCTCGCCGATCACTTCCTGCTGCGCGGCGGCAGCCTCAACCTCAACATCGTCAACTTCCTGTTCTTGTTCCTGGCCATCGTCCTGCACCGTACTCCGCGGCGGCTACTCGACTGCCTGCACGAGGCGATCAAGGGCGGCGCCGGGATCGTCATCCAGTTCCCCTTCTACGCCGGCATCATGGCGATCATGGTCGAGTCGGGGCTGGCCCAGAGCATGTCCGAGGGGCTGGTGTCGTTTGCCACCGAGACTTCGCTGCCGTTCTGGTCATTCCTGAG
Source organism: Franzmannia qiaohouensis (assembly GCF_031451695.1). Lineage (NCBI taxonomy): Bacteria > Pseudomonadati > Pseudomonadota > Gammaproteobacteria > Oceanospirillales > Halomonadaceae > Franzmannia > Franzmannia qiaohouensis. Next base: position 281,621 of record NZ_JARWAM010000005.1, read on the forward strand.
TGCCGGCATCGTCAACCTGTTCGTGCCCTCCGGCGGAGGCCAGTGGGCGGTGCAGGCACCGGTGATGCTGCCTGCCGCCGAGGCGCTCGGCGCCGACGTCTCGCGGATCGCCATGGCGGTGGCCTGGGGCGATGCCTGGACCAACCTGCTGCAGCCGTTCTGGGCGCTGCCGGTGCTGGCCATCGCCGGGCTCAAGGCCAAGGACATCATGGGCTTCTGCCTGATCCAGCTGTTCGTCACCGGCGCGATCATCTCGGTGGGGCTGACCTGGTTCTAGGCCGACAGCCCGTCCGCTAGCAACGAAACGCCTTGTCCCCGTCTGGGGGCAAGGCGCTATGCTGTCAACACTGCTCATAAGGACACCCTCGATGGACGAACACGCCCTCTCCGGTCAGCATGAGCTCTCGATGACCGTGCTGATGACCCCCGACATGGCCAACTTCAGCGGCAAGGTCCACGGCGGGGCGATCCTCAAGAAGCTCGACGAGGTGGCCTACGCCTGCGCCAGCCGTTACTCGGGCAGCTATGTGGTGACACTGTCGGTGGACCAGGTGCTGTTCAAGCAGCCGATTCATGTCGGCGAGCTGGTCACCTTCCTGGCCATGGTCAATCACGTCGGCCGCTCGTCGATGGAGATCGGTATAAAAGTGGTGGCCGAGAACATCCGCGACAAGGTGATCCGCCATACCAACAGCTGCTACCTGACCATGGTGGCGGTGGACGAGGACGGCACGCCGGCCCTGGTGCCGCCGCTCAGGCTCGACACGCCGCTGCAGAAGCTGCGCTTCGACAAGGCTGCGCTGCGCAAGAAGCTGCGCAAGCAGGCCGAAGAGGAGGCCCGGCGCACCCACGCGCACCACTATGCGACCCAGCCGGCGACCCAGCCGGCGGGCCATACGCCGGGCTGATGCCCGCGCGTGCCCCCTAGGCGAAGGAGACGCCATGCCCGCACGACACGCCCTGAGCCCCGCCCTAGAGCGCCTGCACCTGGTGTGGGATGTGCTGATCATGCTGCTGGTGATCGCCAACCTGAGCCTGCTGCTGGTCGACGGGCTGTTTCTGCTCGACCCGCTGAATGCCGCCTTCGAGCGCCTGGCGCCGGGGCTTCACCAGGCCTACGACCAGCGTATCCACGCCAACTTCATCGCCATCGACCTGATGTTCGTGGCGGTGTTCGTCGCCGATGTCCTGCTCGGTTGGGCAGTGGCGATCATCGAGCGCCGCTATCACCGCTGGTTCTTCTACCCCTTTGTGCACTGGTACGACGTGCTCGGCTGCATCCCGGTGGGCGGCTTCCGGCTGCTGCGCGTGCTGCGCGTGGTCTCGCTGGTTCAGCGCCTGCACCGGCTGGGGCTGATCGATGTGCGCCAGTGGCAGCTCTACGCCTTCGTCGCCAAGTACTACGACATCCTGCTCGAGGAGCTTTCCGACCGCATTGCGCTGCGCCTGCTGGGCAATATCCAGCAGCAGGTGCAGGCCAGCGACTCGCTGTCGGGGCGGGTGATCGAGGAGGTGGTGATGCCGCGCAAGCAGGCGCTGGTCCATGAGATCACCCGCCGGCTGGAGGACATGGCCGGCAGCGCCTACCAGCGCAATCGCGGCGACCTGATGCGCTACGTCAGCGCGCTGGTCGGGCGTACGCTGGAGAACAGCCCGGAGATCCAGCGCCTGCGGCGCCTGCCGATGGGCCGCCAGCTCAGCGCGGCACTCGACGACACCCTCAGCGATATCGCCTGCCGACTGGTGGAAGAGGCCGCCAACGGGCTGCGCTCACCGGAGTTCGAGCAGCTGTTGGAGCGGGTTGCCGACAGCGGCCTGGAGGCCTGGCTCAAGGTCGACAGCCACAGCGACGCGGTAACCGAGAAGGTACTGGTGGATATGCTCGAGGTGCTCAAGGAGCAGGTCCGACGCCAGCGCTGGAAGGACCGCTACGACTAGGTAGATTTTCTCTATAACGTGGCGGGCGCCAGCGGCGGCGCCTCGAGCACCTCGAGCAGCGCCTGCAGGGCCTGGTCGAGGGCCTCGCGGGAGGCCGCCGCGCTCAAGCATAAGCGAATCGCCTGGGGCGCGGGCTCGCTGCCCACGCAGAACGGCTCGGCGCTGGTGACGCGTACGCCGCGGTTCGCCAAGGCGTCGACCAGTGCCGCGCTGCGCACGTCGTGGGGCAGGCGCAGCCACAGGTTGGCACCCAGCGGTTGCCCACTGATATCCCACCCGGCCAGCCGGCGGCGCGCCAATGCCTGGCGTGCCGCCAGCTCGTCGCACTGCCAGCGCAGCAGGGTCTCGGCGTCACCGCTGGCCAGCCACTGGCAGACCGCCTCGATCATCAGCGGCGGCACCATCCAGCTCTGCGCCCTGAGGCTCGCCGCCAGCCGCTCGCGCAGGCGTTCGGGGGCACGCAGGATACCGATTCGCAGCCCCCCGGCCAGCACCTTGGCGGTGCTGAACACGAACAGCGTACGCTCCGGGGCCAGCCGGTAGAGCGGCGTGCCGCGTGCCTCGGCGGGCAGATACTGCACGCCATCCTCGAGCAGCCAGATGTCATATTCGCGGGCCAGCGCCACCAGCCGCTGGCGGCGCGCCTCGCTGAGGCTGGCCCCGGTAGGGTTGTTCTGATCCGGGGTGACGTAGACCAGCCGCGGCGCCTGGCGCGCACACAGCCGTGCCAGCGCCTCGACGTCCATGCCGTCAGCGTCCATGGCAATGCCGTCGACCTTGAGATGCGCCTGCTGGGCGGCACCGATCAGCCCCGGGTAGGTCAGCGCATCGGCGGCCAGCCGCTCGCCAGGGCGCAGCAGCGTAGCCAGCGCCAGGCTGATGCCGTGCTGCCCGCCCTGGGTAATCAGCAGCTCCTCGGCGGGCAGCGCCATGCCCAGCGTGGCCAGCCAGTCGGCCAGCACCCGGCGCTGCTCGAACAGTCCCTCCGCGGCCTGGTACTCCACCGCCGCCTGCAGCAGCCGTGGCTGGCGCGCCATGCTGCTCAGCGCGCGGCCCAGCGCCTCGGCGCGCAGTGGATGCGGCGGCGGCAGGCTGAGACTGAGATCGATCAGGCCGGCATCGCACTCGGCGCCCGGGGTAGGAAAGGCCGGCGTTGCGGCAGCTCCGCGCACGTAGGTGCCGCTACCGACCCTGGCGACAAGCCAACCCTGACGCTCGGCCTCGGCGTAGCCGCGAGTCACGGTGCCTACCGTGACGCCCAGCGCATCGGCCAGGCGACGCTGCGGCGGCAGGCGTTCGCCGGTGGTGAGCTCGCCGTGCTCGATGGCCGTGGCGATGGCCTCGCTTAAGGCGCGATAGCGTGGTCCCTGCGCGGGGAGCTGTGGCACCCAGATTGTCATGGTGACAATAAATCCATTGACGTTAATTACTGCCAGATTATGCTGACAAAAGCGGCACAATCAAGCAGAAAAACTCAAATTGAATGGATACAATCATGCTGGAAGGATTGGCATTTCTCGGCCCGGCGGCACTCTACATGATGTCGATGACCATCACCCCGGGGCCCAACAACGTGATGCTCACCGCCTCCGGGGCCAACTACGGATTCTGGCGCACCATGCCTCACATGCTGGGCATTCTCGGTGGCTGTTTCGCGCTGTTTGCCGGTATCGCGCTGGGCCTGGGGCTGTTGTTCGAGCGCTACCCGCTGGTGCAGACCTCGCTGCGCCTGGTGGGCAGCGGCTATCTGCTCTACCTGGCCTGGAAGATCGCCAGCGCCCCGCCGCCGGACCTGCGCCTGCGCGGCGAGGGCCGGCCGCTGACCTTCTGGCAGGCCGCCGCCTTCCAGTTCGCCAACCCCAAGGCGTGGGTCATGGGCCTGGCGCTGATGGCCGGTTTCCTGCCCCAGGGCGGCGACACGGTGGTCAATGCGCTGCTGCTGGCCGCCTTCGCCGAGCTGGTGGCGCTACCCTGCATCGCCCTGTGGGCCGGCTTTGGCACCGCCATCGGCCGCATCCTCAAGACGCCCCGCGCCTGGCGGCTGTTCAATGCCAGCATGGGCGCCATGACCGCCGCCTGTGTGATCCTGATTCTACGCTGAGCGCCTAGCCGCAGGTGATCTGCTGGATACGGTCGTCGTCATCGAGGCGGATGTTGAGGCGGTCGGGGCGATGATCCATGGTCGCCGCGTCGCCGGGGCGCAGCACCCGCAGCATTGCGGCACCGCTCTCCTCTTCGATGGCGGCACGCAGCGCCTCGGAGTAATCGCGGCCGACGCGGTCCTGCACCGTGCGGGCGCCGCAGGTATCACCGCGCTGGGTCACGCTGGGTGGCTCCGGTGCCGGTTCGCGCGGCACGCTTGAAGGGCCTGCGCTGGTGCAAGCGGCCAGTGCCAGGCTCGCCGCCAGCGCCGGCAGGTAACGGGAAAGGGTGAACATGCTGACTCCTTGTCATCATCGATATGACCCGACGCAAAGCGGGCGAGCCTATCAGGCTCGCCCGCTACTGCGCATCTGAAGTACATGGGATGCTTAGTTGGCCGCATCCTGCACCGCTTCACCACCGCGCTCGACGTCCTGGCCGGCGCCGTCAATGGTGTTGCAGCCCGCCAATACGCCGGCGGTCATGAGCAGGGCAAAACTGAGGGCAATCGCTTTTTTCATCTGTGTTCTCCTTAACACTGGTACTTAGCAAACAACGGGATCGGGATCCGTATTGTCCATTCCTTCCTTGAAGCAATGGCCTCAGTCAGCCTAACAGCCATACCCTGACTTTGCACAATCAGACTGGCTCAGCTCAAGGTAATCGCAGATCGGCAACAACGCTCGGAACTGACCCGTCGACAGGCCTGCGAGGAGGCGCTGTAAACCTTCCCTGGGCGCTACCTACGCCATCCATGGCGTAGAACCTCCTCTTCGGCCTGTCCCCGGCGTTCTTCGCTTAGTAGCTACAGCGATCTCCCTGGGCTCAATCCGCCGAGCGCTGAATGGCCTCTCCGCCCGCCTCGATATCCTCGCCTGCACCGCGCATGGTGTTACAGCCGCTGAGCAGCGACAGGGTAAACAGCGAGAGTAGAATAGCAGCTGATAGCCGTTTCATGGTCATATCCTCGTTCCTTGACTGGTCTGGCGGAAAGGTCCGCGCTGCTATCAATCTAGCAGCTGTCTCAGATCGGTGTTACGACTATTCTGCCCAAGGAGGCGCCATGCACGACCTGACCCTCGACCCGCGGCTCGACGCCGATACCTATCCCATCACCGAGCTGCCGCTGTCGCGGGTCCTGCTGATGAACGATGCGCGCTTCGCGTGGCTGATTCTGGTGCCGCGGCGTGGCGGCGCCTGCGAGGTCAGCGACCTCAGCGAGGCGGACCAGGCGCAGCTGTGGCGGGAAGCCACCCGCTTGGGCAGCGAGCTGAAGAGTGCGCTGGGCGGCGACAAGCTGAATATCGCCGCCCTCGGCAACGTCGTCTCCCAGCTGCACGTTCATGTGATCGTGCGCCACCGCGACGATGCGGCCTGGCCGGCGCCGGTATGGGGCTACGGCGAGGCCGAGCCCTACGACCTCGACGGCCAGGCCGAGCGCCGCGACCTGGTACTGGCGTTAGCCGAGGGACTGACTTTCGACGACGCTTCGTCTAGCACCTAACCGAAGGGCGAGGTCCGTGGCGCCGGAGCCTCATCGCCCTGGGACTGGCCGCTGCGTTCGGCGCCCGGTGTCAGCAGCGGGTCGCGGCTCGGCGAGCTGACGCCAGCTACCGACAGCGACACGCCGAGCAGTACGATGGTCAGGCCGCCCGCCAGGGCGGCCCAGCCCACCATCCGCTGCACGCCGCTGCCGCTGGCCTGCCGCGCCAGGCGCCGTTCGGCCCAGCCGCGGGCCATCACGCTGGCCAGCGCCAGCGCCGAGACCGCCAGCGCCGTGCCCGCCGCCATCACCAGCACCGCACTGACGCCGACCCAGAACTGGCCGAGCAGCGATGCCGCCCCCAGCAGCAGCACGCCGCCGCTGCACGGGCGAATACCGATCGCCACCACCGTGGCCAGCGCGGTGCGCCAGTCGGCGGCCTGCCTAGGGTCGACGTGGTGAGCGCTGCCGCAGCCACAGTGATCATGATGGTGATGTTGGTGCTCGTGGTCGTGACTTGCGATAGTCGCTGCCGCGCCGACGCTGGCCGCCGCCGGCGTGCGCCGCAGCTGGCGCACCGCGCGCCAGCACAGCCACAGGCCGAGCAGGGTGACCATGAAGAAGCTGGCTTGCTCGACCCATACCACCGAGCCCATCGCCTGGCGAGTCAGCCAGCCCAGGCCGTGTACCAGTACCGCCACCAGCGTGATCGCCACCAGTGCCTGGAGCAGGGAGGCGGCACACGACAGCGCCAGGGCGCGGCGCAGGGCACCCCCCTGGGAGAGCAGGTAGGTGGTCAGCACCGCCTTGCCGTGGCCGGGACCGGCGGCATGAAAGACCCCGTAGCCGAAGCTGATGCCGAGCAGCGTCGCCCAGGCGGCCGGCGACGGCGCCCCGGACAGTTCGGTGATCGCCAGCGTCAGGGCACGATGCAGGTCGCGCTGCCAGGCCACCACCTGCAGGCTGATCGCCTGGGCACCGCCCTGAAACAGCCAGATCAGCCCCGCCACGACAAAAAGGCCGGCCAGGCCGCCGAGCCACACAGCACCTGTCATGCGTCGCATTGGATCTCTCCGGTTTCGGCGAAGTAGCGGCCAAGGCCGTCCGGCGCCTCGTCGGTGATATCCAGGCGCGCCGCCTGGGCGATCTTCGCCGGATCCGGGTCGGCGGGCAGGATCCGGGTGCTGCAGCGCGACTCGGCCCCGGTCAGCACCAGGGCGTCGTCGCTGGGTCCCTCGCCGTTCTCTTCATGCAGTATCTCGATGTAGTAGGTGGGATCGAAGACGCGATAAACCAGCGGCTCATTCTCGAGCAGCAGCGGGGTCTCCAGCGGCAGCAGGAAGATGAACTCGACGCGCCCGTCGCGCTCCATCACCGTGTACTCCCGAACCTCGCCGAGTCCCACCGCGGCCTCGCCGTGGTGCAGCTCGGTGAAATAGCCCTGTGGCGCGAGGGTGTCGCGGATCTCCATGCCAAGCAGGTCGAGGCGCTGCTCGAGGCTCTCCTCGCCCTGGGCGCGGCCGAGCTCCTCGAGCAGCACCAGGCTGTAGAAGGGATCCATCCGCCAGCGCTGGTGCAGCGCCTCGACGCGGCCATCGTCATCGATGATCACTCGCATGCTCATGTCAATCCAGCCGTGGGGATGGGCCAGCGCCAGCCCCGGCAGCATCGACAGCGCGGCGCCTAGCACCAGTCGCCGCCACCAGACACTTCGTTTTCTTGCTGTCATGCGTTCCATGTTCCGCTCATGAATTCCAGATCGGGTGCGTGGGTTCAGGGTGCCAGCCCCAGTGCCGCCTGCAGCTCCACCAGCAGCGGGTCGAGACTCTGCGGGGCCAGCGGCTGATTAGCGCGCTGGCCGCTGAACGAGATCAAGGCGCCGTGGGGGCTCTCATCCACCTCGAGGCGCAGTCGGTAGCCCGGCCAGGCCGCCGACACCGCCTCGACGCGGCCCAGCTCGGCGTCGGCATGGCGGATCACGTAGCCGCGCTCGACCAGCAGCTCGATCCCCGCCGCCAGCGCCGCCTGGCGCTCCACCGGCAGCACGAAGGCACGCGGCTCGGGGGCCATCGGCGCGGCGGCGCAGCCGCCGAGTACGGCCAGCAGCGCGATGATCAGCAAACGCTTAAACAGGTCGCTCTTCATGGCACCTCCTGCTCGGCCGCAATGGCCTGCCGAATGGCCCGGCACAGCGCGGCGTCGCCGCCGCTGCGCGATTCGCGTACCGCACCCTCGGCGTCGACCACCCGACTATCCTGGGAGACCAGCACCCGCTCCCCGGGGGCCACCACCGAGATCCGCTCGATACGGGTGGCATCGGCCGGGAAACCGCCGCCGTAGCCGGCGCGGCCACCGCCGATCCCGATGCCGATACCCACCCCGGAGCCGACCGACAGGCGGCCACCGCCGCCGACACCGCCACCGATGCTGCCGAACACGCCGCTACCGCGCGACCAGTGGTCGTCGTAGCGCGCCCCATAGCCCGGCAGCACTCGGCTGCGCTCGCCGCTGACCACGCCAAGCGCGGTATCGGTATGGGTGATGCGGTACCCCTCGCGCTCCAGCACGTCCACCGCGCCGCGTGTCACCGCGAGGGGCTCATGCTCGCCCAGCGGCCAGCGACACTCCGCCGGCACCTGAGCGGTTTGCGCCGGCAGCGTCGCCGGGCCACTGGCACAGCCCGCCAGCGCCAGCAACGGCACCCAACACCAGTATCGCCATCCGCCATGTTGCATTGGCTATCCTCCACGTTGCTGCGGGCAGTCTACGTCGAAAACAGCGCCCGTGCAGTCTCGTCACTCGCGTTGCTATGACCCCAACGAGATAGGATAAGCTCAGTACTTCTTTCCATGATCCGTCGACGAGCCGCCCATGCAGATTCTGATCGCCCCCGATAGCTACAAGGATGCGCTACCCGCCAGCGACGCCGCCCGCGCCATTGCCCATGGCATCCAGCGCGTCCTGCCCGAGGCCACGCTGATTCGCTGCCCGATGGGCGACGGCGGCGAGGGCACCCTGGATGCCCTGCTCGACGCCACCGGCGCCGAGCGCCGCGAGCAGCGCGTACAGGACGCCCTCGGCCGCCCCTGCGAGGCCGCCTGGGGCTGGCACGCCGAGTCGCGCAGCGCCTTCATCGAGCTGGCCGAGGCCAGCGGCCTGCAGCAGATTCCCCGTGACCAGCGTAGCGCCCTGCACAGCACCACCCATGGCGTCGGCGAGCTTATCCTGGCGGCGCTGGACGCCGGCGCCGAGACGCTGCTGCTGACCCTTGGCGGTAGCGCTACCAACGACGCCGGGGCCGGCATGCTGCAGGCACTCGGCGCGCGGCTGCTGGATGCCGAGGGCAAGCCGCTGGCGCCCGGCGGGGCGGCGCTCGCCGAACTGCAGACCCTCGACCTCAGCGGCCTCGACCCGCGCCTCGCCAAGCTGCGCGTGGAGACCGCCGTGGACGTCGACAATCCGCTGCTCGGCGAGCGCGGGGCCAGCGCCGTGTTCGGCCCCCAGAAAGGCGCCAGCGATGCCGAGGTGGCGACCCTGGACGCCGCCCTGGCGCACTTCGCCGACGCGACCGCCGCAACGCTGGGTGACGATCACCGCGACCTGCCCGGTGCCGGAGCCGCCGGTGGCATGGGCTTCGCCGCCCGCGCCTTCTTCGGCGCCGAGCTGCGGCCGGGTATCGAGCTGGTCATGCAGCAGGTCGGCTTCGACGCGCTGCTGGCCGAGGCCGACCTGGTGATTACCGGCGAGGGCCAGCTCGACGGCCAGAGCCTGGCGGGCAAGACCCCGGTAGGGATCTCGCGGCGCGCCGCGGCCAACGGCGTACCCTGCGTGGCACTGGTAGGGCGTCTTGGCGAAGGCTGGCAGGCCTGCCACGCCGAGGGCATCACTGCCGCCTTCGCCCTGGCCGACGGCCCCATGGCCCTCGACGACGCACTGACGCGCTGCGCCGAGCTGCTCAGCGACCGCGCCGAGGGGGTGGTGCGGCTGTTCAATGCACGGCGCGGTTGAAAAACGCCCCGAGGATCGGCATCTCACCGTGTAGAGGCGTGGTCATGGCGCCATTGCCTGGCGCTATGGCTGCCATGGCGACAATTCGCTAACCGTCACGCGACGCGCCCGCTAGACTCAGGGCATTCATCATCAGGGATCGAGGAGGCAACCGCATGTCCGATACCAACGCCATTGGCCTGCACCCGGCCAGCGCCAGCCAGCTGGCCGACAAGCTCAACGCACTGCTGGCCAACTACCAGGTCTTCTACATGAACGTGCGCGGCTACCACTGGAACATCAAGGGGCCGGAGTTCTTCGAGCTGCACGCCAAGTTCGAGGAGTTCTACACCGACCTGCTGACCAAGGTCGACGAGGTCGCCGAGCGCATCCTGACCCTCGGCCACCAGCCGATCCACGCCTACAGCGACTACGTGGCCACCGCCAGCCTCAAGGAAGACAAGAACGTCCACGACGGCGCGACCTGCGTGCGCGGCGTGCTCACCGGCTACCAGACGCTGATCGAGCTGCAGCGCGAGATCCTCTCGCTGGCCTCGGATGCCGACGACGAGGGCACCGCCGCCCAGGTCGGTGACTATATCCGCGAACAGGAGAAGACCGTGTGGATGCTGGGCGCCTACCTAGGCTGATAGCCAGCCTTCGGCGCACGAGATTGCCAGCGGCCGCCCACGGGCGGCCGCTGGCATTTTCAGGCCTGGGCAGTAGCGCCAGGCGTGGCCAGATCCTCCACCAGCCCGCGCAGCAGCTGCCAGAATTCGTTCACCGAGTCGATCTCGACGCGCTCGTCCGGCGAGTGGGCACCGCGGATCTGCGGCCCGAAGGAGATCATCTCCAGCTGCGGGTACTTGCCGCCGAGGATGCCGCATTCTAGCCCGGCATGGATCACCTTGACCGCCGGCTCGATGCCAAACTGGTCGCGATGCAGGCGCTTGAAACGCTCCAGGAGCGGGCTATGCGGCGCAGGCGCCCAGCCGGGATAGGCATTCTCGACCCGGGTGCGGGCACCGATCAGCCCGAACAGCGCGCTGAAACGGTCGGCCATGTCACGGGTGGCGCTATCGCGCAGCGAGCGCACCAGCGCACACAGCCGGAAGCGCCCCTCGCTGAGCGATACCACCCCAAGGTTGTTGGAGGTCTCGACCACCCCCGGCACTGCGCTGCTCATGCGCTCGACGCCGCAGGGGGCGGCGTGCAGGGCGTCGACCAGCAGATGGCTGGCGGTGGGCGTCAGCGCCTCATCGGCGGCCCCATCGATCGACGTCAGGCTCAGCGTCAGGCCCTCGTCGACCCCGGCAAGCTCGCGACGCAGCTCATCGCCCAGCGCGGCGAGCCGCGACTGGGCCGCCGCCAGTTCATCCTCGGTCAGGGCCAGGGTGGCGAAGGCTTCCCGCGGCAGGGCGTTGCGCAGGGTCCCGCCGCGATAGTCGACCAGCCTGGCGCCACACGGCGCCAGCGCCCGCAGCACGCGCATCATCAGTCGGTTGGCGTTGCCGCGGCCCGTGGCGATATCGATCCCCGAGTGCCCGCCGCGCAGGCCGGTCAGCGCCAGCCGGTAGGCGCGGTCGCCTTCGCTCAGCGCGCTGGTCGGCAGCTGCGCCTCGACCACCACGTCGGCGCCACCGGCGCAGCCGATATACACCTCGCCGCGATCCTCGGAGTCGAGGTTGAGCAGCAGCTGCCCCTCCAGCCAGCCCTCGGCGAGCTGCAGCGCGCCGCCCATCGAGGTCTCCTCCTCGAGGGTGAACAGCGCCTCCAGCGGCCCGTGACGCAGCGTGGGGTCTGCGAGGACGGCCAGCGCCGCGGCCACGCCGAGGCCGTTGTCGGCGCCAAGCGTGGTGCCGCGGGCGCGCAGCCAGCCGTCCTCGACGTAGGTCTCGATCGGGTCGCGGGTGAAGTCGTGGGGATGATCGGCGTTGGCCTGGGCGACCATGTCGAGATGGCCCTGCAGGATCACCCCGGGAGCTGCCTCGCAGCCCGGCGAGGCAGCTTTCTTGAGGCGCAGGTTGCCGTAGGCGTCGCGGTCGTGGGCCAGGCCCTGGGCCTCGGCCCAGGCTTCGAGGATGGCTACCAGCGCCGCCTCGTGCCCCGACGGCCGCGGGGTGTTGCACAGCGTGCGAAAGTGCTGCCACAGCGCCTGCGGCGCCAACTGGTCGAGATGTGCGTTCATGATGGGTCTACATAAGGGATAACCTTATCACTTTACTGACCGCTCGCTGCCAGGGAAAGCCCGCTCGACACGGCCCCGGGGCTACCGCAGTTGACAGTAGCGCTCGGACTGATCCATCGACAGTGTTACCCCGCCCAGTCGCGCCAGCGGGTCAGCGCCTCGCGCAGCCGCGCCTGCACCTCGCGCCGCCCGCTGAGTCCCAGCCGCTCGGCCAGCCAGGCGCTATCGCGGGCCTGGAACAACCAGGCCACCAGCAGCCAGGCGTCGTCGTCGCGGAGCGCGCCGCCGGCCAGGCCGCGCCGCACCAGCTGCTGCAGCGCCGGGCGCACCAGTGCCGGCTCGCGGCGGCCCAGGGTCACGTCGTCGAGATCGCGGCGCTGCTGGACATCCAGCGGCGGCGCCTGGCCTTCGGCGAGCAGCGCTGCGGCCACCGCCGGCTCCAGGCCCTTGAGTTCATAGGCCAGCAGGGTCGGCAGCAGAGCCTGGAAGTGCCCCGTGAGACCGGTGACCAGTGCCCGCCCGGCGGCGCTGATGGGTATCGCCACCATCAGCGCATGCTCGCCGGTGGCGGTTTCGCGGCTCAGGCCCAGGCGTACGGCGCGAAAGCCGGCGGCATGCCAGAAGGCCATCAGCTCGGGGTCGGCACCGAAGCTGGCCCCCAGCAGGTCGATCCCATCGCGGTGGCCGCGCTCGACCTCGGCGGCCAGCAGCTGCCGACCAATGCCCTGGCGGCGGGCCTCGCCATGTACTGCGATACGCATGATACGCCGCACCCGCGAGGTCAAGGCGCGGCGGCTGCCGGCGTGGGCGGCCAGCGACTGGGCCAGCAGATGGCCACGCGGGCGGCGCTCGCCGCGGGCCACCCGCTCGGCCAGCTCAGCGGTGAAGCCGCCCTCCTCGCTGCACAGCGACACCGCCAGGGTGTTGCCGCTTTGCTCGAGGGTGGTGATCGATACCCCGGGGCCGTCCAGCAGGCGGCGCAGGTCGCTGGGCTGGGTGCGGTAGTGGGCCTGCACCAGCAGGCCGAACAGCTCAGCAAGCCGCGCTTCGTCGACCGCCAGCGATGCCCGCTTCCAGCGCCGCAGCGCCGGCGTCGCAGCGCTCGGCGCCGGCAGCGTGGTCGCCGGTTCGGCATCCAGCATCAGCAGTTGGCGGGTCAGCGCCTCGAGTGGGTCGCCCTCGGCCCAGCGCACCGGTGTCGTCAGCGTACAGGCGCGCCAGTCCGGTGCGTGGCGCTGCAGGTGAGGCATGAAGCGCAGCGCAAAGCCGCGTCCCGAGCCTTCGTAGCCGTGCACGGTGGTGGCAAAGGCAATCCGCGGAAAGCGCGCCAGCCAGTCGGCCAGCAGCGCCGCGGGGATCGCCGCCGCCTCGTCCACCAGCAGCAGGCTGCCGGGGCCGGTCGTCGCGCCGTGGCTTTCGGCCAGGGCGTCCGGGGCCACGAAGCGTACCCGCTGGGTCTCGCCGTCACGCGGCAGGCTGACCTCGAGGCCGTGGCGCCGCGCCTCGGGACAGTGGCGCTGGAGGTGCATGAACAGCGTCTCCACCGCCGCCGGGCGCGGCGCGGTGACCAGGATCTCGCGCTCGCCCTTGGCCAGCCAGCGCGCGCAGGCGATGCCCAGCGCGGCGCTCTTGCCGCGGCCGCGGTCGGCGCTGATCACCAGCGGCCGGCGGCGCCGCAAGCGCAGCAGCCGCGCCACCGCCTGGGCCTGATCCGCGGTGGCGCAGGCGTTATCCGCGGGTTCCGAACCACCCGCACCGACCTCAGCAGGCGGCGGCAGGGGCGGCAGCGTCAGGTCGCCATCGCTCGACCAGCGCGCCGCGTCGGGGGCGGCCTCGAGCTGCCGCGCCAGGCGCTGCAGGTAGCGCGACGACAGCTGCGTCGGACGGTACGGGTGGTCGGCCAGGCGGCGGTAGTCGGCATCCGGCCGTGCACCCCAGTCGGGCGGGGTGAGCAGCACCAGCAGCCCGCCGGCCACCAGGGTGCCGCTAAGGGCGCCGAAGGCGTCCGGGTCGAAGCCGGCCCCTTCGCTGGCCGCATCGAACACCACCAGCGTCTGCTCGCCGCCGAGCCGGGTGCGCGCCTTGGCAGCAGGTAGCCAGGCCGACTCGGTGATGCCCACGGGGCACACGGGCGCGACCCACAGCGCCCGTGCTGGGTCCTGCCGCCAGATCGCCAGCGCCCGCGCCAGCCCCTGGTCCGGGCTGGCGGATATCCACAGCAGACCGCGCCAGCGCTGCGCGGCCAGCTGCGCCCGCCACGCCAACAGCGCCTGCAGGTTGCGGGCCTCTGTCATGCTCGGCTCCTGTCTGGTTGGGCCACCAGTGTAGAGAATCCGGCGCTCGCGGCACCAGCACCTGGCGGCGCTACAGCGCAAAAACTTTGCGTATCATTATCATTTGCAATCAGATTATTTCTTGCTATCGTACCCACATCGTTCGCCACCCCATGCCAATACGACAAGGGATATTGCCATGCAAAAGACGTTCATCGCTTCCGCCACGCTTCTCTCCACGCTGCTGGCAGCCCCCCTGGCTGCCGCCGACCTGACGCTCTACTCAGGGCGCGGCGAGTCGATGGTCGACCCGATCATCGCCCAGTTCGAGAAAAGCACCGGCATCAACGTCAACGTGCGCTATGGAGATACCGCACAGCTGGCCGTGCTGCTGCAGGAAGAGGGCGAGCGCTCTCCCGCCGACCTCTACTGGAGCCAGGACGCCGGCGCCATGGGTGCGATCAGCCAGGCCGGCCTGCTCGCCGAGCTGCCCGATGACATCTACGAGGGCCTGCCCAGCATCTACACCAGCGAGACCGGCAATTGGGTTGCCGCCAGCGGCCGCGCCCGCGTGTTCGCCTACTCGCCGGAGCGGGTCAGTGAAGACGAGCACCCGGAAAGCGTGTTCGACCTTACCGACGAGCGCTATGAAGGCCGTGTTGGCTGGGCACCCACTAACGGCTCCTTCCAGTCGTTCATCACCGCGATGCGCGTCGAGCATGGCGACGAGCGAACCCTGGAGTGGCTCGAGGGCATGCGCGACAACGGTGCCGTGACCTTCCGCAACAACACCACTCAGGTGCAGGGCATCGCCGACGGAGAAATCGACTTCGGCCTCGTAAACAATTATTATTTGCCGCGGTTCGTGACTACCGATGAAGACTATCCGGTAGAGCAGGCCTTCTTCGCCGAAGGCGATATCGGCAACCTGGTCAACGTCGCCGGCATCGCGGTGCTGGAGAGCAGCGACAACAAGGAAGAGGCGCTGGAGTTCGTGCGCTTCCTGCTGTCGCCGGCCGCCCAGCAGTATTTCACCGGCAGCGTCTATGAGTACCCGGTGACCCGCGACGTGATCCAGAACCCGGAACTCGAGGATTTCGACCGCCTGCTGGAGGTCAGCCCGCAGATCGACCTGGACGACCTGGAAGATCTCGAAGGCACGCTGAACCTGCTGCGCGACGCCGAACTGCTGTAAGCCTCAGCGTCGTCAATCGAGCGAGTCGAGGCCAGGGTGGCATTGCCACCCTGGTCTTGTGCGTTTCAACGGTGGCCAATATCGGTCGTGACTTGAATAGCGAGAGACAATGAGCCACAGCGCCGAGCTAGCCAGTCCTGCCGCCCGTCGCGCCCTGCCGAAAGGCCGCGCGCGGCGCGTGCCGCTGCATATCCTGCTGCCCTCGCTGGTGGCGGCTGCAGCGATGCTGGTGCCGCTGTTCTACCTCGGGCTGCGCGCCTTCGAGGCCGATCCGCAGACCCTCGCCAACCTGGTACTGCGCCAGCGCAACCTCGACCTGCTGCTCAATACCCTGTCGCTCGCCGCAGGCGTGGTGGCCTTGACCACCCTGATAGCGCTACCGCTGGCCTGGCTGGTGGTACGCACCGACATCCGCTTCAAGCGCCTGCTGACCGTCCTCGGGGTGATCCCGCTGGCGGTGCCCGGCTACGTGATGGCCTATGCGCTGATCGGCCTGGGCGGCAACTACGGCGTGCTTGCCCAGCTCACCGGCGTGCAGCTGCCACGCATCGACGGCTACGTCGGCGCCCTGCTGGCACTGTCGCTATATACCTTTCCCTATCTGTTCCTCAACCTGCGCGCCACCCTGGCGGGCCTCGACGGCAACCTCGAGGAGAGCGCCAGGAGCCTCGGCTACGGCAATCGCGAGGTGTTTCTCAAGATCATACTGCCCCACCTGGCGCCCTCGCTGATGGCCGGCTGGCTGGTGATCACCCTCTACGTGCTGGGCGACTTCGGCGCCGTGGCGCTGATGCGCTACGAGGCCTTCAGCTACGCCATCTACACCCAGTACTCCGGCGCCTTCGACCGCATCTATGCCGCCTGGCTGTCGATCATGCTGCTGGCGGTGGCGGCCAGTTTCGTGATGCTCGACAGCCTGGTGGTCAAGCGCAAGCTGGCGCGGGTTGGCACCGGCGTGGCGCGGCCGGTCAAGCCGATGCGCCTGGGTCGCCTGCGCTGGCTGGTCTACCCCTACCTGGCGCTGATCTTCGGCGCCTCGGTGGGCCTGCCGGCGCTGATCCTCGGCTACTGGCTGGTGCTGGCGCCGCCCGACCTGAGCTTCTTCGCCCGGGTACCCGGCACCTTCCTGCGCTCGGCGGGGGCGGCGCTGCCCGCCGCCATGCTGGCGGCGGCCTTCGCCCTGCCGATCGCCTATCTCACGGTGCGCTACCGCTCCACCGCGGCGACCCTGATCGAGCGCTCGGCGTACATCGGCTACGCGATTCCGCCACTGACCCTGGCACTGGCGATGGTGTTCTTCTCACTGCGCACCGCGCCCTTCCTCTACCAGACCCTGACATTGCTGATCGTGACCTGGGCGATGGCCTCGCTGGCCCTGGCCCTGGGCCCGATTCGCAATGCCCTGCTGCAGACGCGCCCCAACATGGAAGAGGCCTCCCATTCGCTGGGCCACGGCCCGCTGAGCACCTTCCTGTGGGTGATCTTTCCGCGCCTGCGTCGTGGCATCCTGGCCGGCATCGCGCTGGTCTTCGTGCTGTGCATGAAAGAGCTGCCAATCACCTTCTTGCTGGCTCCGACCGGCTACACCACCCTGGCGGTGACCGTGTTCACCCGAACCTCCGAGGGCATGCTGGCCGAGGCCGCCCCCTTCGCCGCCGCCATCGTGGTGTTCTCGAGCCTGTCGGTAGGCTTCCTGTTAACCAAAGAGGGCAAGCGATGACCACCCTCAATCTCAACGCCACTCCCCAGGCCGGCGCGCAGCAGCGTCCTGCCCCGCTGCTCAGCGTCAGCGGGTTGAGCAAGCGCTATCGGTCCCGGGATCCGCTGGCGGTCGAGAATGTCAGCTTCTCCCTCGGCAACGGCGAGATCCTCGCGCTGCTCGGCCCCAGCGGCTGCGGCAAGAGCACTACCCTACGCATGATTGCCGGCTTCGAGCATCCCGAGGCCGGCGATATTGTGCTGCGCGGCAAGAGCATCCTCGACCAGCCGCCGCAGCAGCGCCGCATCGGTATCGTGTTCCAGGACTATGCGCTGTTTCCGCACATGAGCCTGGGCCACAACGTGGCCTTCGCCATGCGCCATCTGCCCAAGGCCAAGCGCGCCGCCCGCGCCCGCGAGTGGCTCGATATGGTCGGCCTGGCCGATCTGGCTGAACGCATGCCCGACGAGCTCTCCGGCGGCCAGCAGCAGCGCGTGGCACTGGCCAGGACCCTGGCCGCCGAGCCGCAGCTGGTGCTGCTCGACGAGCCCTTCTCCAACCTCGATGCGGCGCTGCGCGAGTCGACCCGCAAGGAAGTGC
The DNA here is from genome assembly GCF_031451695.1 of Franzmannia qiaohouensis. Lineage (NCBI taxonomy): Bacteria > Pseudomonadati > Pseudomonadota > Gammaproteobacteria > Oceanospirillales > Halomonadaceae > Franzmannia > Franzmannia qiaohouensis. Next base: position 299,126 of record NZ_JARWAM010000005.1, read on the forward strand.
GCCAGCTGTTCAAGGCCGCCGGTACCTCGGTGATCCTGGTCACCCACGACCAGGCCGAGGCGCTATCCTTCGCCGATCAGGTCGGCGTGATGCACGCCGGCAAGCTGATCCAGGTCGACCGCCCCGAGCGGGTCTACCAGCACCCGGCCACCGCCTTCGTCGCCGAGTTCCTCGGCCATACCAACCTGCTCGACGGCGATGCCGACGGCGAGATCGCCCAGACCGCACTGGGGCCGGTGGCCATCACCCCGGCCAGCCGTGGCCCGGTACGCGTCTCCCTGCGCCCCGAGCACCTGGCCCTGGCCACCGCCCCGGACGGCCATGGCGCCACCGTGGTCGAGCGCGAGTTCCGCGGCCACGACTGTTTCTACCTGCTGGAACAGCACGGCCAGCGCTTCTGCGCCATCACCCCCAGTCACACCCTGTGGCAGATCGGTGAGCAGGTCAGCCTCGAGCCCCAGCGCACCGCCACGGTGCTGCAGTACTAGGCTTTTTCACCCATCTCAGGGGGAGGAGGGAGTTGCGTCACGAGCGTAATCCCCCCTTCCCAGAGGGAATGTTGAATGAATCGTCGAGCGGGATGAAGCACAAGGCGCACGGAGCACAGAAACCGGAGCCTATGGGGTATAGGTGAGGATTTCGAGCACCGCGCAACGCAGTGATTCGCCCGCGCAGACATTAATTCAGCGTTTCCTAGTGAGCTTCGTCCCAATTAGCCCCACTCTCCGCCTCGACGATCAGCGGCACGCGCAGTTCGGCGGCATCGCGCATATGCGTCTTGACCGCCTCGATAAAGCCGTCGACATCGGCCTCCTTGACCTCGAAGACCAGCTCATCGTGGACCTGCATCACCATCCAGGCGTCGAACTCGCAGGGCGTCTTGGCGCTGCCCTGTAGCCAGGCGTCGACCTCGATCATGGCGCGCTTGATGATGTCCGCCGCAGTGCCCTGCATCGGCGCGTTGATGGCGGTGCGCTCGGCGGCCTGGCGGCGGGCGTGGTTCTGGGCCTTGATCTCGGGCAGGTAGAGACGCCGGCCGAGCACCGTTTCGACGTAGCCGTCTTCGGCGGCCTGGGCGCGAATACGGTCCATGTAGCGCGCCACCCCGGGGTAGCGGTCGAAGTAGCGCTCGATGTAGGTCTGGGCCTGGTTGCGCTCGATGTGCAGCTGGCGCGACAGCCCCCAGGCGCTCATGCCGTAGATCAGCCCGAAGTTGATCGCCTTGGCGCTGCGCCGCTGGTCGGCGGAGACCTTGTCGAGGGGCACGCCGAATACTTCCGCTGCGGTGGCGGCGTGGATGTCGCGGCCCACGGCGAAGGCCTCGAGCAGGCCCTTGTCTTCGGAGAGGTGGGCCATGATGCGCAGTTCGATCTGCGAGTAGTCGGCGGCGACGATGCGGTAGCCGGGCCGGGCGACGAAGGCCTGGCGGATCTTGCGCCCCTCTTCGGTGCGAATCGGGATGTTCTGCAGGTTGGGGTCGCTGGAGGAGAGCCGTCCGGTGGCGGTGACCGCCTGGTGGTAGCTGGTATGCAGGCGCTTGGTGGTGGCATTGACCAGGCGCGGCAGCTTGTCGGTGTAGGTCGACTTGAGCTTGGCCAGGCCGCGGTGCTGCATGATCACCTTGGGCAGCGGGTAGTCCAGCGCCAGTTCTTCGAGCACCGCCTCGGCGGTGGACGGCGCGCCCTTGGGGGTCTTCTTGAGCACCGGGATCTTCTGCTCCTCGAAGAGGATCTCGCCGAGCTGCTTGGGCGAGCTGAGGTTGAACTCGCGCCCGGCCAGCTCGAAGGCCTCGGCCTCGAGCTCACGGATGCGCTCGGCCAGGGCCTGGCTCTGGGTGTGCAGCCGTTCAGCGTCGAGAGCCACCCCGGTGCGCTCCATGCGCGACAGCACCGGCACCAGCGGCAGCTCCAGCTCATCGAGCACCGCGGCGAGCCGGCCCTCCTTCTCGAGGCGTGGGCGCAGCTCGTGCTGCAAACGCAGGGTGATATCGACATCCTCGCAGGCGTAGGGCGCGGCCTGCTCGAGGGCGATCTGGTTGAAGGTCAGCTGCTTGGCGCCCTTGCCGGCGATCTCCTCGAAGCTGATGGTCTTCTCGCCAAGGTACTTGAGCGCCAGCGAGTCCATGTCGTGGCGGGTGGCGGTGGAGTTGAGCACGTAGGAGGCGAGCATGGTATCGGCCAGCGGCCCGACCACGCCGATCTGGTAGTTGGCCAGCACCGAGATATCGTACTTGAGGTTCTGGCCGATCTTGCCCTTGGCCGGGTCTTCCAGCAGCGGCTTGAGCGCCGCCAGCACCGCCGCGCGGTCGAGCTGGGCCGGGGCGTCGAGGTAGTCGTGGCCGAGCGGGATATAGGCCGCCTCGCCGGGCGCCAGGGCCAGCCCCACGCCGACGATCTCGGCCTCCATGTAGTTGAGGCTGGTGGTCTCGAGATCGAAGCAGAAGCGCTCGGCCTGGTGCAGCCGCTCGAGCCAGGCGTCCAGCGCTGCCTGGTCGACGATCACCTGGTCGTCGCGTGCGGCGGGCGTCGCGGCGGGCTCGGCGGCATCGGCCTGGGGCGTGGCGGTACCGCCGGCCACGTCGTCGACGCCTTCGTCCTTGCCCTCGAGCAGCTCCGACAGCCAGGCCTTGAACTCCATCTCGCGATAAAGCTCGAGCAGGGCCTCGCGGTCGGGGTGGGCGATTTCCAGGTCGTCGAGCCCCACCGGCAGCTCGCAGTCGGTCTTGATGGTGGCCAGCTGGTAGGAGAGAAACGCCTGGTCGCGGTGCTCCTCGAGTTTCTTGGGCAGGGTCTTGGCGCCGCGGAAGTCCAGCGTCTTGACCTTTTCGAGGTCGGCGTAGATGGCGTCCAGGCCACCGCCCATGCCCTGCAGCAGGCCCAGCGCAGTCTTCTCGCCGACCCCCGGCACGCCGGGGATGTTGTCGACCTTGTCGCCCATCAACGCCAGGAAGTCGATGATCAGCGACGGCGGCAGGCCGAACTTCTGCTCCACGCCGGCCTCGTCGAGGGTCTCGTCCTTCATGGTGTTGACCAGGGTGATATGGCCGTTGACCAGCTGCGCCATGTCCTTGTCGCCGGTGGAGATCACCGCATCGCGGCCGGCCTCGGTGGCGCGCCGCGCCAGGGTGCCGATGACGTCGTCGGCCTCGACCCCCTCGATGCACAGCAGCGGCAGGCCGAGGGCGCGCACGCAGGCGTGCAGCGGCTCGACCTGGCTACGCAGGTCGTCAGGCATCGGCGGGCGCTGGGCCTTGTACTCGGCGTAGAGCTCGTCGCGGAAGGTCTTGCCCTTGGCGTCGAAGACCACCGCCATGGGGCTGTCCGGATAGTCCTTGATCAGCCGCTTGAGCATGTTGAGCACGCCCTTGACCGCCCCGGTGGGCTGGCCCTGGGAGGTGGTCAACGGCGGCAGAGCGTGAAAGGCGCGGTACAGGTAGGAGGAGCCGTCGACGAGGACGATGGGGCTGGCAGCCATGGCGAAACGATCCTTGAGCATAAGCAATGCCCCCATGATACGCAGCTCGCCGTGCGGCGTCAGGCATCCCTCGCCAAGCGAGTCAGCGGGTCCTATACTGGCGTGCGCCAGGCATAGGAGGCCCGGTCCCTCGTCGCATCGCCTGCTGCAGTGAATTCCCGCTCACCGCCGAAGTCCAAGCAGGCAGCACATCGTGCCGCTCACGGCAGGAGGACATATGTCGCTATCACGTTTGCCCCGCCCCATGCTGCTGGCTGCGCTGCTTTGCTCGAGCCTGCTGCTGGCAAGCCTCGCCAGCCACGCCCAGTCGCCCGAGCCGCAGGTCACCGAGCGCCAGGAGGCGGATCGCACCCTGCGCGAATTTCGCATCAACGGGCAGCTCTACGCCATCGAGATCCGCACCCGCGACGGCGACCGTTACCACCTGCTCGATCGCCGTGGCGATGGCAATTTCAGCCGTGTCAGCGGTGATGCGATAGAGGTACCCGACTGGGTCAATACCGGGCGCTGAGCCCGCCCCGGCCGGCGACACTTTTCGTGCATCGCACAGGCAAGACGGTACAATGTGCGGCTTGGCAACCCCGGGCGAGAGAGACATGGCCGTATTTACCCCGCTGAGCCAGGCTCAGGTCGCAGAGTTTCTGCAACGCTTCGACGTTGGCACGCTGACGCAGCTCGAGGGCGTGGCCAGCGGCACCGAGAACACCACCTACTTCGTCACCACCGAGCGCCAGACGTTGGTATTGACGCTGTTCGAGCAGGGTGAGCACGAGGAGCTGCCGTTCTTCGTCGACCTGCTCGACTACCTGGCCGACCACCGCCTGCCGGTGCCCGGCCCTGTGCACGATCGTCAGGGCATCGCCCTGCAGAGTCTGGCCGGCAAGCCGGCGCTGCTGTTTCCGCGCCTGCCCGGAACGTATCCCAGGTCACCGAACATCGCCCAGTGCCGGGCGCTGGGCGACGCCCTTGGTCATATGCACGCGGTATCGCGCTATTTCGACGGCCACCGCCCCAATCCACGCGACCTGCACTGGTTGGTCGCCATGCATCATCGCGTGCTGGTCTACCTCTCCGCCGACGACCAGGCGCTGATGAGCGACGAGGTCGACGCCTACCAGGCCTTCTTCGGCGACGCGCCGGACCTGCCCCAGGGCGCGCTGCACGGTGACCTGTTCCGCGACAACACCCTGTTCGACGGCGAGCGGCTGGGCGGCATCATCGACTTCTACAACGGCTGCACCGGCGACCTGCTGTTCGACCTGGCGATCGTCATCAACGACTGGGCGGTAAACGCCGACGGCAGCCTCGACGCCGAGCGCCACGACGCCATCCTGCGCGCCTACCAGGCGCGCCGGCCGCTGACCGACGCCGAGCGCGCGGCGTGGCCGATGATGCTGCGCATGACCGCGCTGCGCTACTGGCTGTCGCGGCTGCTGGTGGTCTATGTCGACCCGCCGGCCCACGACCTGACGCCCCACGACCCGGAGCAGTTCCGGACCATTCTGCTCAGCCGCCTGCAACACGGCGCGCTGGCCCTACCGGAGGCCCACCCCGCATGAGTCTGCTCGATGCCGGCGCACCGTCGCCTTCACGCCTGGCGCGCCACACCTACAACATCGACCAGTGGGGCAGCGGCTATTTCGACGTCGATGACGGCGGCCACACCGTGGTGCGCCCGCTGGGCAGCGAAACCGAGGGCCCGGCGCTGCCGCTGGACGCGCTGGTTGACCAGCTGCGCGAGGCCGGCCTGCGCCTGCCGGTGCTGGTGCGCTTCACCGATATCCTCCACGACCGGGTAGAGCAGCTGTGCGCGGCCTTCGATGCGGCGATTCGCGAAGAGGCCTATACCGGCGGCTACACCGCGGTCTATCCGATCAAGGTCAACCAGCAGCGCCGCGTGGTCGAGGAGATCCTCGCCACCCACGAGCGCGGCCACGGCCGGGTCGGCCTCGAGGCCGGCAGCAAGCCCGAGCTGCTGGCAGTGCTGGCGCTCTCCGGCGACGGCTCGTCGCTGATCGTCTGCAACGGCTACAAGGACCGCGAATACATCCGCCTGGCGCTGATGGGCGAGAAACTCGGCCATCGGGTCTACCTGGTGGTGGAGAAGTATTCCGAGCTCGACATCATCCTCGAGGAGGCCGCCGACCTCGGCGTCACGCCGCGCATCGGCCTGCGCGCCCGGCTTGCCTCGGTGGGTCGCGGCAAGTGGCAGGACACCGGCGGCGAGAAGTCCAAGTTCGGCCTCACCGCCGGCCAGACCCTCGGCGTCATCGAACGGCTCAAGCGCAGCGATGCGCTGGGCAGCCTGCAGCTGGTGCACTTCCACCTCGGCTCGCAGATCGCCAATATTCGCGATATCCAGCGCGGCCTGCGCGAGTGCGCGCGCTTCTACCAGAGCCTGCGCGAACTCGGCGCACCGGTGGACACCGTCGACGTCGGCGGCGGCCTGGGTATCGACTACGAGGGCACCCGTTCGCGCAGCGAGTTTTCGATCAACTACTCGATGCGCGAATACGCCAGCAACGTGGTGTGGGCCTTCCGCCAGGCCTGCGAGGCCGAAGGCCTGCCGCATCCGCACCTGATCAGCGAATCGGGCCGCGCGCTGACCGCCCACCACGCGGTGCTGATCACCAACGTGATCGGTGAGGAGCGCATCGAAGACCAGGCGCCGCCGCGCCAGGTCGAGGATGACCCGCAGATCGATGAGCTGTGGCGCGTCCACGGCCGCCTGGCCGACATGCACGAGCCGCGTGGCCTGGTCGAGGCCTACCATGACCTGGTGCAGGCCATGGGCGAGCTGCAGGACCGCTTCGTGCTGGGGCTGGCCGGCCTGGTCGCGCGCGCCGAGGGCGAGGCGGTCTACTTCGCCGCCTGCGCGCGGCTCAAGGCGCGCCTCGACGGGCGCAACCGCGCGCATCGCGAGATCCTCGACGAACTCGCCGAAAAGCTCGCCGACAAGCTGTTCGTCAACTTCTCGCTGTTCCAGTCGCTACCCGACGTATGGGGCATCAAGCAGATCTTTCCGGTGATGCCGCTGAGTGGCCTGGAGCGTGCGCCGAGCCGCCGCGGGGTGATCCAGGACATCACCTGCGACAGCGACGGCCGTATCGACAGCTACGTCGACGGCCAGGGCGTGGAGAGCACCCTGCCGCTCCCGGAGTGGCGCGACGGCGACGAGAAGCTGCTGGGCTTCTTCCTGGTCGGCGCCTATCAGGAGATCCTCGGCGACCTGCACAACCTGTTTGGCGACACCGACTCGGTGGACGCCGCCCTCGACGCCAACGGCGACTGGGTGCTGTCGCATGCCATCCAGGGCGACACCGTGGCCCAGGTCCTCGACCACGTCAATTTCGATGCCGAAGTGCTGCGCCGCCACCTGGCCAGCCAGTTAGACGCCAGCCAACTCAGCGTCGAGGAGCACCAGGCCTTTCTCGCCGACCTCTCCGCCGGCCTGCAGGGCTACACCTACCTCGAGTGATAGGGCCGCTGGCCCAACGCAATGCGCCCCCGCAGCCAGGCTGCGGGGGCGCATTGGTGTTGACCTTGCAAATGCCTAGTCGACTACCCGGGTGGCCACTTCCAGCCCACCGGTCAGGGTGAAGTGCAGCTCGGCGCCACGCGGCAGCTCGCCGACCCCCGGTGGGGTGCCGGTCAGCACCACATCGCCCGGCAGCAGCGTGAAGTGACGGCTCATCTCGGCCAGCAGGGTCGCCACCGGGAACAGCATGTCGGAGCCTTCGCCGCTCTGCACCCGCTCGCCGTCGATATCCAGGCTGAAGGTCAGTGCGCTCCAGTTGGGCACGCGGTTGAGTGCCAGGAACGGCGACAGCGGGCAGGCGCCGTCGAAGCTCTTGGCGATCTCCCAGGGGTAGCCCTTCTCCTTGAGCTGCGACTGCACGTCACGCAGGGTCAGGTCCAGCGCCAGGCCGATACCGGCCACCGCACGCTCGGCTTCCGAGGCGGTGGCGTGGGTCAGCGGCTCGCCGATCAGCAGCGCAAGCTCGGTCTCGAAGTGCACGTCGCCGCGGGAAAACGGCGCATCGATCGGCTCGTCCAGCGGCACCGCGCAGGTCGACGGCTTGATGAACAGCAGCGGTTCGGTGGGAATCGGGTTGTCCAGCTCTTTGGCATGGTCGGCGTAGTTGCGACCAACGCAGACGATCTTGCCCAGCGCGTGAGGAAATTCCTGGCCATCGGTAAAACGGGGAACAAAGCGCATGGCGGGATATTCTCCTGAATAAAAGGGAGGCGACGTCTCGGGCGCCGCTTACACAATAAGCGTCACAGTTTACCGCAGCGGGCGCGCCAGTCCAGCGCCCCCGCCTAATGCGCCGCTCGAGACGCCTCTCGCCATCACGGCGACCAGTCTGCATCCGGCTGGTGGGCCAGGAATGCCGGCCGAGCACGCCTTGCCGCATAGGGGGCGACGCAGCGGTTGTCTCGACGATTGTAGACAAAAAATGCGTTGCTGCGGGGGTCCGGCGACATATTGGCGTTGGAGCCGTGCAGCGTATTGCAGTCGAACAGCAGCAGCCCCCCTGCCGCACCGGTCGGCGCCTCGATACCGTGGCGCTTGATCAGCTCGCCCAGCGCCTCGCGGCCGGGCACACCGAGCTCCTGCATCTTCAGCGACTGCTTGTGATGATCATCCGGCGTTTCGCCGAGGCAGGGCACGAAGACCTTGTGCGAGCCCGGCACCAGCATCAAAGGACCATTGAAGTGGTGATTGTCGGTGAGCACCAGTGACGCGCTTACCGCGTGCATCTCCGGCATGCCGTCCTCGGCGTGCCAGGTTTCGAAATCGGAGTGCCAGTTGAAGCCCTTGCCCTGGAAGCCGGGCTTGTAGTTGATCCGCGACTGATGAACATAGGCCTCGCCGCCGAGGATCTGCTCGGCGCGCCCCTTCAGGCGCGGATCCTGCGCCAGGCGCCGAAAGCGTTCAGACAAAAAATGCACGGCGAACAGAGAGCGGATTTCCTCCCCGCCCGGCTCGGTGATGCTGAAATCGCGCCCAACATAGTCCTCGTTTGACATTAGTGCCTTGAGCTCCTCGCGCAGCGCATCGAGCTCGTCGCCGCTAAGGAAATTGGGTTCGAATAGAAAGCCCTGGCGCTCGAAGGCATCTAGCTGCGCCTGGCTCAGGGGGCCATCTTCGGCGCTGCCCTTGACCACCGCCTCGCGGCGCTTGAGCCAAGGCATGTCGAGCGGCTGCGACAGCCGTGTCGGATAGGGATCGCGCTGCTGCGCGGCGGGAGAATGGTAGTGCGCGTTGCGGGTAGCGGTCTGTACCGACATCCAAATCACCTCCTGGAGCCTGTGATCGGGTTGTTGATGCAGAAATAGCGGCCCGAGAGCGCCCGTCTCAGCCGTGCAGCAACGGCGGGCGCTCGGGGGGCAGGGTGAACATATAGGCGGCCTCGCTCAATTCAAGGCCCTTACGCCGACCTACAGGCAGCGTTAGCCTGCCCCGAGAGGCTCGCCACGCGACTCCTCGCTGCCACGATAAATGTATTCGCGGTAGAAGTCGGCCTTGTCCAGCGACTTCTGGTAATTCAGGATTTTGATCGTATTCCTGTCGCGCTTCAAGTAACCATACTCTTCAAGCAAAGAAAAAGAGCGGCTTACATGGACCGCAGACAAGCCCAGGAATTCTCCTATTTCCTCCTGCGTGAGCGGCAATTCAAACTCCATGCCGACCAGTGCATTCTGGTTTACCAGACGAGTATGAGTTTCGAGTATCAAATAAATAATACGTGTCGGCGCATCGACACTGACACAGCTCTTTAGGCGGTCCAACACAAGATTGCCGCGAACCGCCAAGTAGCGCAGGAACACCACTCTCAGCGCCGCAGATGTCTCATAAGCCTGGTTAACCTGCTCCCCAGAGAACACTCTTATGCGCCCCGGCGTCAGCATGCTGATCTCCGATACCACGCTCAACGAAGCGAGCTCCCTCACGCCCATGATATCATCAGGAACATACAGCTCCAGGCGCTGTATATTGCTGTCTCGGGTATAGCGCTTACTGCATGCCCAACCCTCCTCCAGCAGATACAGCTGCTTGTCCGTATCAGAGTAACGCTGAACCACATGCCCCTTGCCCGCGTTGATCACATGGCTCGTCAGCTCACTCAGTTGCCTGGACAGTTCGTCCAGTAGCCGCGCATAGGCATCGATAAAGTGGCTGAACGGCAAGCTAGGCCTGTGGCTGGCTCCCGTCATACCAGCACTATAAGCATCCGAATGCCGCTTTAGTGACTCCAGCTCGTCCGCGCGGCCATCGTCGGGTTTTCTTTCATCCATCTCTTGCTATATCCTTACATGGCTATTGCCATAACCTATCCCCGGTTTACATCGTGACCACACCTCTTTTTTCAGCATAGTAACTTGGCTAGGTGCCTCCCCCGCGGCCTCGGTCACGCAGCGCATACTAACGCGCGCAATAAGTTGTAATTTAAACACGCACCTGGCAGCCAATTCACATAACCCAGGTTATGGACACTGGCGTTTATTTATTATAAGCAATAAAAAACCAGCATCTTACGATGCTGTTTTATCACAATCTCTAATAACTTTAATAGCGTCGCGATACTACGACATCAACATCTTGAAAAATAAACCGCCAGCACGTGCCAGCCTGTCGCCCAAGGTTAAAGACCGGCCGCCTGTAGTGGATGGAGTTTCAGGACACAAAAAAACCGCCTCAAAAATGGGCGGTTTAATATTGAGCAAATGCTTGATGTATCAAAGGCTTCGCTTGGTGCCGGCACCAGGAGTCGAACCCGGGACCTACTGATTACAAGTCAGTTGCTCTACCAACTGAGCTATGCCGGCGCGGGCAACCCTTCAACTACTCGCATCCACTCGATGCTTCAGAAACTGGGTTGGCGATGGCTGGGGTACCAGGATTCGAACCTGGGAATGCCGATACCAAAAACCGGTGCCTTACCACTTGGCTATACCCCAGCAGCGTGGTGGCCAGAGACGGAATCGAACCGCCGACACGGGGATTTTCAATCCCCTGCTCTACCAACTGAGCTATCTGGCCCCTGCCAACGGGGACGTATTTAACTAGAATCCCTTCACCCCGTCAAGCCTTTTTAGATCAACCGGATGCCATGCCTGTCCAGATCACTGGCTGGGCGGCACATAGCCCTCGGCCTGGTCGGTTTCAAGGTTGTCGAGGAAGCGTTCGAGCTGCTCCATCAGGTACGCCCGCGCCTCGGGGTCGAGCAGGTTGAGGTGCTTCTCGTTGATCAAGCGGGTCTGCAGCGCCTGCCACTCATCCCAGGCCTGCTTGGAGACATTAGCCTGGATCTCCTGGCCCTTCTTGCCGGGCAGCGGCGGCTGCGGCAGTGCCTCGAGTTCCTGTTGGTACTTGCGACAGAACACGGTCTGGCTCATGGGTCACTCCTTGCGATAAGCGTTCAGGCGTCGTCGAGATGCTGGGCGAGGCTGCCCAGCAGGGTCTTGACCGGCGCCGCCAGGCCAATGGTGACAGGCTCGGCGAGGTGATACCACAGCCGCCCCGGGGCGTTGACCATCTGCGCTGGACGGCAGGCGACCGGCTGCGGCGTGATCTGCAGGTGGAAATGGCTGAAGGTGTGGCGAAACGCCTGCCAGGCCGGTTCCTGGCTGGCCTCTGGGGCATGCACGTCGAGCCAAGCCTGGAGCGCCTCAGGGTCGTCGAACTGCGGAAAGCACCACAGACCGCCCCACAGCCCGGCGCCGGGGCGCTGTTCGAGCAGCACTCGACCCTCTCCGTCGTGCAGCAGCAGCATGATGGTGCTGCGCTCGGGCAGCGCTTTCCTGGGCTTGGACTCGGGAAAGCGCTTCTCCTCGCCGCGGGCATGCGCTTCGCAGACGTCCTCGAAGGGGCACAGCAGGCAGCTGGGCGTACCCCGGCGGCACAGGGTGGCGCCGAGGTCCATCATTGCCTGGCTGTAGTCAGGCAGGCGCGCTGCCGGCGTGTAGTGCTCGGCCAATGCCCATAGCCGGCGCTCCACCGCCGGGCGCCCGGGCCAGCCGGGCTCGGCGTGCAGGCGGGCCAGTACCCGCTTGACGTTGCCGTCGAGAATCACCGCACGACGCCCGGTGCTGATGCTGATGATGGCACCGGCGGTGGAGCGACCGATGCCGGGCAGTGCGGCCATGGCCTCTAGGCTGTGCACCGGGAACTCGCCGTCGTGCTGCTCGACCACCCGACGCGCGGCCTTGTGCAGGTTGCGGCCACGCGCGTAGTAGCCGAGTCCGGTCCACAGGTGCAGCACGTCGTCCTGCTCTGCCGCGGCGAGGTGCTCGACGCTGGGGAAGCGCGCCATGAAGCGCTCGTAGTAGGGAATTACCGTGGCCACCTGGGTCTGCTGCAGCATGATCTCCGAGACCCACACGCGATAAGGGGTCTTGTCGTGCTGCCAGGGCAACGACGTGCGGCCATGCTCGTCGAACCAGGCCAGCAGGCGCTGCTGAAAGGCATCCGGGGCAAGCACCGGGGATGGCATATCGGTCATTGGAGCCTCATCCCTCGACGGGTGAAATAAAAAAAGCGCCGACGAGAACGTCGGCGCAGGTGACTGGCTTGCTAGCCTTCAGTTAAACAGACCGCGCAGCCCCTCGCGAAGTTCCCGTCCTGCGCCCTCGCCAAGGCGCTCATCGAGCCCTTCCAGGGCGCCACCGAGGCGCTCTTCGATCTCTTCCACGGCCCGCGAGGAGGCTTCGTCGCGCAGGATCTCGCCCAGTGCGCTCTGGAGCGCCGAGCGGTCGAAACGGCACCACTCGCTGCTCTCCTCGCTCAATTGGCCCTCGCAGCGCACCGGCAGCGGCACGCGCTCGAGGCGCGGATTGACGCGGCAGGCGGCATCTGCTGAGTCGACCAGGCGTGCCGCTGCGCGGTAGTCGAACGCCTGGGTCGCCAAGTTGATCTCGCCGCCGCCGTCGAGCCGGATGCCGGGGATGCTGATCTCCAGGTCATCGTTGTGGGCTATGCCGTCGCGCAGGGTGAAGCTCGCCTCGGCGCGCTCGAAGCGGGTATCACTGCTCCAGTCGCGGCTCATCTCTTCGCCGTCCAGCGCCGCCACCACGCCACACAGTTCCTGGGAGACATTGACGTCGAAGAGCGCGCCGTCGTCGATGCGCAGCGCCAGGGTGCCGTTCAGGTTACGGGTCATCAGGCCGCGGTTGTCGCCGCGGGTGGTGAGATCGCCGTCGAGGCTCAGGCGTCCGCGCAGCGGCGACTCTTCGTCGGCCAGCGCGGCGTATAGCGGTACCACCTGTACACGTTCGAGACGCGGCGCAAAGCTCCAGCGTGGCGTCACCTGGCGCTGGTCGAGCTCACCGCTGGCGGCCAAGCTGCCGTCGAACAGCTGGCCCTCGAAGCGCGACAGGCGGTGCACGCCCTCGCTGCCCTCAACGGCCAGCTCGGCGTTGCGGATCACCAACCCCAGCACCGTGAGCCGCTCGAGGCTCAGCTCTCCGGCGAGGTCCAGCGGTGCCAGCCAGGCGATCGGCAATGCCGCTTCGTCGTCGTCGGCATAGGCCATGCGACCCAGCAGCTTGCGCAGCATGGCGCTTTCGGCGGCCGGTTCGTCAGGCGGCAGATAGGCGTCGAGATCCAGGTGGTCGCCCTGCAGGTCGAATGCCAGCGCCTGGCCATCGAGACCTGCACCGAGGCGCCCGGTGAAGGTAGTGTCATCGACCACCATGGTCAGGTTGGTGAAACTGAACCGTTCCAGGTCGCCCTGCAGCGGGCTGGTCAGCGCCACATCGCCAAGCGCCGCGTCGCTTGCCGTCTCGGGCAGGGCGTCGAAGCGCGCCAGCCACGGCCGCAGCGACAGCGGCGCCAGGCTCACCAGGCCGGTATAGCGCGGCGCATCGAACAGCTGGGTGACCGTCACGCTGCCGCTGAGATCGAGGTCGTCGGGACCGCTCAGTTCAAGGCTGCGCAAATGCAAGTGCTGCTCGTCGACGTCGAGATCGGCGATGAAGCCCAGGCTCAGTGACAGCGCGCGGTCACCGGCGGCGGGATGCACCAGGCTGCTGTCGAGGCGGCCGCCGTCAATTTCCAGCTGCCGAGTCTCGCTATTGGCCACCAGATGGCGCAGCTCCAGGTTGGCCTGCTGCTTGCGGTCCCCCAGCGCGGCCAGGGTGGTGCTGGTTTCGAGGCTGAGGTCCTCGAGCTCGTAGCGGCCGTCGCGCAGGCCCAGCCGTACCCGGCTTTCGCCGCGCACGCTGCTGACCCACTCCGGCTCGACCTCGTCGCTCTCCTGCCAGGCCGCATCGGGGTAGGCCGAGAGCCGGAAAGCGCTCTTGAGCGGGAAGGCGCGCTGCGGATTGACGTTGCTGCCGCTGACGTCAAGGCCGGTGACGCGCAGTTGCAGGTCGCGCTGCCAGTCGCGGTAGCGCACTTCGCTGCCGCGCAGGGTGACGCTGGCGATATTGAGCGCCACACGCATCCCTGCATCCTCGCCGGCAGCCGGCCCGGCGGAGGCCGGCGCCAGCGCTTCGGCGGCCTCTTCGCTGCGCTCGTCGAGACGTTCGAGGAGCACTTCCCAGTTGCCTTGGCCTTCAGCGTCGCGTTCGAGGTTGAGGCGCATGCCGTCGAGCGTCAGGCCCTCGATGGCGATTTCACCAGTGAGCAGCGGGGCAAAGGCCAGGCTGACTTCGGCCTTGTCGAGGGCAGCGAAGGCCTCTTCGTCGCCGGCCTGATCCGGTAGCCAAGCCTCGGCGTCGACCACGCTAACTCCCAATCGCGGGTAGAACGACCACGACAGCGGCCCGTCGAGGGTCAGCTCGAGGCCGGTCTGTTCGCGAACCACGTCGATCAGCCGCGGCTTGAGGTCGTTGGGGTCGAAGAAGGTGGTAACATAGACCACGGCACCGACCACCACTAGCCCAAGTACCCCGATGACCGCCAGCAGGGTTCGCAGTAGCGCTCTCATTGATGTCCTCCCTGGGAACTGCGCGGATTGAGTTCGAAATAGTCGCCCTCGGGCGAGGCACGATAGCCAAGCCGGGTCAGTAGTAGCTGGTCGCCCATCTGCAGGGTCGCGCTGGCCACCCGCAGCATGCGCCGCTCGGCGGCCGCCGCCTCGCCGACCAGCGCCAGCAGGCGTGAGCCGACGCCACGTCGGCGGGTGGCCTGGCGTATACAGATGTAGGCTAACCACCAGGCCTCGGCGTCGATATTCACCGCCACCGCGCCCACCAGGCGGCCATTGAAGCAGGCGCAGCAGAACAGTCCGCCGCCCTCGAGGTGATCGCGGATGAAGTCATCGGCGGGCGCAGGCAAGCGCTCGGCGGGTGCATCGGCATAGATACGAGAGAGGTCGAGGGCGGTCTGGTCATCCGTTGACCAGTCGCGGTGATCGACCCTATGAAGCGTAACCGGCATGTTTGATCTCCCCTGGCCGGGACGGCGCGTCGGATCGTCCGTCAATGACCCGCATTGTAGCGGATGGGGCGACCGATTCTCTATAATGGATGGCTCGACCGCCGCACCGTCGCCATGCGGAGCGTTCCGAATCCAGCCAATGCGCCCAGCGCAGGAGACTCAGCCCCATGACCGAGCGTACCGCCACGGTTTCTCGCGACACCAAGGAAACGCAGATCACGGTGAGCGTGAATCTCGACGGCCAGGGCCAGCTCAGCGGCGAGAGCGGCGTGCCCTTCCTCGACCATATGCTCGACCAGGTGGCACGCCACGGCCTGATCGATCTCGATATCCAGGCCCAGGGCGACCTGCACATCGACGACCACCATACCGTCGAGGATCTCGGCATCACCCTTGGCCAGGCCTTTGCCCAGGCGATCGGTGACAAGCGCGGCATCTACCGCTACGGCCACGCCTACGTGCCCCTCGACGAGGCCCTGTCGCGGGTAGTGGTAGACTTCTCAGGGCGCGCCGGGCTGTTCATGAATGTCGAATTTACCCGTGCCGCCATCGGCCGCCTCGATACCCAGCTGTTCTGGGAGTTCTTTCAGGGCTTCGTCAACCATGCCCAGGTAACCCTGCATATCGACAACCTCAAGGGCTTCAACGCCCACCATCAGGCCGAGACCATCTTCAAGGCCTTCGGCCGTGCCCTGCGCATGGCGGTTGCCGAAGACCCGCGCATGGCCGGCCAGATGCCGTCGACCAAGGGCTGCCTGTGAGCAGCGATGTCCAGAGCCCCCACCACCGTCACCTCGTAAGGAGCGCCTCATGACCATCGCCGTGATCGACTACGGAATGGGCAACCTGCACTCTGTCGCCAAGGCGCTGGAGCATGTCACCCACGAGAACGTCGTCGTCACCCGCGACCCGCGCCGCATCCACGGGGCCACGCGGCTGGTGCTACCCGGCCAGGGGGCAATTCGCGACTGCATGGGCGAGCTCGAACGCAGCGAGGTCAAGGGGCTGGTGCTCGAGCTGCTGAGCAAGGCCGAGAAGCCACTGCTGGGCATCTGCGTCGGCCAGCAGATGCTGCTCGACGACAGCGAAGAGAACGGCGGCGTGACCTGCCTGGGCTTCATGCCTGGGCGCGTGCGGCGCTTCCCGGTGGATATGCGCGACGCCCACGGCAACCGCCTCAAGGTGCCGCACATGGGCTGGAACCAGGTGGGCCAGCACCAGCCCCACGCGCTGTGGGAAGGCATCGACGACGCTGAGCGGTTCTATTTCGTGCACAGTTACTATGTCGATGCCAGCGACGACGCCACACTGTTCGGCACCACCGACTACGGTACTACCCAGGCCCACGTGGCGATCGGCCGCGGCCCGGTGTTCGCCACCCAGTTCCATCCCGAGAAGAGCTCGGCGGCAGGCCTGCGCCTGCTGGAGAACTTCGTCAACTGGACGCCGTGAGCCGAGCGCCACTGCCGCCGCCACGACGACTCATTCTGGATATGGCTGCCTGACCGGGCGCCGAAGAGGACACGACATGCTGGTAATTCCCGCCATCGATCTCAAGGACGGCCAATGCGTCCGCCTCAAACAGGGCCGCATGGACGACGCCACCAGCTACGGCGACGACCCGGTGGCAATGGCCGCACGCTGGGTCGAGGCCGGCGCAAGGCGTCTGCATCTGGTCGACCTCAACGGCGCCTTCGAAGGCAAGCCGGTCAACGGTGACGCGGTCACCGCCATCGCCCGCGCCTACCCGGACCTGCCGATCCAGATCGGCGGCGGCATCCGCACCGCGGCGACCATCGAACACTACCTGGCGGCCGGCGTCACCTATGTGATCATCGGCACCCAGGCGGTCAAGGAGCCGGCCTTCGTCAGCGAGATGTGTCGCGCCTTTCCCGGCCATGTGATCGTCGGCCTCGATGCCCGCGACGGCTACGTGGCCACCGACGGCTGGGCCGAGGTCTCCTCGCTCAAGGCCACCGAGCTTGCCAGGCGCTTCGCCGGCGACGGCGTTTCCAGCATCGTCTACACCGATATCGCCCGTGACGGCATGATGGGCGGCGTCAACGTCGAGGCCACCGCCGAGCTGGCCCGAGTCGGCGGCCTGCCGGTGATCGCCTCGGGTGGCGTCACCAACCTCGACGACATTCGCGCGCTGAGCGCGGTGGCCGGCGACGGCATTCTCGGCGCCATCACCGGGCGCGCCATCTACGAGGGCAGCCTCGACGTTACCGAGGCCCAGCGTCTGTGTGACGAGCTGGGCGACCCACTCACCCAGGCCGGGAGCTGATCCATGGGACTCGCCAAGCGCATCATCCCCTGCCTCGACGTCGACGCCGGCCGTGTGGTCAAGGGCGTCAACTTCGTCGGTATTCGCGACGCCGGTGATCCGGTGGAGATCGCCAAGCGCTACAACCAGCAGGGCGCCGACGAGATCACCTTCCTCGACATCACCGCCAGCCACGAGAATCGCGGCACCACGGTGGAGATGGTCGAGCGCATCGCCGGAGAAGTCTTCATCCCGTTGACGGTGGGCGGCGGCATCCGCAGCTGCGACGATATTCGCACCATGCTCAACGCCGGGGCCGACAAGGTCTCGATCAATACCGCAGCAGTAACCAATCCAGAGTTCGTGCGCGAGGCCACCGAGCGTTTCGGCAGCCAGTGCATCGTGGTCGCCATCGATGCCAAGCGGGTTTCTGCCGAGGGCGAGCCGCCGCGCTGGGAGATCTTCACCCACGGCGGGCGCAAGCCCACCGGCCTGGATGCCGTTGAGTGGGCACGCAAGATGGTCGATTTCGGCGCCGGCGAGCTGCTGCTGACCAGCATGGACCGCGACGGCACCAAGGCCGGCTTCGATCTCGGTGTGACCCGCGCGATCAGCGACGCGGTCAGCGTGCCGGTGATCGCCTCGGGCGGGGTCGGCACTCTCGACCACCTGGTCGCCGGCGTCATCGAAGGTGGCACCGATGCGGTGCTCGCCGCCAGCATCTTCCATTTCGGTGAATACAGCATTCCCGACGCCAAGCGCTACATGGCCGATCACGGCATAGAGATGCGTCTATAACCTGAGGGCAGACATGGACATGACACCACGGAAGGCCTTACTCGCGATGCTGGTGGGCGTGGCAGTGTCGATCAGTTCAGCAGCATCCGCCGAGTCGTCGCGGTTCGACTGGCCACCGACGCTCGAGCTCGACCACGTGCTGGTGCAGACCAGCCTCTACACCCGCCACTTCAACCCTCAGCCGGATCATACCAACCAGCAAAACCTGATCAGCGTCGAGCTGCACAACCCGCACCGCTGGCTGGCCGGCACCGCCTGGTTCAAGAACTCCTTCGACCAGCCGACCTGGTACTTCTATGCCGGGCGCGAATTCCCGCTATGGCGCCCCAGCGACAACCTCACCGTGCGCGCCAAGCTCACCGCGGGCCTGCTGCGCGGCTACAAGGATGAGCGCCAGGACAATATCCCCTTCAACCACTACGGCATTGCCCCGGCCGCCCTGCCCAGCCTCGGCGTGCAGTGGGGGCGCTTCGAGAGCGACGTGATCGTGTTCGGCACCGCTGGCATGATGGTCACTGGTGGCATCCGCTTCTAGTCGTGGTCTCACGCGTCGTCGAGTGACAGCCCAAGGTTGCTGATCCCGTCGTTGCGCCCCAGCTGGCGCAGCGCCTTGAGCGTGTCGCGGTCGAGCGGGTGGCGCTCGACGCTGTCCAGCACCTCGCCCTGGAAAGCCTGCTCATCCTCCATCAGCGGGTGAGTGCGCACCAGCTCGGCCAGCCGCGCATCGTCCTCTTCGCCTTCGCTCAGCTCGATGAAGGCGCGCACCCCGCCGCGGGAGCTGAGGCTGACTTCGAACACCGCCTCCTCGGCATCACCGCGCAGGGTATCGAGCAGCGCCGACAGCGCCACCACCGCCTCAAGCGCCCGCCGCGCCCCGAAGCTGTCATCGCTGGCCGGCGGCTCGAGCTCGGCGAGCTTGTCGGCCTGGCGCTCGAAGTCGATCTTCGCCTCGCGCACCGCAAGCGACTCCCACACCAGGTCGAGAATCACCCGCAGGCCGCGCACGTCGCCGTGTCCGCTGTTCTCGGCATACAGGGCATAGTTGGGCAGCAGTCGCTCGCAGAGCGCGGCCATGAAGGCCTGACGCTGGCGAGGGCCGAGCTGGCGCAGGCGCTGATTGAAGCCGGGGGCGGAGGCGCTCATGATATCTCCTTGAGGTGGCGATCTCGGCCACCGTGTACGAAAAGCGGGCTCAAGGCCACAGCAGGGTGGTGGGCACGCGGCCACTGGCGTCGAACACCACGCCTTCGGCGCGCAGCTTGTCGCGCTGGCGCTGGGCACCGCCGTGATCGGTTACGCGACGCGTGGCGTTGATCACGCGATGCCAGGGCAGGCCGTGGCCATCGGGCAGATGGCGCATCGCCGAGCCGACCATGCGCGGGGTGGCGCCTTCGGTCATCTTGGCGACCCGCCCATAGGTGGTCACGCGGCCGGCAGGTATCTGCGCGACGATGGTGTAGATCTGTTCAAGCAGCGCAGCATTGGCCACTAGCCACCTCCATCATCTCGCCGCCGCTGGACAGTCACGCGGCGGCGTGTTCATCATGGATCGATATGCACATCTACTTTCTGCAACACGCCGACCACCTGGGCCCCGCACGGTTCGCCGACTGGCTGACCGGCATGGGTCACAGCTACAACGGCTGCCTGCTGCACCGCGGCGAGGCGCCACCGCGGCTCGAGGACTGCGACGCGCTGATCGTGCTCGATGCGCCGCTCGATCTCGACCCGACCCACGCCGACTGGCTCAGCCGCGAGCGCAAGCTGATCCAGCGTGCGCTGAAGAGCGGCAAACCGCTGCTCGGCGTCGGCTTCGGCGCCGGGCTGATCGCCGAGGGCCTGGGGGCCATCGTCTCGCCGGGCACCTACCCGGAGCTCGGCTTTCATCGCGTCACCTTGGCCGAGGACAGCCCGTTCGACCTGCCCGAGCAGTTCGAGGCCTTCATGTGCCACCGCGACATCTTCGGCCTTCCCGAAGGCGCGCTACCGCTCGGCGCCAGCGCCGCCAGCCCGGTGCAGGGCTTCAGCTGGGACGCTGGCCGGGTGGTAGCGCTGCAGTGCCACCTCGAAGCCACCGAACCCAGCGTGCGTGCACATCTCGACGCACAGCCCGAGCTGGCAGCCGACGCCAATCGGCGCTTCATCCAACCCCGCGACGAGATCCTCGGCGAACCGCGGCGCTTCGACCAGCTCGCCTCGCTACTCGACCGCGTGCTGCTCGACTGGCTGCGCAGCGTGCCTGGCTGACCAGTCGCGGGCCGCGGCCAGGCAGCTGTCCCAGTCGCCGACGTGGAGAAACGCCTGTTCGCCCTTCTCCAGCTGATGGCGGTACATGGGGTCATAGTACTCGGTGAGCAGCGGCGCCAGCCACGCCTCGTGGGCCTGGCGGTCGCCATGGGCATGTTCGCGGAAGGCCAACTGCTGAAGACGCTGCAGCCGCGCCAGCCGGGCGCTACCGAGCCGCTTGGCGAGTCGCGCCAGCGACGAGGCCAGCTGCTTGCGCATCAGCGCCCAGCCCAGCCACTCGCCGAACTGCGAGCGATATACCTCCCACAGGTCATCGATGTAATCCTTGCGAATCTGCGCCAGCCGCCAGTCCAGCGGCATCTCGACGCGAACCCGCGGCGCCTGCTGCATGGCGTGCCAGAACGTCAGCGGCACATTGACCACACCGATATGGCGTGACTCGTCTTCCACCACCAGCGGCCCCGGGAGTGCCAGCAGCCGGCGGCCCATGTCGTGTTCGAAGTCGATCTGCGAGGGCGACTGCAGCGGATGGCGACCAAAGGCCGAGCCCTTGTGCCGCGCGCACGCTTCCAGGTCCAGACCGCCGGGCAGGCGCTGGATCAGCGCCGTCTTGGCGCAGCCGGTCAGGCCGCCCACGACCAGCAACGGCTGTTCGGCGGCGGCATCGATGCGTGCACACAGCGCCTGGCGCATGGCCTTCCAGCCGCCGCGGATGCGCGGCCGCTCCAGGCCGGCCTCGGCCAGCCACTGCTGGGCGACCTGGGAGCGCAGCCCGCCGCGGAAGCAGTAGACGATGGCGTCCGGGTGCCTGGCCAGCAGCCGCTGCCAGGCCTCGACGCGGCTCGCCTTGAGGCTGCCGCTGACCAGCTGCTGGCCCAGCGCAATGGCGCTCGCCTGCCCCCGCTGCTTGTAGGCGATCCCCACCCGGTGGCGCTCCTCGTCGTCCATCAGCGGCAGGTTGACGGCGCCAGGCAGGGCACCCTGGGCAAACTCTACCGGAGCGCGCACGTCGATCAGCGTACGGCCCTCGCTCAGCAAGGCCAGGTCAGGGGAGACCTGCGGCAGCTCGCTCATCGACTCACCCGAATCAGTACCGGGCCGTCGGCCTTGACCACCTCGCCGAACGGCTGCAGTTCGATGCCGTGGGCACGGCCGATACGCTCGACGTCGTCTTCCCAGGAGGGGTGTACGGATAGCAGCAGGCCGCCGGAGGTCTGCGGGTCACACAGCCACTGCCAGTGCGCCTCGTCCATCGCCGGCAGGCTTTCACCCAGCGCCTGGCGATTGCGGTCGCTACCCCCCGGCACCGCGCCCTGGCGGCGGTAGGCTTCGGCCTCGGCCAGGCGTGGCAGCTGCTTGAAATCGATCCGCGCGGCCACGCCGCTGGCGGTGCACACCTCGGCCAGGTGGCCGGCCAGACCGAAGCCGGTGACATCGGTCATGGCGTGCACGCCCTCGACCTTGGCCAGCGCCATGCCGATGTCGTTGGCCTTGAGCATGGTCTCGCGGGCCAGGCCCTGATGGCCGGCCTGGATCAGCCCCCGCTTCTCGGCGGTAGTCAGCATGCCGACGCCCAGCGGCTTGGTCAGGTAGAGCAGGTCACCGGGCTTGGCGGCGTTGTTGAGCTTGAGGTGTTCGAGATCGACCAGGCCGTTGACTGCCAGGCCGAAGATCGGCTCCGGGGCATCGATGGAGTGGCCACCGGCCAGCGCCAGACCCAGCTCGCGACACACCGCCTGGGCCCCGGCCACCACGTCGCCGGCGATGTCGGCACCCAGCTTGTCGAGGGGCCAGCCGAGGATGCCCAGCGCCAGCACCGGCGTACCGCCCATGGCATAGACATCGCTGATGGCATTGGTGGCGGCGATGCGGCCGAAGTCGAAGGGATCATCGACGATCGGCATGAAGAAGTCGGTGGTGGCGATCATCCCGCGGCCGTCGCCGAGATCGTAAACCGCGGCGTCCTCGCGCCCCTGGTTGCCGACGATCAGCCGCTTGTGGCCGGCGCCGGGGCCAGCCTTGGCGAGAATGCTGTCGAGCACGTCCGGGGCGATCTTGCAGCCGCAGCCGGCACCGTGGCTGTACTGGGTCAGACGAATGGCACTCATCGGGCTCTCCTTGCGGCAGTGATTGAATTGAGTCTAGCTGACGGCATCACAGCGCCTCGATCGCTTCGGCGAGTTTGTCGACGGCGATCACCTGCATACCCGGCGGCGAGCTCTTGGGCGCATTGCCGCGCGGTACGATGGCGCGGGTGAAGCCGTGCTTGGCGGCCTCGACGATACGCTCCTGACCGCTCGGCACCGGGCGAATCTCACCGGACAGGCCGACCTCGCCGAATACCACCAGTTCGCGGGGCAGCGGGCGGCTCTGCAGGCTCGACACCACTGCCAGCAGTACCGCCAGGTCGGCGCTGGTCTCGAGCACCTTGACCCCGCCGACCACGTTGAGGAACACGTCCTGGTCGCCGGTGAACAGGCCGCCATGGCGATGCAGCACCGCCAGCAGCATCGCCAGGCGATTGTGATCGAGGCCCACCGCCACGCGGCGCGGATTACCCAGCGCCGAGTCGTCGAGCAGCGCCTGCACCTCGACCAGGATCGGCCGGGTGCCCTCCCAGACCACCATTACCAGGCTGCCCGAGCTCTGCTCCTCGCTGCGCGAGAGGAAGATCGCGCTGGGATTCTTGACCTCCTTGAGGCCGTGCTCGAGCATCGCGAACACGCCCAGCTCGTTGACCGCGCCGAAGCGGTTCTTCTGGCCGCGCAGGGTGCGGAAGCGCGAGTCGGCGCCGCCCTCGAGCAGCAGCGAGGCGTCGATCATATGCTCCAGCACCTTGGGTCCGGCCAGCGAGCCGTCCTTGGTGACGTGCCCCACCAGCAACAGTACGGTGTTGGACTGCTTGGCGAAGCGGGTCAGCGCTGCGGCGGATTCACGCACCTGGGCCACGCCTCCCGGCGCCGAGGCGATATCGTCGAGGTGCATGGTCTGGATCGAGTCGATGATCAGTACCTCGGGGCGTTCACGCTCGGCGACGGCGAGGATCGTCTCGACGCTGGTCTCGGCCAGCATCTTCAGCCCCTGGGTAGGCAGCTGCAGGCGGTGGGCGCGCATCGCCACCTGGGACAGCGACTCCTCGCCGGTAACGTAGAGGGCGGACTTGTGCTGGGCCAGCTTGCAGGCGGTCTGCAGCAGCAGGGTCGACTTGCCGGCCCCCGGGTGGCCGCCGAGCAGCACCGCCGAGCCCGGCACCAGGCCACCGCCGAGCACGCGATCGAACTCGCCGAAGGTCGACGAGAAGCGCGGCACTTCACTGAGGTCCACCGCTGCCAGGTGGATTACCTCGCGGGACACGATCCCGGCGTAGCCGCTGCGGCCAGTGGTCGACGGCGCGGCACCGCCACCCGGCCGCGCCGAGGCCAGGCGCACCTCGCTCAGGGTGTTCCATTCACGGCAGCTCGAACACTGGCCCTGCCACTTGCTGTACTCGGCACCGCACTCGGTGCATACGAACGCACTCTTCGCCTTGGCCATATTGGCATCCCATGCAAACGAGGGTGCATTCTAGCAGCCGGGGCCCACGGCGCCGACTCCCGCAACGCAGCGGGGCGGCCCGAAGGCCGCCCCGCTGTGCTACCGCATGCGTCGTTTACTGACGCTGCAGCTGCAGCATGTCGTTATTCTCGAAACGCCGGCGCTCGGGGTCGATCAGTTCCAGCGTGGTGTCATCCACGCGCAGGAAGTAGTAGATCTGCCCTTCGTTTGCCGGCGTCAGTTCGTAGACGGTGGCGTTGGGGTCATCGGCGCTGCCGCTGAGGACTTCCCAGTTCCCGGTATAGTTCTCGCTGGGCGGATCCTGGGGATGTTCGCGATAGCTGGCCTCGAGAGCGAAGGTACGCTCCTCGTCGGCGCTCTGCTCATCGCCCATCATCCGCACATCGATGTCGATGCCGGCACAGTTGCGGCAGGGTAGCGTGCCCTGATAGACCGCCTCCCCGTCTGCGGCCATGTCCGGCGCGGGGCCTTCCGTCGGGCCGGCGGCGCAGCCCGCCATCACGGCAAGCACGGCGGAACCGGCCAGCA
The DNA here is from genome assembly GCF_031451695.1 of Franzmannia qiaohouensis. NCBI lineage: Bacteria > Pseudomonadati > Pseudomonadota > Gammaproteobacteria > Oceanospirillales > Halomonadaceae > Franzmannia > Franzmannia qiaohouensis. The sequence continues at coordinate 323,383 of NZ_JARWAM010000005.1, forward strand.
ACGTCCTGATTCGCATGAGAGTCCTCCTAACCATTGGGCCTAAGTGTCGCGAACCGCGACCACTACCTCACAGCATAACCGACAAGCACGCCGCACGGACAGTTCCGCGCGCCTGCCATGTTCACGCGGTGGCTTCGGCCAGCCGCGGGTAATCGGTATAGCCTTCGCTACCGCCACCATAGAACGTCGCCGGATCCGGCTCAGTGAGCTCGGCATCCTCGGCAAAGCGCTCGACCAGATCGGGATTGGCAATGTACGGCCTGCCGAAGGCCGCGGCGTCGCCCAGGTCGTTCTCGATCAACGCCTCTGCGCGCGGCGCCGTGTAGTGGCCGCAGTAGATCAGGGTGCCGCTAAATTGCTCACGCAGTCCGCGGCGGAAGTCGTCGCTCAACTGCGGCCCTTCGCCGGTCCAGTCCGGCTCGTTGATGTGCACATAGGCGATACCGCGGCGCGACAGCTGCTCGGCCAGATAGTCGATCATCGCCTGGGGTTCATCGTCCTGCAGCCCGAAGATCTCGATGAACGGCGATAGACGGATGCCAACACGGCCAGGCCCCATTACCTCGCAAACCGCATCGACCACTTCCAGGACCAGCCGCGCGCGATTCACCACGCTGCCACCGTAGCGGTCGTTGCGGCGGTTGCTGCCGGTGGCCATGAACTGCTGCAGCAGATAGGCGTTGGCGGCATGCACCTCGACCATGTCAAAGCCGGCGCGTTTGGCGTTGTGAGCCGCATGGCGATAGTCGGCGATGATCGCCGGCAGCTCGTCGGTCTCCAGTGCGCGAGGGGTACTGGTCGGGTGTTGGCCGGCGCTACCGTCCTCGAACTCGATAAAGCAGTTGGCGCCTTCGGCACGCAGCGCGCTGGGCGCCACCGGTGCCTGACCGCCGGGCTGTACCGACTCATGCGAGATCCGGCCAACGTGCCATAGCTGCAGGGCGATACGCCCACCCTCGCGGTGCACGGCATCGACCACGCCCTTCCAGCCCAGCACCTGCTCATCGCTCCATATCCCAGGGGTATAGACATAGCCGCGGGCAGTGGGCGAGATATTGGTGGCTTCGCTGATGATCAGCCCGGCACTGGCGCGCTGGGCATAGTAGCGCTGCTGCAGCTTGCCAGGCACGCCGTCCGGCGTGCGCGCCCGGGTCAGCGGCGCCATGATCACTCGATTGGGCAGTTCGAGGCTGCCAACGGTCAGTGGCGACAACAAGGTCGAATAAGCCATCGTGATTCCTTGTAGTGAACGTGTGCCTGTATAGATGGAGATCGTTAGAGGGCTAATCAAGGCCTCGGTTCACTCAGCCTCCGTAAGCGAACAACAATCCCAGCACGATCGGCATCACCACCAGGCTGCCCAGGTTGCCGATCAGCACCAAGGAGGCGACTTTCTGGGGCTCCTGGCGGTACTGTTCAGCGACCAGGTAGTTGAGTACCGCCGGTGGCAGGGCGGCAAATACCCATAGCGTCGCCGCCTGCAGGCCGGTCAGATCGAGTAGCCAGACCAGCGGCGCGGCAATGATCAGCCCCGATAGCGGGCACAGCACCGCCCCCAGCGCCCCGGTCTTCCAGTCGCCGAAGTCGATGTCGAGCATGCGCACGCCGAGGGCGAACAGCATCAGCGTAATGCAGACGCTGCCCAGCATGTGCAGCGTCTCCAGCAGCCAGCCGGGCAGCATCGCGCCGCTGAGGTTGACCGCCAGGCCGGCGATGCTGGCCAGCACGATCGGCATGCGCAGCAGACGCCACATCGGCGTTCGCGGGTTGAGCATGTACAGCCCCACCGAGAAATGCAGCAGCATCTCGACGATGAACACCACCACCGCCGCGGGCAGCGCCGCCTCGCCGAAGGCCAGTACCAGCAGCGGGATTCCCATATTGCCGGAGTTGTTGAACATCATCGGCGGCAGGAAGGTCTTGGGCTCCAGGCCCAGCCACTTGACCAACGGCCACAGCAACAGCCCCGACCCCAGCACCACGATGGCCGCTGCGGCGGCAAGGCCGGCATACTCCTCCAGCGGCGCCTGCCCGTCGGCGAGGACGGCAAACACCAGCATCGGAACGAACAGCTCCATGTTGAGCGTATTGAGCCCGCGAATGTCCGGGGTGCGGAAGCGCCCATACAGCGTTCCGCAGCCGGCGATCAGAAACACCGGCAGCAGCGTGGCGAGAATTTGAGCAATCATCGAGCGTTCCCTGTGCAGAGCGCCACAGCCTAGCATGACCGGTGCTTGCGCTGCGCCCGAGGCCGCGTCACCATGACCAAAGTGCTATCCACAGGCGCCCATGCGCCCCCTGTCTATGCGAGTGACCATGAGCAAGTTCTGGAGCCCGATCGTCCGGGAGCTGACTCCCTACGTGCCCGGCGAGCAGCCACGCGAACAGCTGATCAAGCTGAACACCAACGAGAACCCTTACCCGCCGGCGCCCGGCGTCGAGCAGGCGCTGCGCGACTACCCCATCGATCATCTGCGACTCTATCCCGACCCCGAGGCCACTGCCCTGCGCCAGGCGCTTGCCGACGTCCACGGCGTCGAGCTCGACCAGGTGTTCGTCGGTAACGGCAGCGATGAGGTGCTAGCACTGGCCTTCCAGGCCTTCTTCTGCCAGCACAAGCCGCTATCGATGCCGGCCATCACCTACAGTTTTTACCCGGTCTACTGCCGGCTGTACGGTATCGACTACCGCACCCTGGCACTGGGCGACGAATGGCAAGTGCCGCTGGAAGCCTTCAGTGCCGACAGCGGAGGTGTGATCTTCGCCAACCCCAATGCACCAACCGGCCACGGTCATGGCCGCGAGGCGATCGCCGCACTGCTCGAGCGTGTTCGTGAGTGCGTGGTGCTGGTGGATGAAGCCTACGTCGACTTCGGCGGAGAGAGCGCCGTCCCGCTGGTATCCCGCTATCCCAACCTGCTGGTGACCGGCACCTTCTCCAAGTCGCGCAGCCTGGCAGGCCTCAGGCTCGGCTATGCGATTGGCTCCCGCGAGCTCATCGAGGGCCTGGAGCGCATCAAGAACTCGTTCAACTCCTACCCCATCGACAGCATCGCCAATGCCGCCGGCGTCGCCGCCCTGCTGGACACCGAACACTTCGAGGCGTGCCGCGAGAAGGTCATCACCACCCGCGAGCGCACCCGTCGGCGCCTGAGCGAGCTAGGCTTCGAGGTGCTGCCGTCCCAGGCCAATTTCGTGCTCGCTCGACACCCCCAGGTCGACGCCGCCCAGCTATTCGCCGGACTACGTGAGCGTGCGATCCTGGTGAGACACTTCAACACCGAAGCACTGCGCGACTTCATGCGTATCTCCATCGGTACCGACGATGAGATGGACAGCCTGATCGAAGCCCTCGAAGGGCTCTGCCGCCAGCCGGGCTGACTTAGCCCATAACCACGAAACCCCAGCCTCTTTCGAAGCTGGGGTTCTGGTAATAGCGAAGCCCCGATCTCTCTCGAGACTGGGGCGTCTGGATATGAAAAAACCCCAAGCACAGGATGCTTGGGGTTTTCTCGGTATAGGTGCCTGACGATGACCTACTCTCACATGGGGAGACCCCACACTACCATCGGCGCTGAGCGGTTTCACTGCTGAGTTCGGCAAGGGAT